>CAZGRJ010000007.1:0-27346 GCA_964528115.1 uncultured Nitrospirales bacterium
GACCAGCGACTACAACCCCTGGTGGATCAGCGCCTACCGGCGGCCCGGCCTGATGATCGGGGGCTCCGCCCCGCAGAACAAGCACTGGGCGGCTTCCTGGGCGGAGGAGGACAGCGCCTACGAGGACGCGAACCTCTGGAACACCTTCCCCCCGACCTCCCTGGCCCACGTCAACGGGTCCGGGCGTACCTACCTGGCCTACTACCTGGGCGCGGCCTCCTTCCTCCATGACCGGACGGACGGCGACGTGGCGTGGGACTGGATCGCCGGCGAGTACCTGTCGGAATTGAACTCGACGCTCCGCTGGGCCATCACGCCGACGACCGTTTCGGCCCCCGTCCCTCCCCCCAAGCTGCGCACGGCCAAGTACACCGTCCGCACGACGCCCGCCGCAGCCACCAAGGGCCTCACCTACGGGGTCGGCACGCCGCCGCTCCCGAAGGCGCTCCAGTACGAGATCGACTACCCCACCGGGACGATCTCGGAGGTGGGCAGCGCGGCGGCGGGGGACGTGGGCGGCTCGGACATCAGCGTGAACGTCTCGGGCATCGGCATCCAGGAGGGCGACCTGGTGGTCGCCTTCCTCCACGCGAACGGCTACCCGAACACGATCACGGACGACAACGGCGCCTACGCCTTCACGGAGGACCTCCAGGCGGACGGCTACGGCGACTCGAACCGCTACGCCGTCATGCACCGGGTGGCGGGCGCCTCGGAGCCCGCGGTGTACTCCTGGACACACGGCTACGACATGAGCTGGGCGGTCGTCGTCCGGGTCTTTCGGGGCGTGGACCCGGCCGACGTGTGGGACGTGTCGCCGGCGGCGGGCGCCTCGGCCGAGGGCGGGGCCGGGACGATCGCAGTGGGCTCGATCACGACCACCATGGACGGCGCCCTGGGCATCGCCTTCTTCCTGGAGGACCACGACGACACGACGTTCTCGGCGCCCACGAACGGCTACGGCTTCGAGGTCGAGCCCGCGGGCGTCAACCGGGGCCTGGCCACGTACACCAAGGCGCTGCCGACCGCCGGGTCGGTGGGGGCCGTCCAGGTCACGGGGACGCGGGACGCCCGGTGGAACGGGCACCACTTCGCGCTGAAGCCGGGGGTGTTCTCGGGGACCACGAACGCACAACGCCCGAATCAGTACGCCATAACGGCGGTGACGATCCGGCAGCGGACCGCCACCTACGCCATCGCGCGGACGCCCGGCGCGGACGCCCTCGGGCTCGAGTACGCCGTGGACGTGGACGACCCCATCCCCCCGATCGTCGACGAATGGTTCGCCGGGACGCTGGCGGCGTGGACGGTCGGCGGTGCCGACATCGTCACCGTCAACAACGACGAGAAGCTCCGCCTGGACGCCGCGGGCGAGTCGGCCTATCGGGATTTCGCGGCGCCGGCCACGGGACCGCTGATCGTCGAGTCGGACCTGCGGTACTCCGCCTCGGGCGTGCAGGGCTACCTGGAGGTGATGGACGCGGGCGGGCCCTCGGTGCTGGCCGCCATCCGGTTCACGGGGGGCAACGCCTACGCGAGCACGGACACGGAGGGCGAGACGTCCCATGCCTTCGCCGCCGCCGTCTATCGGCAGTTCATCCTGGCCTTCGACCAGGACGGCGCCACCGTGCAGTTCTACATCTCTGCGGCGGATGGCGGCGGGCGCAACGGCACATGGGACCTGATCGCCGAGAAGGGGTACTCCGGCGGCACCATCGACCGGGTGCGCCTGCACACCACGACGAGTGGCACGGTGTACGCGGACATGGTGCAGGTGTTCGTCCCGAACGCCTTCGTCATGGGCGACTCGATCGCGGACGGCAAGCCCAACTGGTCGGAGCAGCCCAACTTCGCCACCGACGCCGGCGGCGCCCACGGGCGGCTCGGGCCTTCCGAAGACGAGACCGCCGCCCCCGCGTATCAGCTCGGCCTGCTCACCGGCGAGCTCGTGGCGTCCCGGGCCTTCGGAGCAGCGACGTCCACGCAGATCGTGGGTGGAGTCGGGTCGGGCGAGGGGCTGCAAGGCCTCTTCCTGGACCAGCACGGGCGGAAGCTGTACCTCCACGTCGGCCACAACGACCTGTACGGCGCGAGCAACCTCGCCACCCTCCAGGCCAACATCGGGACGATCTTCGACACGCTGATCGCAGGGGGGATCGACCCCGGCGACGTCACGTTCTGCAAGATCGCGCCCTCGGACCTCTTCGAGGGCACGCCCGCGGACGACGAGAGCAATCGGATCGAATACAACCGCTGGCTGACCGACTTCTGCGCGCGGAACGGGTGCCGCATCGCCTTCAACTGCGAGGCGCTGAACGACAACACGAAGACGTCGGCCTACAAGCGCCTGAATCCCGCTTACGACGTGGGAGACGGGACGCACATGATCGCGGCCGGGGCAGCCGTCCTGGCCCGCGAGATGTTCCGGTCGCGGGTGCCCGGGGGCGTGCTGCGGCGGACCGGCGCAGGTCTTCAGCCAGCGTCGTTCCTGACCGACTCGCCCGCGGCGGCAAAGACGCGGGGCCTGGCCTACGCGGTCCGGCCCCACACGCGGCGGGTGGCGGACCTGGCGTACGTCGTCCAGGCGCCGGTCACGGTGGCGAAGTCCGCTCCCTATTCCGTCCGCACGACGCCTGCGACGGCGGCGCACTCCGCCGCATACGTCGTACACATTCCCCACGCCCTCGTGAAGACGGCCGCCTACGAGGCGTTGCCGGCGGCCGGTCGGCTGTCCCGCGCGGCCACCTACGCCGTGCACGCGACGGTGCAGCCGCATCCGGTGGTCCAGGCGTACACGGTCCGGACCACGGCCCCGGCGGCGGCGAAGCTGCTCGGGTACGAGATCGACACCGCCGTTCACGTGGTCGTGGTGCGGGCCCTGGCATACCGGGTGACGGCGGCGCCGGCGCTGGCCCGGGGTCTCGCGTATGTACTGGGAGGCGCGGCGACGGGGGCGTTGCAGACCGTGGTCGTGCCGCCGGAGGCCCACGGGGCCGTGGTGCCGCCCGAAACCCACACGGTACAGGTGATCCAATGAAGACGATCCACTTGAGCGTCGGCGAGATCGTGCAGCTGCCCGCCCCCAAAGGGCCGGCGGACGAGCTGCCCTATCGCATGGACTGGGGCCCCTTTCTGAACCCCCTGGGGGACACCGTCCTCACGTCGGAGTGGGACGCCGGGGGGCTGGACGCGGCCGGGGCGGCAATCGAGCCGGGCTCCCTGGGCACGACGCTCCGGTTGTCCGGGGGGACTACGGGCGTGACCTACACCGTCTCGAACACGGTCACGACCACGGGAGGCCGCACCGTCAAGCGGTCGTTCAAGGTCCGCGTGGAGGAGAGATAGATGGACTACGCACTGTGCCCGCCGCTTCGGGTGCCGGAGGGGGAGGCCGCCGCAAGCGGCTCGATGGAAACCTACCTGGCCGGCACGAGCACGCCGCTCGCCACCTACGCCGACGCCGTGGGGACGCCGAACCCCACGACGATCCCGCTGGGCACCTCGGGGCGGCCGGACGGCGCGGTGTACCTGGCCACGACCGACGCGAGCGGCAACCCCGTGGCCTACAAGTTCATCGTGAAGGACGCGGTCGGCGCCACGCTCTACACCCAGGACGAGGTGCGCGCGGGGGGCCTGCAGCTCTTCGACCTGGGGAACGTCGTGAACCTGGAGGACTTCCCGACCCTCCAGGACGCGCTCGACGTCATCGGCCCGGCCCAGCGGACTCTCGTCGTAAGCGGCGCCAAGGCGGTCGCCACCGACACCACCGTCCCGGTGAACGTGGCGCTGCTGATCCTCGGCGAGGGGATGCTGTCACCGGCGCCGGGGGTGACCCTGACGATCGACGGTCCCCTGGGCGCGGCGGATCGGCATGTGTTCGGGACGGACGGCATCGTGAGCTTCGGGGTGGGACTCCGCCGCGCGGTCGACCCGCGCTGGTGGGGGGCGTCGCCCGGCGGGGACGCCACGGCCAACACGGCGGCGTTCCAGGCCGCGTTCGACGCGATCTCGGCCGTGGACGCCGTCGCAAGCTCCGACCCCCTGGCCGACACGGGCGGTCAGGTGGTGGTGTCGCCCGGCCAGTACGACATCGACGGGGAGGTCGCCTCGAACAGCGACGCGGTGGAGCTGATCGGGTCCGGAATCTCCACCCGCATCAACCTCCAGGGCGCCGGAGCCTTCCGCTTCGGCGACTACGACCCGGTGACGGGCAAGAGCGGGGCCGGCTCCCACAACCCGAAGCACGTGCGCATCCGGGACATCCACATCGTCGCTGAGTCGGGGCACAACGCCGGCCCCCTGGTATCCGTGCCCATGAGCCACAACCTCGTCGTCGAGCGGGTCCGGATCGTCTCCAGCGAAACCACGAACCTCGTCACGCCCCTGTTCGTTCAGGCGTTCCAGTACGTCACCATCGAGAACTGCGTCCTGCGCGGCAACGCCTATCCGCTGCACCTGAAGTGCCTGGCGGCCAGCCCGCAGTACGAGTCCCACGTGCGGGTCGCCTCGTGCCAGCTCGTCCAGGCCGGCAACGTCCAGGAGGGCGAGTGTGCGTCCCTGCACGTCGAGATGGAGAACGGGGTCACAAACCCGGTCCGCGACATGCTCGTCGAGCGGTGCCTGATGTCGGCCTTCACGGAGGACCCGAACGAGCAGTACACCGTCGGCCTCAAGATCACGAACCCCAACACCTCGCCGGCGCTCATGGCGGCGGTATTCCAGGGGTGCATGTTCGAGCAGTGCGAGACCCTGGTGGACGCCAGTACATACGCCGCCGCCGACACCAGCCATGTGCGCTTCGTGGGCGTGTCGTTCCTGGGCAAGGCCGGTGTGACGCAGGCCGCGTGGCGGGGCAACAACACGAAGTCGAGGCCCTACTTCGAGTCGTGCTCCTTCACCAACATGGCGGACATGATCGTCCAGAGCGACCCCACTGCGGGGCCCCACAACTACGTGAGCGGGGTCACGGGCACGATGTTCTCCAGCATCGGAAACGTGCGCTACAACGGCCTGGAGCGGCCGTTCATGAACCTGCCGCGGTTCCGCTACGGCGGCAGCGTCTCGGCAAAGAACAACGACGACATCGACCATCAGCTCATCGACACGCCGGATCGGGTGCTGCTGACCACGCAGGATTCCAACTACAACGTGTCTTGCGGCAGCAAGACCGCCACGACGTTCAAGATCGCCATGCGCGACCTGGACGGGAATCTGGTGGGCACGCCGACGACGGTCTACTGGGAGGCGTCGGTATGAGGGTCCCGCTGCCCATCGCCGGCGGCGCCTACCAGGGCCGCTCCCCGCTCGTCGGCATCCAGGAGTGCGTCAACTGGTACCCGGAGCGCCAGGCGGACGGGAAGGCCGCCTACGTGCTCTACCCGACCCCGGGGCTGGTCCTGGATCGCACCGTCGGCGCCGGACCGATCCGCGCCCTGCACGAGTTCCGGGGCAAGGTCCTGGCCGTGTCCGGTGGCGAGCTGTACGAGGACGCGACCCTGGTCGGCTCCGGAATAGGCGCCGGCCGGGTCTGCATGACCACGGGCGTCAACGGCGTGTTCATCACGGACGGCCAGAGCGGGTTCCGCTGGGACGGCACGACCTTCGAGGCGGTCGCGCTGCCGGCGGCCGCGTCGGGCTGCGCCTTCCTCAACACCTACCTCCTGTTCATCCGCCCCCGCACCTCCGACTTTTTCTATTCGCAGGCCGGCGGGCTTTCCTGGGACGCCCTCGACTTCGACCAGGCCATCACCGACGCCGACGAGAACATGGCGATCGTCTCGCACCTGGGAGAAGTGTGGATCTTCGGTGCTGCCTCCTACGAGGTCTGGAGCTTCACCGGCACCGACCCGCTCTTCGTACGCTCGGGCGCCTCCGGCGCGGCCGGGCTGGCAGCGGCGCGCTCCCTCGCGCGGCTCGGCGGCACGCTCTACTGGCTCGCGTCCGACAACCGTGGAGCGCCGTTCGTGGCGGCCTCCCAGGGCTACGCCGCGGTGCCCGTGTCCACGCCGGAGATCGGCTACCAGATCAGCACGTTCCCGCGCACGGACGACGCCTTCGGCTTCGCCTACACCAACGGCGGCCATTCGTTCTACGTCCTCACGTTCCCCGGCGCCAGGCGGACGCTCGTGTACGACACCTCGACGGCCGAGTGGCACGAGCGCTCCACCTACGGACTCGGGCACTGGCGCCCGGCCTGCCACGTACACGTCGGGGGCAGGCATCTGGTGGGTGACCCCACCTCGGGCACCATCTGGCGCCTCGATCCCAGTGTATACACGGACGGCGACCTACCGATCCGGCGCGTGCGCCGCGTGCGCCTGCCGTTCCAGGGGGGCCGGCGCGTGTTCGTCGGCGGCCTCGAGCTGCACATGCAGCCAGGGGTTGGCGTGGCGTCGGGCCAGGGGGCCCAGCCCCAGGCCATGCTGCGGGTCAGCCGGGACGGCGGGCGCACCTGGGGACCCGAGCAGTGGCGCCCCATCGGGGGCATCGGCCAGTACCGGGCCGCCACGCGCTGGAATCGTCTGGGTGCCCCGCGGGACGCGGTGATCGAGCTGTCGGTCAGCGACCCGGTGGAAGCCGTGGTGATCGGCGCCGAGGTGGACGCCGAGGCGGGGGTGTCCTGATGGCCGAGCGCGAGCCGTTGCCGCCCCCGCCGCGGTCCCCGGCGACGGTCGAGGGGCCGGCGCTTTCCAGCTGGCTGGTCCTGGTACAGCGGTGGCTGGAGAAGGCCTACCGCCGCATCGATGCGGCGCTGCAGCTGGCCTGGCAGCAGATCGACACCGCGGGCTCGAAGCTGGACGACCTGGAGACCCGCCCCCACTCCGCCCTCCAGGACGTGGAGATCGCCGACGAGACCGGCACGGACGACGTCACCCCCAAGCACCTGACCGACGCCGACGCGAAGGCCGCCGCCGACCATCGGAGCGCGACCAGCAACGTGCACGGGGCGACCGGGGCCGTCATCGGCGCCGGTGACTTGGCCACGACGGACACCGCGGGGGTGGTATTCCAAGCGGACGGCGTAGCGGACCTGAACCTGGCGTCCTCGAACCCGCCCACCCAGGCGGAGGTGCAGGCTATCGGGGACAAGCTGGACGAGCTGCTCGGCCGCCTGCGCGCGGCGGGGCTGATGAACCCATAGGAGGACGGCGACATGGGCTTCCTGAGCGACCTCATCTCCAACCCCTTGGGCGCCCTGACCGGCGCCACCGCCGCCCGGCGCCAGTTCGACCGGGGGGCCCAGGGGGCAGGTGCGACCCTCCAGCAGGGCTTCGACACCGCGGCCTCCTACCTGGACCCGTTCACGGCCGAGGTGCCGGGCCTGCTGCGCCGGCTGCTCTCGGGCAACCTGAACCTGCCCCAGGACCCGGCGTACCGGTTCCGCCTGAACCAGGGGTTGAACGCCGTACAGAACCGCTTCGCCGCGTCCGGCTCCCCCTTCTCCGGGGCGGCGGCGCGGGCCCTGAACGACTACGCCCAGCAGGCCGCGTCGCAGGAGTACGACACGCGCTACCAGCGGCTCTCGGATCTGCTCCGCCTGGGCTACGGTGCGAGCTCCGACCTGGCCGATGCGAGCCTTCGGACGGCCGGTGCCCAGAGCGACAACCTGTACGGGGCGGGGATTGCCTCGGGCCGCGCGACCCAGACGGGGTTTGCCCAGGCCCAGGACCTGGCGCGGATGATCCTGCCGGCCCTGCTCCAGGGCTGACGCCGGTTTCCCGGCCGGCAGGGGCGCCGGTCGGGGGCGCAAGAACACGGGAACGCCGAGGTCCCGCGGACTTTGGGGGGGCCGCTTGCCTGCGGGGCGGCACCGGGCGTACCCTTGCGCGCCGTGCGTCTTTTACAGGCAACCCGAAGGCGGGGGGCGGTGGCCCCCGGCCCGGCCCGGCGGACTTGGCCCTTGTGGGCGGCCGTCGCGGCGGGCCTGATCCTGATCCTGGCCATGTGGGGTCCCCGGGGGGTCGACGGCGCGCATGGCCAGGAGGCACCGGCCGGCCCCGACGCCGCCGCGGTGAACCAGGAGGCCCTGGACGCCCTGGAGCAGATCCGGCGCGCCTATCCCATCGACTTCGCCGAGGCCCACACGATCCACGAGGCGCTCCACGCCCACCTCGCCGCCGGGGGCGACCCGACCGACATCCGCCATCTGGTCAAGGTCGCCGTGATCCAGGGCTGCCGCGAGGCCTGCATGGAGGCCGCCTTTCAGGGCTTCACCCGCCTGAGCGAGGCCGGCCTGTCCACGGCCGAGGTCCAGACCCTCCTCACCGCCGCCATCCACGACGGGCGGCGCGGGATGCCGCCCCGGTACACCTACGAGATGCTGGGCGCGGTTGTCACCGAGCAGGTGGACCGGCGCCTCGGCGCCGCCACGGCCACGCCCTGAGGGACGTCGCCGCTCCCTTCCACCCCGGACCCACGTAAAGCGATAGGCCGAACCGGCCGACACGAGGGCGGGCCGGTGCGCGCCCGAGGGGGGCCCGCCCGTCCCGACACGGGAACCGATGGCCGGAGCGATATTCATGGTCGTGGGCCTCCTGGCCCTCGGGAGTGCGGCGATTGCAGCCGCCCTCCTGGTGCGCCCGCGCGCCCGCGCTGCCCCGACCCCCGATCGCAGGCCGCCCGCCGAGCCCACCGTGCACGTCTCGGACGAGGCGCGGCGGGCCGCCACCTATGCGCCGCCGGCCCCGGACGAAACCCCTGGCGAGGCCCCCAGTGACGCCGACGTCCGCCGCGCCGCCCTGCACGGCATCACGCCCGGTCTGGCCCGGGCGCTGTGGTCCGCCGTGGAAAACCATCCCATTCCCGAAGAGGAGCGGGAGGATTGCTTCACCCAGCGGGTGGCGGCGTACCGGGCCCTGCACGGCCTGCTCGAGGAGATCTCCCCGCGCGACCCCATGGCGGAGGCCTATGGAGAGGCCGCGGGGCAGCTCGAGGCCGGGGATGTGGCGGCGGCCTGGGAGCGCCTCGCGGGCGCGGCGCGGCGCGTGGTGGAGACCGGCGACGGCGAGGCCCCACCGACGGACGCACGCCGCCTGGCGGCGGCCGCCGCGTGGGCGGCGGCGGGGGATCTCAGGCGCACGGTCCTGGCACCCACCGAGGCGGCGACCTGCTACCTGGAGGCGGTCGAGCTGGTGCCCGACGGCAAGGGGGCCCTGCGGGCCGACTACCTGAACATGTGGGGAATCGCGTCGTTCGACGCCGGCAACTACGCCAGCGCCGAGGACGCCTTCACGCGGGCGGTCCAAGTGCGGCGCAAGGCCCAGGGGACCGAGCACCCGGACGTGGCGATGGCCCAGAACAACCTGGGAGAGTTCTTCCTCCGTCTGGGCCGCTACACGGCGGCTGAGCCCCTGTTCCGCAAGGCCCTCGCCATTCGGGAGCGGACCCTCGGGCCCGACCACCCGGACCTGGCGGGCCCCCTGAACCACCTGGCGAACCTCTACCAGGAGCGGGGCCAGGCGGTCCGGGCCGAACCCTACCTGCACCGCCTGCTGTCGATCATCGAGCAAGGCCACGGCCCCGACGCCCTGGAGCTGGTGCCCGTGCTCGACCGAATGGGCCGCCTGTGCATGGACGCGGGCCGGACCGACGAGGCGGAGGCGATCCTGCGCCGCGCCCTGGGGCTGCGCCAGGCCCGCCTGGGACCCGACCACGCCGACGTGGCCGACACCTACGAGGTCCTGGGCCACCTGTATGAGCGCATGGCACGGGAGGTGGACGCCGAGATGGCGTACGAGCACGCGGTCCAGGTGCGCGAGTCGGCTTTGGGGCCCAGCCACCCCAAGGTGGGCCACGCCCTGGTGCGTCTGGCCGCGACGTACCTGGCGCAGGAGCGCAACGTGGAGGCGCGCCCGCTGTTGCAGCGGGCCCTTGAGATCCTGGAAACCCCCTTCGGCGCCCCCGCGCCCGAGACCGGCGAGGCCCTGGCCCTGCTCGGCGAGATCCACCGCCGCCAGGGCCGTCACGCCGACGCGGGACCCCTCTTCCGGCGCGCCCTCAAGGTTCTGGAGCGCACCGAGCGCCCGGGCAGCGAATTGCTCGCCACCGCCCTGGAGCGGTACGCCCAGCTCTACGCCGACATGCACCGCGAGTCCGACGCCGAGCGCCTGACCGCCCGGGCGGAATCGGTCCGCGCGGGCGACGCCCCGCGCCGCCCGGCGCGGGTCTGACCCTACCGCGGCATCAGTCCGTGTCCTCGTTTATTCGCAGATAGGCTGCGTTCTCGCGCAGCCAGTCCACCAGCGCGTCGTGCGGGATGCGCCGGTGGCTGACGATTCTCAGTGCGCGCAGGCCGGATCGACGGCGACTGTTCTTGGGCGCGTCCCGCGCGGTCACCTCCGGTGGTTCGTACGCGTCCACCAAGCGTCGCACCGTTTCCGGCGACACGCCGATGATTCGCGCCACCTGTCCCGTGGAATAGCTCGTATTGGGCGTAATGCCCGCGTTGCGCAGCTTCCGCGCAACCAGCCGCTCCGGATCCATGGTCACCATCCCCCATCCGCCGCCGGTCCGGCCGGCGGCTTCGGCACCACGTCCGCCTGATTCGCCCCCCTGGGGCGGCCGGGCATCCGTGCCCGACGGCACGGCACCCGCTCCTCCGAGGCCAGTGTACCTGCGCCTCCCGCCCGGCTTCCAGTCGGGGCCGTGCCGAGGGAGAACGTATTCGATCGAGCGCCCATATCGCGCAACGCTACTATCGAACCCGCGTTCCTTGCCGTAAATCCGGATGTTCCTCCCTAGTCTGGGGGATTTCCCCCAATCCCGTCGCGCACCGCCTGGGCCACCAGCTCCGCCAGGGAGCCCACCCGCATTTTCGCCTTGAGGCTGGCGCGGTGACGCTCCACGGTCTTGGGACGGATCGCGAGGTGTGCGGCGATCTCCTTGTTCGGGCAGCCCTCGATCAGCAGCAGGAGCACCTCGCGCTCGCGGGGCGTCAACGAGGCGTACCGCGCCCGGCGACGCCGGAGGGCGTCGACCGCCGCCAAACGCCTGCGGTCGTCGGCGATGGCCCCCTGGATCCGGTCCAGGAGCCGCTCGTCGTCCACCGGCTTCTCGAGAAAGTCCACCGCCCCGGCCTGCATGGCCCGGACGGCGGTGGGAACCGTCGCGTGCCCGGAGATGAACACGACGGGCGTGCGCCAGCCGCGCTCCCGAAGCGCGGCGACCAGGTCGAGGCCGCCCATGCCCGGCATGCGTACATCCACGACGATGCAGCCGGGGCGGTCCGGACTCTCGCGCCCGAGCAGATCCGCGGCCGCGCCGTACGTCTCCACGTCCAGGCCCACCGAACGGAACAGATAGGCCAGCGCATCGCGCACTGAGGGGGCGTCATCCACGACGAGCACGGTGGCGCGATCCGCAGGCGGCGGGTCAGTCATCCGCCTCCGGCGGCACCGCGGCGGGCAGGGTGAAGGTGAGCAATGCGCCGCCGTCGTCGCGGGACTCCGCCCACAGGCGACCCCCGTGGGCCTCGACGATCGTGCGGCAGATGGCCAGCCCCATCCCGGTGCCGTCGGGCTTTGTGGTGAAGAAGGGGTCGAAGATCCGCTCGGCGTGGTCCGGATCGATACCGGGTCCGCTGTCTCCGACCGAGACTGCGGCCTCGGGACCCCGAGCGGCGACGGAGACCCACAGGCGGCGCGGACGGGGTGCATCGGCCATGGCCTCGACCGCATTACGGATCAGGTTCAGTAGAACCTGCTGCACCTGTACGCGGTCCACCTTCACGAACGGCGCCGTCGGGTCCGGGACCATCTTGACCGTCACGTCGGGCGGGAGGGTATCGGGGCCCGCCATGCGCACGGTCTCGGCGACGAGGGCATTCAAGTCGTCCCGGCGGGTTTGCGGCGGGCGGCCGCGGACCAAGTCGCCCAGGCGCTGCACCACTTGGGCGGAACGTTCGGCTTCGGCGGCGATCCGGTCGCACACCTCGCGGACCTCATCCATGGTGGTGCTGCCGCCCAGCACGCGGCGCAGGCAGGTACGGGCGTACGTGCGAATCGCGAATAGGGGCTGTTGGACCTCGTGCGCGAGAGCGGCGGCCACCTCCCCGACCGCCGACCGGCCGTCGGCGTGCGCCAGCTCGCCGTACCGGCGGCGCTCGGCATCGGCGGCGGCGCGGCGGTCGGTCACGTCCTCCGAGAGCCCGGCGATGCGCGTGAACCCTCCGCGTTCGCGCAGCGGCACGATCCGCGTGACAATCTCGCGCACACCGCCGTCGGGCCGCACCAGGCGCCATTCCACCGTCGCCGGACCGGCGGACGCGGTCGCCCAGGCATCACGCACGGCCTCGCGGTCGTCCACGTGAACGAGGTCGAGGAAGCTCTCGCGGGTCTGCGGCATGCGGTCCGGCGGGATGCCCACCATCCGCGCAAACGCGGGGTTGCAGTACACCAGCCGGCCGCTGGCGACGTTCCGGACAAAGATGACCTCCCGCCCGTGCTCGGCCACCAGGGACAGGAGCGTGGCCACCTCGCGTCCGAATGCGGCCTGAATATCCACGCGGCGTGCCGCGAGCCAAGCGAGGCCGACCGCGCCCACGGCCAGGAAGCCCGCTCCCAGGGCCTCCACCGGCCTAGCCGGCCACCCGGGTGGGGGGGCAAACAGGGAATCGAGCCCCAGCGCCGCTCCCCCCGCCAATCCCACGCTGGCGACGACCCAGATCCCGCGCTTCGTGGCGCTCGCGTCCGCGGCGGCGACGTCGGCGGCCCCGTGGTTGCGTGTCGCCGGTCTGGACGTCCCGGAGCCCCTGCGCGTCTTCACCGTCACTGCGGTTTTCCCGAACCCGCCTGCCGGTACACGAACGCGCTCGTCAGCACCGCGTCCACCTGCCAGGAGAGCCGCCACGCTCCCGGTCGGGACACGGTCGCAAACCCCAGCGCGGCCCCGCCCGCCGACGCCATGCCGGCCAGAACCCAGATGTGGCGCTTGATCGCGCGCGTTGCCGCGCGCACGGGATCCATCGGCGTGCGGTTGCGTACCCCCGATTCAGGCGCCACGGCCGCCTTCCGCGTCTTCTCCTCCACTGCGGTCCCCACCCCCGCCCGGCCGACGATCCCCCCAACCCCCCGCTGCGCGGGATCGACGATCCCGGAGTTGACTCGGCTTTTTCGTTAAACTTACCTGGACGCCGGACGATGTGAAAGGGCGGAGTCGCCCTCGCCTCGACCCCATTCGCGGCCCCTACGGCCGGGCGGGCCGCAGCGCGCGTCGGACCAGCAGGCGGGTATAGAGGCCGAACGCGAACGCCGCCGAGGCGACCGCGGCGTGGTAGCCCGCGGCAGGCACGCCGCCGCGGGGGGCGTAGGCACCCCACAGGAAGATGAGGGTGGCCGGAGCCACGCCCCAGGCCACGGCCACGGCGAGGGCCTGCTGCGCCCACCACAGGGGCGGCCGGCGGGACTTCAGGCGCGGCACGTGGGCCCGGACGAGGCCCGTCACCAGCCAGGGGTCGACGCGCCGGTCCAGCGGGGTGCCGTCGGGGAACACCGCCGGAAGCCGTCCCAGGGCGTCGAACATGCGCACCAGGTAGAGGTGCAGCCACGCGTACAGCGTCAGGATGGCGAGGGGCGCCCCCAGGTGGAACCAGAACACCGGCACCATCACCTCCACGACCGGGAGCCGCAACGCGGCGAGCCCACCGCCCAGGGAGCGCCCGGCGTCGCTGGCGAGCACCAGCACCGTGTAGGCGCAAAGGAGCACCAGCGCCACCAGCAGGCGCCGCCCCAGGGTGGCCAGGGCCCGCACCCGCTCCAGGTCCGGGAAGCGCGCCACGGCTTCCGGCAGGCGCGCGCCGGTCAGATCGGCGCCGGCGAGCTGGGACGTGGTGAGGTTGCGGGCCGTGGCCAGGTCGGCCCCCACCAGGTCGGCCCCCGCGAGCGTCAGGCCGCGCAGGTCGAAGCCCCCCAGGTCGGCGTGGCGGCCCTCGGCGCCGTCGGTGGCGAGCCACCGGCCGTGGGCGTCCAGGATGGCGGCCAGCACGTCGGCCCGGCTCGGGGGCGCGACGGGTGCCGGCCGCTCCATCGCCGGAGCGGCGGCGTGGACACCGTGCTGGACGCCGTGGGCGTCTTCCAGGTCGGCGTCGGGCAGCTCCGAGATCGGCAGGGGCTCGTGGTCCGTGTCCAGGACCGCGTCGGCCTCGTAGGCGGCGTCCACGTGGTCGTCGCCGGCCGGGGCATCGAACACCGTGCCGGTCAGATCGGTGCCGTTCATGACCGTGCCGGTCAGTTCGGCGCCGCGCAGGTCGGCCCCCTCCAGGTCGGCGTTGGTGAAGTCGGCCCCCCGCATGCGCGCCCCGGTCAGGTCCGAGTCGGCCAGGCAGGCCCCCCGGAAGATCGCCGAGGCGAGGCGGGCGTTCTTGAGGTTGGCCCAGGTGAGGTTCGCCTCCACCATGCTGGCCCCCAGGAGGTCCGCCCCCACCAGGCGGGCGCGGATCATTCGGGCCCCGTCCAGGACCGCCTCCGAGAGGTCCGCCCCGGACAGGTTCGCGCCCGTCAGGACGGCCCGGCTCAGGTCGCGGCCGGCGAGGGTGGCCCCGGAGAGGTCGGCGTCCGTGAGATCGGCCCGGCAGCCCTCGCGCCCCCCGGAGGCCACCCACAGGGCGTGGTCCGCCAGGGCCGTGGACAGGCCGTTTGCCTCCGCCGGCTCGGAGTCGGCCGGTGCCTCGCTCTGCTTGACGGGTTCCACGGTGTGTCGTGCCTGGGGGCCCTCCAGGTCCTTTTCGGTCAGGACCCGGACCGGGGGAAGCCGTACGTTACGCAGGCGCCGCCGCGTTGGCAAGGCGCCGGAGACGGCCCCTTACAGCGCCTCGAGCGCCTTCACCGTCGCCCCGTAGCCGGCCTCGATGGCCTGGGCGGCGTCGGCGAATTCCCACAGGCTCATCTCGCCCACGCGCGGCTGGACCACCACCCGGGGCTTCATCGCCTCCAGGCGTTGGCTGGTGATCTCCCGCGAGACGATGTTGATCGAGGTGCCCAGGATGTCGAAGATGTTCGGCCGCGCCGAGCGCACCATCCATTGCAGGGCCTTTTCCTTGAGCTGCGCCTCCAGACGCCGGTAGCGCCGCCCCAGGATCCCCAGGGTCTCGTCGGGCCCCATGTCGCGGCGCACCGCCAGGGCCATGGCGTGGGCCGCCTCCGTCGCCCCCGGGGCGGCCTCGGTGTCCTCCGGAGGGTCGGGCTCGAACCACTTCCCGTCCACGATATCGGCGTTCAGGTCCACGGCGATGACCGACTCGGCCCCCAGGGCCCGGGCGACGTCCACCGGCACCGGGTTCACCAGCCCCCCATCAGTCAGGTACCGGCCGTCCCGGACCCAGGGGGCGAAGATTCCGGGCACCGCCGTGGAGGCCCGCACCGCCTCCGCCGCCGAACCCTCGCACAGGCGCACCTCGCGCCCCGTGGCGAGGTCCGTGGCCACCACGCACACGGGGACCCGGGCGGCCTTCAGGTCCCGGTCGTCGAACAGCTCGCGGAACAGCCCCGTCACCCGGTCCCCGTCCAGCAGGCCGCGCACCGGCATGGCCAGATCCAGGTAGCTGAGCACTTTGCGCGGGGTCAGGCCGCGGGCGAAGTCCTCCAGGTGGTCCAGGCGACCCAGGGCATAGGCGGTGCCCACCACCGCGCCCATGGAGCAGCCGGCGATCCACCCCACCTCGTGGCCCGCCTCCTCCACGGCCCGGATCACGCCGATATGGGCCCACCCCCGGGCGGCACCGCTGCCCAGGGCGAGGCCCACGCGCGTCTCCAGCCGTCTGCGTCCGAACATCGACACGTCCCATCGGCCCTCCATCGGCCACCGCCCGGTGACCATTATCGGACCAGTGGCCGGACTGGGCGCGGGGTTATTTGATCGGGGGCGGCGCCAGCGCGGCGCCGAGGGCCTTCAGGCGGGCGACGAACGCCTCGGCCGGCTCGGGGCGGCCGAACAGGTAGCCCTGGGCGAGGTCGCAGTCCAGTTCGCGCAGGACGTCGAGCTGGTCGGTGTTCTCCACGCCCTCGGCCACCACGTGCAGGTTCAGGCTGTGGGCCAGGGAGATGACCGCCGCCGCGATGGCCCGGTCGCCCTCGTCGTCGGTGATGTCGCGCACGAAGGAGCGGTCGATCTTGAGGGCGCTGATGGGGAAGGCCTTGAGGTAGCTCAGGGACGAGTAGCCCGTGCCGAAGTCGTCCACCGTCAGGCTCACCCCCAGGGCGTCCAGGGCCTTCAGGCGCTCCACCGTCTCGCCGGCGTGCTCCATGACCACCGACTCGGTCAGCTCCAGTTCCAGGCGGCTGGCCGGCAGGCCGGTGTCGGACAGCACCCGGGCCACCAGGGCGGCGGGGTCGGCGGCGTGGAGCTGGCGCCCGGAGAGGTTCACGGCAACACGCAGGGGCGCCCCGTGCACCTCGGGCCAGGCCCGCGCGATGCGGCAGGCCTCGGCCAGAACCCACTCACCCACCGGGAAGATGAGGCCGGTTTCCTCCAGGATGGGCACGAACACGTCGGGCCCCACCGGACCGATCTCCTTGTTGACCCAGCGCAACAGCGCCTCCGCCCCCACCAGCCGCCCGCCCGCCGCCTCCACCTGGGGCTGCAGGAAGAGGCGGAACTCCCCCCGCTCCAGGGCGTGGCGCAGGGCCGCCTCCATGCGCAGCCGGGCCGACGCCCGGGCCGCCATCTCGCCGGCGTAGAAGCAGAACACCCCCCGCCCGCTCTGCTTGGCCCGGTACATGGCCATGTCGGCGTTCTTGACCAGGGTGGCCGCGTCGTCGCCGTCGTCGGGGGAGAGGGCGATCCCGGCGCTCGCGCCCACCACCACTTCCTGCCCGTCCACCTCCAGGGGCGGCGTGACCGCGGCCAGGAGGCGCTCGGCGACGTGCACGGCGTCCTCGCGTCGGGTGAGGTCCTCCAGGATCACGGTAAACTCGTCGCCCCCGATCCGGGCCAGCGTGTCCTCCTCCCGCAGGGCGCCCTTGAGGCGGGCGGCAAGCTCCTTGAGGACCTGGTCCCCGACGGCGTGGCCGAGGATGTCGTTGACCGGCTTGAAGCGGTCCAGGTCGAGGAACAGCACCGCCACCCGTCCCTGGCGGCGGCGTGCGCGACCCAGGGCCTGGGCGAGCCGGTCGGTGAAGAGGCGGCGGTTGGGCAGGCCGGTCAGGCCGTCGTAGTGGGCCATCTGGCTCATGCGGGCGGCGGCCGCCTCGCGCTCGAGGGCCATGGCCACCAGAGCGGCGGCGGACTCGAGCAGCGCCATCTGGGCCGATGTCGGACGGACGGGGGCATTGTGGTAAAGGCAGATGCGGCCCATCAAGTCGCCGTCGGGCTGCGCGACCGGCATACACCAACACGCGGCGAGGCCGTGGCCGAGGGCCAGCCTTCCGGTGGTCGCCCACAGCGGATGGGTGGCAATATCGTCGGCAACGACCCGCTTCCGGTTGTCGGGGGTCATGGGACAGGGGAAACCGTTCGGGCCCGCCGGCCACGCCTCCAAGGCCGCCACGTACGCGGGCGGCAGTCGGGCGGCGTGCAGGTGGTGCATGCGCTCACCGTCCTCCTCCCTGCCCAGGATGGCACAGCGCGACCCCGGCACATGGCCCTCCAGGAAGTGCGCGATCACCGCCAGGGTGCGGGGCAGCGGCTCCCCCCGGGCCAGGGTCTCCAGGGCGCTGTTCTGGGCCCGAATCAGGGCCTCGGTGCGGCGGCGCTCCTGCAGCTCGGCGGTGAGCTGCCCGTTCGACGCGGCCAGCTCCCGGGTGCGCTCGGCCACCTGGGCCGCGAGCTCCGCCCCGTGCCGCTCCAGGGCCTGGTCGCGGGCCTGGATCTGGGCCAGCATGTCGTTGAAGCCACGGGCGAGGGCGGCCAGCTCGTCACCCCCGTCCACCTGCGCACGCACGGCGTAGTCCCGTTGCTGGCTGACCCGGTCCATCACCCCCGCCAGATCGAGCACCGGCGTCGAGATGACCCGCTGGAGCCGGGCCGACACCACCGTGGACAAGAGCAGCGCGGCCACGACCACCGCGAGGACGGCCCGGGTCAGCACGTCCACCTCGTGGTACGCACGGGAAAGGTCGGACACGATCGCCACCGTGCCCACCCGCTCCCCCCGGACCCAAACCGGCTCGATCGCCAGCGCGTGGCCGGAGCCGGCGACCTGGCGCCCCTCGGGCAGCGGCGGGACGAGGGTGTCGGGCGGCCCGTCCGGCGGCACCTCGGTGTCCTCCCGCCGGTACTCGGCGAAGAGGCGGCCGTCACTATCGTAGAGGCGGGCGGTGACGATGTCGGAGTAGAAGGCGAAGGCGCGCAGGGTCTCCCGGGCGGCATCGGCATCGTCGAACAGGAGGGCCGCGCCGGTGCCGCGGGCCGTCAGGTCGGCCTGGGCCCGGGTGGTCAGGGCGACCTCGTGGCGCTCGTTCATCAACACGAAGGCGCCCAGCAGGAGGCCGACGAGCAGCACCGCCCCCGCGGCGGTGCCGCCGATCAGGAGGTTCAGCTTGCGGCGGATGCTCAGGTTGCGGAACATGCGCTCACCGCTCCGGCATCTCGGAGTCGCCCACGATCCGCGCCAGGGCCAGCAGGCGCGAGCTCAGGCGCACCCCTTCCCGTTCGGCCGCTCCGCGGTTGATCCAGAAGCGCACCTTGCCGTCCTCCAGGACGAACTGGATCACGCCACCGGCCTCGGCGAAGCCGGAGAGCTCGCTGACCGTCACCACGTGCCCGGTGACCGCCTGGGCCAGGTGCCTCGCCAACCGGGACCGCTCGGAGTTGCTGATGAAGGCGATGTGGCACCCTTCGCGCGGCGCCAGGTCGGACACGTGCCGGACCTCCACCCGGGTGCCGTCGGCCAGGCCCTCGACGCCCCGGGCGGTCAGTTCGTCGAGGGCGTCCCCGAACGGGTCCACACCCACGACGCACAGGGTGACCACCGCGGGACTCGGACCCCCGACCGACTCCGGCCACTCGATGAACTTGGCGAAGTGGTAGAGGAAGGCGGCCTTGACGGCATACTCCGTGGCCACCACTCCCTGGCCGCGGGCGGGGCCGGACGCCAGCATCAGAACGGCGGCCGCCAGCGCCAGCATCCAGGAACGACGCCGGAGCATCCTCGTCGGGTTCCCGCGCTTCATTCTTGGCTCCTCCATCACGGCGCCCAGGTCACCCGCGCGAACACGGTGCGCGGCACGTCCTCGCCGACGACGTCGGTGGGGCCCACCACCGCGAACTCCCGGTGGTGGGTCTGGGCCAGGTGCTCACCGGTCAGGCTCACCGTGAGCCCCGGCACCGGCTCCCACGCCACCCGGGCGGTCAGGTCCACGTAGCCCGGGACCCCCAGGGCCGGGAGCCCGTCCACCGCCCGCAGGGCCCCGTCCAGCTCCACTCCGGGCGCGGGGTCGGCGCGCACCAGGAGGCCCGCCTGCTGCTGCGGGTTCGAGCCGTCGTTGACCCGCACGTTGCTCAGGTCGTCGCTGCCCGCATCCGGCCGCGCGCGCAGGCGCAGCCAGGCATAGGTGACAGTCAGGCGCAGGCGCCGGGCCGCCTGCCACGCGACCACGGCCTCCGCCCCCACCGCCGTGGCGCGGGCTTGAGTATCGAGCACGAGGGGCACCACCGTGTGGGCGGCGGGGTCCGTCTCCGGGAAGGGGGTGCCGTTCTCCAGGGTGTTCACGTGGTCGTAGCGGTTGTAGAAGGCGGCCAGGTCCAGCGACAGGACGTCCACCGGCCGGCCGCGGTAGCCCGCCTCGAAGGCCCGCACCCCCGTGGTCTCGGCATCGGGGTCGCCCACCACCCTCACCACGGTGGGCGGGCTGCCGGGGAGCACGTCCTGGACGATGGTGGCGTCCGAGAACGCCCGGGTGGGCACGCGCACGGCGCGGGAGGCGGCAACCCAGGCCGCATGCCGGGGCGTCATCCGCCACAGGGCCTGGGCCGACGGCTGGTACTCCCAGCCGGTGTAGGGGGTGTGCTCCAGCTTGGTCCCCAGGGACAGGCGCAGGTCGTCGGTGAGCGCGATGTCGTCCTGCAGCAGTGCGTGGTACCAGTACACGCGCTCATGGCGTGGATCGAACGACACGGTGAAGGAGCCGTCGTAGGTGTCCTCCACCTCCCTCAGGCCCGCGCCCACCGTCAGGCCGTGCCTCCCGAGGCGCCTGGCCCGGCGCATCTCCACGGCTTCGGTGCGGCTGTGACTGCGGCGCAGGTCGTCTTTCCGCCCGTCCCGGGCAGCGTAGGCCTGGAACCACCAGCCGTCGTGCTCGTCGCCCCGGCGCAGGGTGGCCGCCAGGTGGGCGCCGTCGAAGCGCTCGCTGTCCTCGTTCAGGGCCAGCTCCGGCGGAGAGAGGGAGGCGAAGTAGGACTGCCGCTCCGCTCCGCCGTCGTACACCTCCCCGTTCACCGACAGGCGCGCGGCCCCCAGGCGCCGGTCCCAGCGGAAGCCGCCCCGGCTCTCGTTCCAGTCCCGGACGTTGCGGTCGAAACCCTGCGCGTAGAGGGTCAGGTCGCCCCGCTCTCCCAGGGATACGCCCTCGCGGGCCGCGGCGTAGGCGCGTTCGTCGCGGCCGGCACCGCCCGCCACGTAGCTGCCCCGGGTGGAGGCGGCGTCGCGGGTGATGACGTTGATGACGCCGTTCACCGCGTTCGCGCCCCAGAGGGTTCCACCGGGGCCGCGCACCACCTCGACCCGCTCCACGTTCCACAGGGGCACGTTCTGGGCGTCCCAGTAGACCCCGCCGTAAAGGGGGTCGTACACCGGGCGGCCGTCCACCAGCACCAGCAGCAGGTTGGCGAAGGGTCCGTTGAAGCCGCGGGCGCTGACGGCCCAGGTATGGTCGTTGATGCGGGCCACCTGGAGGCCCGGCACCTGGCGCAGGAGCTCGGGCAGGTCGCGGGCGCCGGAGCGGCGGATGTCGTCGGCGGTGAGGACGTACACCGCCGCCGCCGTGTCGTCCAGGGGGCGGGCGGTGGCCGAGGCCGAGACCACCTCCACCTGCATCAGCGCCTCCAGGCTCAGGCCCAGCAGGTCCCCCGTATCGGTGGCCGTGGCGGGCCCCGCCGCGCCGAGGACGGCGAGGAGCACCAGCAGGCACAGGGGCCGCGCCGCGCGGCGCACGAATTGGCTCAGTGTTCCCATGTCACCCTCGCGAACACGACGCGCGGCACCTCGGTCACAGAGGGATCGGGTGTGTCGTTGCCGAACTCGCGGTGGCTCGGGTCGGTGAGGTTCTCGCCGGCGAGGCTCAGGGTGAGACCGGACACGGGGGTCCACGCCACGCGGGCGTCCACCTGCGTGTATGCCGCCACCCCGCGGCCGGGCAACTCATCGGTGAAGGCGGCCGAGGCGTCCATCGCCACGTGGCGGGGCAGGTCCAGCCGCGCCGCCAGGCGCGCCTGCTGCTGCGGCGAGCCCCCTTCGAGCAGCGCCTCGCTGGTGGTGTCCAGGCTGCCCGGCTTCAGGTGCAGGGCGAGCTTCAGCCACGAATAGGTGGCGGTCATCCGCAGCCGGCCGGTGGCCTGCCACGTGGCCGCCAGCTCGGCGCCGTAGCTTTCGCCATCCATCCGGTTGTCGAACCGCAGGGGCACGACGGTGTGCGACGGCGCCGGCGTCGTCTCTGTGAACGGCGTTTCCGGCTCCCGGGTACCGAGGTGGTCGTACACGTTGTAGAAGCCCGCCACGTCCAGGGAGAGGCGCTGGATCGGCCGGCCCCGGTAGCCGGCTTCGTAGACCAGGACGTGAGCGATGTGCGTGTTCGGGTTGCCCAGGAGCGCGATCACCGTCGGCGGCGAGCCGGGGATCACGGTCGGGTTGATGCGCCCGGTGACGCGCGTGCGGGACGGCACCTCCACCGCCCGGGAGACGGCGCCCCACAGGGTGTGGCGCGGCGCGGGCCGCCACAGGAGGCGGCCGTTGGGCTGGAAGGCCACGTCGCCCGTGGTCATCCGCTCCACCTTGGCCCCCAGCGTCAGCTCCATGTGATCCCGGAGGGCGACGCGGTCCTGGGCGAACCCGTCCCACTGCCAGAGGCGCTGCGCGGGGGGCGTGAGGCTCAGGTAGAACGTGCCGCCCACCCGACTCGACAGCCGACGCGCGCCGCCACCCCAGGTGAGGCGGTGGCGCCCGCTGGGGGCGAAGTCGTGCTGCACCTCCAGGTCCTGGGTGAGCCCGCCCTCGGTGTTGGAGCTGTCCGCCCGGTAGGTGTGGTCGACGTAGGCCTTCACCCGCCACGTCCCCGCGCCCCGCCGGGCGCGCCAGTCGGCCAGCAGGTGCTGGCCGTTCAGCTCGGCCGTCTCCTGCACGAGGGGGGTGCCTGGGGGGTTCAGGTAGGAAACCCCCGCGGTCTGGTCGGCCTCCCCCCCGTAGACGCCGCCCTGCACCGAGAGGGCGTCCGCTCCGGTGTGGTCCCAGCGGAATCCCCAGCGCACCATGTCCCAGGCGTCGTGGGCCTCAACGCCCAGGGCCGGCTCGAAGGAGTCGCGGTCGAAGGCCTTGCCGTACACGCGCAGGTAGCTGTGGTCCCCGACCTCGGCCCCCTGGCGCACCTCCGCCAAGCCCTCTTCCCGGCTCCCGGCCCCGACCTCGACGTGGGTCCCCACGGTGTCGGCCGCGTTGCGGGTGATGATGTTGACCACGCCGTTGACGGCGTTGGCGCCCCACAGGGCGCCGCCGGGGCCGCGGATCACCTCGATCCGCTCGATGTCGGACAGCACCAGGTCCTGCAGGTCCCAGTACACTCCGGCGAACTGGGTCGAATAGACCGTGCGGCCGTCGATCAGCACCAGGAGCTTGCCGGCGAAGCGCTCGGCGAACCCGCGCGCGCTGATCGCCCACGTGGTGCCGTCCACCCGCGCCACCTGCATGCCGGGCACCTGCCGCAGGACCTCGGCGATGGTGGTGGCGCCGGAGCGGCGGATGTCCTCCCGGGTGATGACGTACACCGCCGCTGGCGCGCGGTCGATCCGCTGGGGGGCCTTGGCCACCGAGGTGACCTCCACGGCCATCAGCTCCTCGATGCTGAGGCCCATGAGGTCCGCGGTCTCCGCCGCCCGTGCGGCCTCCGGAAGGCGGAGTGCCGCCACGGCCAGCAGGACGCACAGAACGGGCGCCGCGCGGCGCAGGCGATGGGCGAATGTGGGGCGCGGACGCGCCACGGCCATGGACCCCCTCTCGGGAGTGCCGACGGCCTCGCGCTGCCGCGTTGTGCGGGACGTGGGGAACTGCCACCCCATCACGCCGGGCGACCCCCGCCGCCCGACCTTCCCCTATCGGCCGGGCTGCGGCGGCGCTTGAAATCGGGGCACGGACCGTGGTCCGGCGGGCCGCCGGGGTGCTAGGCTGCCCCCCCATGCGCCGTTACACCGCCGCCAGCGACTGGAACCGGGCCGCCGCCGACTACGCCGCGTGGCTGCCCCTCGTCGCCCCGTACGGCGAGCACCTGGTCGACCGCCTCGCCCCGGCGCCGGGCCAGCGGGTTCTGGACCTGGCGTGCGGCACCGGCGAGCCCGGGCTGACCGCCGCCGCGCGGGTGCCGGGCCTCGCCGTGCTCGGGGCCGACGGCGCCGCCTCCATGGTCCGGGCGGCCCGGGCCGCGGCGCGCGACCGCGACACCCGGGGGGCGGCCTACTGCGTCGCGCGGGGCGAGCACCTGCCGTTTTCCGCCGCGGGCTTCGACGGCGCCCTGTGCCGCTTCGGCCTGATGCTGTTCGACCGGCCCGAGGCGGGCCTTGCGGAGCTGTTCCGGGTGGTGCGGCCGGGCGGGCGGGTGGCGCTCGCGGTCTGGTCCGAGCCCGAGCGCGTCCTGTGCCCGGCGCTGACCCTGTGGGCCCTGGAGCGCTACGCCGTCGATCCGCCCCTGGAGTGGCCACGCACCTTCGCCCTCTCGGCGCCCGGCCACTTCGCCGGTCTCGCCCGGGCGGCGGGTTTCGCGGATCTGGCGGAGGAGCGGTTCAACCCGGGGTTCACGTTCGAGTCCATCGACCACTTCCTCGCCCTGAACCTGACCGGCCGGTTCATCGAGAAGCCGTACCAGGGGCTCTCCGAGGCGGACCGCGCCCGCTTCCGCGACGATCTCGCGGCCGCGGCCCTGGCCCACGCCCTGCCGGACGGACGCATCCACCTGGCCCAGGAGGCCGTCGTGGTCACGGCCCGGCGGCCGGAATCGTAGCTCGTATCGCTAGGAAGGGTCCCGGCGCGCCCGCAGGCGGGTGCCGTGGGCGAGGGACATGGTGATCTCGTCGGCGCCCACGTCGGGGGGGAAGCGCACGCCGCTCACCTTGGCGCCTGCGAGGGACGCCCCGTCCAGGTCGCAGGTGGAGAGGTCCTGGCCGCGCAGGTCGGCCGCGCGCAGGTAGGCGCCCCGCAGGCACGCGCCCTTCAGGTTCACGCCCCGCAGGTCGGCCATGCGCAGGTTGGCGTCGGTCAGGTTCGCTGGGCCGTGCCCCGCCACCCAGGCGTTGAAGGCGTCGGCCTGCCCCTCGCGCAGCATACGGGCGAGGTCCTCCGGCGTCCCCGAGCCCTCCGGCGCGGGCGCCTGCACGGCGAAGCCGTCCTCCATATCCGTCGGGTGCATGCCCATGGGAAACCCGGAGTCCTGTCGGCCGAACGGACGGAGGGCTTTACGCCACCCCCTGCCCCGGGATTCCGCTGTTCTCCGGCAATCTCCGGTATCCTGGGGACCGGAAACCGATGCCGCGCCTCCCCCCCATCGCCGTCCGGTGCCGCCGTGTCGTGCCCGCCGCCCTCGTCCTGCTGGCGGCCTGCGCCACTGCGCCGCGCCCGGCCACGCCACCGGCCCCCCTGGTGCCGCCCGCGTCGCCCGGGGCCGTCATCGAGCTTTCGCTCAAGCAGTTCGGCCTGTTCGGGGCGCAACGCCCGGCGGAGGTCTGGTTCGCCCGCGTGTCGGCCCTGAACGGGTCCACCTGCACCCCCCGGGAGCGGACGTTCGACCCGGCCCTGGACCGATCCACGGACCTAGGGGGAGCCGACCTGGGGGGCACGGCCCTGATGGGCAGCGTGGAGGGCGCCGGGGCGGTCGCCGGCGACCCCACCTGCATGTACGACGAGGCCTTCACCCCGGTGTGGGAGCCCCTGCTCTACCGGGCCGACCGGATCGAGGGCACCCGGGCCTACCTGGACGCCCCGCCCCCGGCGCGGTACGTGGCGGTTGCGGCCACCTTCGTCACGAACCCGGACAACGACAGCACGGCCACCCTCTACCTCTCCGCCGATACCATCGCGCGCACCGAGGTGGCCCTGCCCCCGGGGGCACGGCGCCACATGGGGCGCTACGTCCTGGGCTACGGCTCCGGCTCCCTGGACGCGGCGCAGAAGCGCTTCGAGGCCCAGATCGCCCCCCTCGGTCCCGGCCAGGGGGCCGTGCTGATGGGGAACATCGTGGCCGCGCTCGCGGGCGGCGAGGCGCGCTCCGTGGTGCACAAGGGGGCCGCCCTGCGCGAAGCGGTGTACCCGGGGGAGGCCCCCGCCACGCCGCCGGTGTACCCGTGGTGAGGCCCCCCGGCGGGAGAGGTCCCGGCGGTCGGGGCCCCGGTGGCGGCCCCCCCGGCAACCGGCGCGGCGCGCCTCCGGGGCGCAAGCCGGACACGCGACGTCCGGACCGGCCCGTGCGCCCCGAGCGTACCGCGGGCCCCGTGCGCGGCCGCGCCGAGGCCGCCCGCCCGGCGCCGCGGCCGCCGGTCGAGCCGCCCGCCGCACCCCCCGTGCAACCGCCGGCTCATCCCCCAATTCATCCCCCAATTCATCCCATGGAACAGGCGGCCCTCGCCTACCTGGGCCGGGGCTGGTCCGTGATCCCCCTGCGTCCCGCCGACAAACGCCCCCTGGTGCCGTGGCAGGAATACCAGAACCGGCGCCCGTCCGAGGCCGTGGTGCGGGCGTGGTTCCGCCAGCACCCGGACGCGGGGCTCGGCATCGTCACCGGCCTCGTCTCCGGCCTCCTGGTCCTGGACGTGGACGCGGCCCACGGCGGCGAGGCCAGCCTCCAGCGCCTGTCCCAGGCCCACGGCCCCTTGCCGTGGACGGTGGAGGCCCACACCGGGGGCGGCGGACGCCACCTCTACTTCGCCCACCCGGGCGGGATGGTCCCCAACCGGGCGGGCCTGCGCCCGGGCCTGGACCTGCGTGGCGACGGCGGCTACGTGGTGGCGCCCCCGTCGAGCCACCCGTCCGGCGGCGAATACCGCTGGTCCGCCACCGGCGCCCCCGACCGGGCCCACCCGGCGCCGCCGCCGGCGTGGCTCCTCAAGCTCATCGCCGCCCCGGGCGGGCGCGGCCGCACCGGGCATCCGCTGGCCCACTGGCGCAAGCTGGTCAAGACCGGCATCGCGGAGGGCGAGCGCAACAGCACCATCGCCTCCCTGGCCGGGCACCTGCTGTTCCACGGCACCGACCCGGAGGTGGTCACGGAACTGCTCCTGTGCTGGAACCGGGTGCGCTGCCGCCCGCCCCTCCCGGACGACGAGGTGGCCCGTACGGTGGCCAGCATCGCCCGCACCCACGAGCGCCAGCGCGAGGCGGGCGAAGGGGAGAAGCCCCCCGGCGGCCCCGAGGCCACCGAGATCGACGGCGCCTGAAGGCCCCTACGCCACCCGTGGCGTCCGGGGGTACAATTTCACTCATCCCGGCGACGGGGGAAGCATTCGACGGGGAAGCCGGTTTCCGGAGTGTAGGGTGTTCCGCAAAGTCCTGATCGCCAACCGCGGCGAGATCGCCGTGCGCATCATGCAGGCGTGCGCCGACCTGGGCGTCGCCTCCGTGGCCGTGTTCTCGGACGCCGACCGCCACGCCCTGCACGTGCGCCGCGCCGACGAGGCCTACGCCATCGGGGGTGACCCGCTGGCGGGCTACCTCAACCCGCACCACCTGGTGAACCTGGCCGTGGAGACCGGCTGCGACGCCCTCCACCCCGGTTACGGCTTCCTGGCCGAGAACCCGGTGCTGGCGGAGGTGTGCGCCCAGCGCGGCGTGCGCTTCATCGGCCCGCCGGCCGAGGCGATCCGCCGCATGGGCGACAAGACCGAGGCCCGCCGCACGATGCTGGCCGCCGGGGTGCCCGTGACCCCCGGCACCGAGGGCAACCTCGAGGGCGCCGACCACGCCGTGGCCGAGGCGGAGCGCATCGGCTACCCGGTGATGATCAAGGCGACGTCCGGCGGCGGCGGCCGCGGCATCCGGCGCGCCGACACCCCGGACGAGCTGCGCTTCCAGTACGACCGCGTGGTCTCCGAGGCCACCAAGGCGTTCGGCAGCGCCCAGGTTTTTCTGGAGAAGTGCATCGTGGACCCGCGCCATATCGAGGTCCAGGTTCTGGCCGACGGTCACGGCAACACGGCCCTGATGGTCGCCGCCGCCTACGGCTACGCC
>CAZGRJ010000007.1:27356-43988 GCA_964528115.1 uncultured Nitrospirales bacterium
CACCTGTTCGAGCGCGACTGCTCCATCCAGCGCCGCAACCAGAAGCTGATCGAGATCGCGCCGTCTCCCGCCCTCACCGGCGCCCAGCGCGACCGCCTGGGGGAGTTCGCGGTGCGGGCGGCGCGGGCGGCGGGCTATGAGAGCGCAGGCACGGTGGAGTTCCTCGTTTCGGGCGAGGACGCCTACTTCATGGAGATGAACACCCGCATCCAAGTGGAGCACACGATCACCGAGGAGGTCACGGGCATCGACATCGTATGCGAGCAGATCCGGGTCGCGGCGGGCGAGCCCCTCTCCTTCTCCCAGGGCGACGTGCGCCCCATGGGCTACGCCCTTCAGTTCCGCATCAACGCCGAGGACCCGCGGAACGACTTCCTGCCCAGCTTCGGGCGCGTCACCCGCTACCTCGCCCCCGGCGGGCCCGGCGTGCGGGTGGACACGGCCATCTACCAGGGTTACGTGATCCCGCCCTACTACGACTCCATGTGCCTCAAGCTCATCGTGCGCGGCCGCGACTGGGAGCAGGCCCTCTCCCGAAGCGCCCGGGCGCTCTCGCACCTGCGCCTGATGGGCGTGCGCACCCCCGTGCGCTACTACCGCGAAGTCCTGCGGCACCCCGACTTTCGGGCGGGCCGGTTCGACACCGGCTTCGTGGACCGCAACCCCGAGTTGTCCAAGTACACCGTCAAGCGCCGACCCGAAGATGCCGCCCTCGCCATCGCCGCCGCGATCGGCGCCCACGGGGGTTTATAAGGGTTTGCGACGCCGCGCCCGGCCCGCATCGATCCTCCACAGGAACGTGCCTGTCCATGAATGACTCCGCCAAGCCCGTCCGCGTCACCGAGGTCGCCCTGCGCGACGGCCACCAGTCGCTCCTCGCCACCCGCATGCGCACCGCCGACATGCTGCCCGCCTGCCCCCGGATCGACGCGATCGGCTTCTGGTCGGTGGAGATGTGGGGCGGGGCCACGTTCGACGCCTGCGTGCGGTTCCTCAAGGAGGACCCGTGGGAGCGCCTGAAGGCCCTGAAGGCGGCCCTGCCGAACACGCCCCTGCAGATGCTCCTGCGGGGCCAGAACCTGGTGGGCTACCGCCACTACGCCGACGACGTGGTGCGGGCCTTCGTGGCCCGCGCGGCGGCGGGCGGCATCGACGTGTTCCGGGTGTTCGACGCCATGAACGACGTGCGCAACCTGCGCGTCGCCGTCGAGGCGGTGAAGGCCGCGGGCGCCCACGCCCAGGGTGCGATCTCCTACACCACCAGCCCGGTCCACACGATCGACCTGTTCGTGGCCCAGGCCCGCGACATGGTCGAGATGGGGTGCGACTCGGTCTGCATCAAGGACATGGCGGGGCTCCTGACCCCGTTCGCCACGTTCGAGCTGGTGGGGGCGCTCAAGGCGGCGGTGGACGTGCCGGTGGCGCTCCACTCCCACGACACCGCGGGCCTGGGGGCCATGTGCCAGATCAAGGCCATCGAGGCCGGCTGCGACCACGTGGACACGGCCATCTCGGCCCTCGCCGGCGGCGCCAGCCACCCGGCCACCGAGTCCCTGGTGGCGGCCCTCGCCGGCACCGGGTGGGACACCGGGCTCGACCTGGGAAGCCTCCAGGAGATCGCCGCCCACTTCGCCGAGGCCCGCAAGAAGTACCAGCAGTTCGAGAGCCCCTTCACCGGCGTGGACACGCGCGTCCAGCACAACCAGGTGCCCGGCGGCATGATGTCCAACCTCGCCTACCAGCTGCGCGAGCAGGGCGCCCTGGCGCAGATCGACGAGGTCTTCGCCGAGATCCCCAAGGTCCGCGCCGACCTGGGGTATCCGCCCCTGGTCACGCCGACGAGCCAGATCGTGGGCACCCAGGCGGTGTTCAACGTCCTGGGCGGCGAGCGCTACAAGACGATCACCAACGAGGTGAAGCTCTACATGCAGGGCCGTTACGGCCAGGCCCCGGGCCCCGTCAACGAGGAGGTGCGGCGCCTGGCCATCGGCGGCGAGACCGTCATCGACTGCCGCCCCGCCGACCTGCTCCAGCCCGAGCTGCCGCGCCTCGAGAAGGAGGCGGGCGACCTGGCGCGGGGCGAGGAGGACGTGCTCACCTTCGCCATGTTCCCCGACGTGGGCCGGCGCTTCCTGGAGGCGCGCAACGCCGGCAAGCTCGAGCCCGAGCCCCTGCTGCCGGCCGAGCCGCCGGGCCGGCGCAAGGACGACAAGCCGCCGCCCACGGAGTTCCGCATCGACGTGCACGGCGAGACCTACGAGGTTGCCATCACCGGCGCGGGCGTCACGGGCGAGGGCAAGCGCCACTTCTACCTCACCCTCGACGGCATGCCCGAGGAGGTGGTGTTCGAGCCCACCGGCAGCGTCGCCGGCGGCGGCGCCAAGGGGCGCAAGCAGGCCACCCACGAGGGCCACGTCACCACCGCCATGCCCGGCAACATCGTTCAGGTCCTGGTGGCCGAGGGCGATGCCGTAACCGCCGGTCAGCCGGTCCTGGTGATCGAGGCGATGAAGATGGAGACGGAGGTCCAGGCCCAGGTGGGCGGCACGGTCGCCGGGGTGTTCGTGACCCCCGGCGACCGGGTGAACCCGGGCGAGGTGCTGGTGGAGATCGAGCCGGAGGGAAAGGGGGCCTGACGGCCCCCGGGGGCCGCCCTAGGCCGCGGCCACGACCTGCTGGCGGCACAGACGGACGAAGGTCTCCGCCGCCTCGTGGTCGCCCGGGTCGAACTGGATCCCCATGCCCCCCTCGGACCCGTAGACCGTCCAGCCCTTGATGAAGGCCGCCTGGAACACCTGGTCGTCACGCCAGATCAGGCGGATGTCGCAGTAGGTGTCGGGCGGGAGCGTGTCCGGGCAGCGCACGAACATGCCGCCCGGCGACATGTTCTGCACCCAGCCGTACACCTCGCGCCCGCCGTTCCCCAGGGGCCGCATGGCCACCCGGATCGTCACCCGCACGTCCTGCCGCCGGACCCGCGCGGCCGGCTGCGGCAGCATGTTCCGCGGCCGGGCCGGGGTCATCGTCGCCTGCTGTACATCCATGAGCGCACCCTCCAAACGAGGGGGCACCATCGGGAGTGCCCGAGGGCTCAGGATGTCAGGCGCCAAGGCCCGTGTCTGTCCCGCGAACGGGGGATTTGAGGGGCCCCCGGCGCGCCGGACGGCCGGACCCGCATTGTATAGACGCGCCGCGCGGCCCATGATGGTCCCATCCACCTCAGCGGGAAGGGACGTCCGATGATCGCGATCATGGGTGCGAGCGGAAAGACCGGGGGCGGCGCGGCGGGGCTGCTGCTGGCGGCGGGCGAGAAGGTGCGGGTCATGGGACGTTCGGCCGAGCGCCTGAAGGACTTCGCCGCCCACGGGGCCGAGGTGGCGGCGGGGGACGCGGAGGACGTGGCCTACCTCACCCGGGCATTCACCGGCGCCGACGCGGCCTACGTCCTGATGCCGCCCAACGTCACCGCGCCCGACTACCGCGCCCAGCAGATGCGCATGGGCGAGGCGATCGCGAAGGGGGTGAAGGCGAGCCGCGTGCCGCGGGTGGTGATGCTCAGCAGCATCGGGGCCGATCAGCGCTCGGGCACCGGGCCGATCGTGGGCCTGCGGGAGCTGGAGGACCGGTTGAAGGCCATCTCCGGCCTGAGCGTCCTGGCCCTGCGGCCGGGCTACTTCTACGAGAACCACCTGGGCACCGTGGGGCTGGTCAAGCAGCAGGGCATCAACGGCTCCGCCATCGACGGCGACCTGCCCACGGCCATGGTCGCCAGCCGCGACATCGCCGAGGCCGCCGCCGAGGCCCTGCAGGCGAAGGACACGACCCCCTTCGCCATCCGCGAGCTGCATGGGCGGCGCCACATGACCATGAAGGAGGTCACGTTCGTCATCGGCCAGGCGGTGGGCAAGCCCGAGCTGCCCTACGTCCAGTTCCCCTACGACGACCTGGTCCAGGCCCTGGTCGGCATGGGCCTCTCCGAGAGCATGGCCGGCCTCTACGGCGAGATGTCCCGGGCGTTCAACGAGGGCCGCATCCGCCCCACCCTGCCCCTCGGCCCGGACACCGCCACCCCCACCCGGTTCGAGGACTGGGTGATGGACGCCTACCTGGCCGCCTACAAGGCGGCCTGAGCCGGGCGGATTAGAGCGTCACCGACCCGCCCCGCGCCGCGATGGCGACGGGGGCCTTCAGCATCCGCTTCAGGTGCGCCGAGAGCGCGTCCAGGGCGTCCTCCTCGCCGTGCACCAGGGTGAGCGGCGGGCGGTTCGTGAAGCCCGCGTACCAATGGGTCAGGCCGGCCTGGTCGGCGTGGGCCGAGAGGCCGCCGATCGTGTGGACCCTGGCCTTGACCCGCATCGTCTCCCCCCACAGGCGGACGTGCTTCGCCCCGTCCACCAGCGCACGACCCAGGGTGCCGCGGGCCTGGAAGCCGGTGATGACCACGTGGCACTCGGGGCGCCAGACGTTGTGCTTCAGGTGGTGCATGATGCGCCCGCCGCTGCACATGCCGCTGCCCGCGATGATGAGGGCCCCCGAGCGGATGTCGTTCAGGGCCATGGACTCCTCGGCCGTGTGATTCAGGTGCAGGTTGGGCAGCAGGGCACCGTTCTGGAGGCGCACCCATAGGGGGCGCGAGGCCTCGTCGAACAGCCCCACGTGGCGCCCGTACACCTCCGTGGCGTCGATGGCGAGGGGGCTGTCCAGGTAGATCCGCCAGCGGTCCAGGCGCCACTCCTTGAAGTGCTTGGCGAACAGGAACAGCAGCTCCTGGGTGCGCCCCACGGCGAAGGACGGCACCAGCACGTTGCCCTCCCGCGCCACGGCCTCCTCCAGCACCTCGCCCAGCTCGGCCCGGGTCTCCTCCCACCCGCGGTGCAGCCGGTCGCCGTAGGTACCCTCCATGACCACCCGGTCGGCCTTCGGGATGACCTCCGGGTCCTGGAGCACGGGCATGCCGGAGCGTCCCAGGTCGCCGCTGAAGACCAGGGTGCGCTTCTTCGTGCCGCGGCCGATCGTCAGCTCCACCAGGGACGAGCCCAGGATGTGCCCGGCGTCGTGCAGGTGCACGCGGACGTCCGGAACGATCTCGCGCACGTCGCCGTACTCCATGGGCTCGAACCGCTCCATGGCGGCCTCGACGTCGTGGTTCGTGTAGAGCGGCGTGACGGGCTTGAGCCCCTTGCGCTCGCGCTTGCGGTTCTCCCACTGGGCGTCCTTCTCCTGCAGGTACGCCGCGTCGCGCAGCATGATCCGGCACAGGTCGGCGGTGGCCGAGTGGGCGTGAATGGGGCCCGTGAAGCCGGACCGGACCAGCAGCGGCAGGCGCCCCGAGTGGTCGATGTGGGCGTGGCTCAGGACCACCGCGTCGATGGACGCGGGATCGAACGGGAACGCGTCGCGGTTGCGGGCCTCGTCCCTGCGGCCCCCCTGGATCAGGCCGCAGTCGAGGAGCACGCGCCGCCCGCCGACTTCGAGCAGGTGGCACGAGCCGGTGACCTCGCCGGCCGCGCCGTGAAACGTGAGGGTCGCCTTCACCGGGTCGGCCGGGCCGCGGCGCGGGGGGGCGTCGTCGTCACGCCTCGGGCGGCCGGATCGCGGCGATGCACGGGCAGCCCTCGGTGCGCTGGAAGCGCCACTCGGTGATCTCCTCGCCGCGCATGAAGTGGCGCTCGACCAGCTCCTCGACCCGGTCCTCGGTGACGCCGTAATACCAGACGCCCTCCGGGTAGATGACCACCATGGGGCCGTGCTGGCAGCCGCCCACGGAGCCGGAGCGGGCCACGAACACCGCCTCCATGCCGGGAGTGGACTTCACCCTGGCGCGCAGGGCCTTGAAGGTGGCCTCGCCGCCGCGCTCGGCGCAGGGCTCGTGGGTGCACACGAAGACGTGCCGCTCCACGCGCGGCATCTTCCCGGGGTCCCAGGGCATGCCCCGATTGTACCCGGCCTTGGGCGCCGGCGGTCAGTAGACCCCCCCGGTCAGTGAACGGTGTGGCGCGCTTGCTTCCTGCGGGAGCGGGTCGCGGGCGCGGCGGTGCCGGCCACGGCGGCCCGGGGGGCGAGGGCGGTGGAATGGGAGGCCCGGGCGGCGTCACGCCGGGCCAGGGCGGCCTCCAGGGCCGCGGCGCGGGCCGCGTCCTCGGCCTGGAACTGCTCGCGCAGGCGCAGGGCCAGCGCGCGGAACGGTGAGTATCCCCGGAAGGGGTGGAGCGAGCTCGGTTCGGGCATGGGGCCTCCGTGGCCGTGGGGCGGGCGGCGACCCTCCTTTTCGCCGCACTTGCCGCCGCAGGAGACCCGTCCGCGCTCGGTTTTCACAAACTGGGACGGTGAAGATGTACCACGCCCCAATTTGGGGCGTCAATCGAGGAAATGGTTCGGATTTTGTTAGGAAATCCGGCCCCGCGCCGGGCGCGGAGACGACGGCCGCTCAGGCCAGGGCGAGCATCCGGTCGAGGGCCACCTTCGCCCAGTGGCGGTCGGGCTCCCCCACCAGGATCCGGTTGACCACGTCGCCGGAGAGCAGGTTCTCCAGGGCCCACAGGAGGTGGGGCGGGTCGATGCGGTTCATGGTGGAGCACAGGCAGAAGGTGGGCGAGAGAAACGCCACGTCATGGTCCGGGTCCTCGGCGTTCAGGCGCTGGACCAGGTTGAACTCGGTGCCGACCGCCCAGCGCGTGCCCTTGGGGCTGCTGCGGATGGTGTCGATGATGTACTCGGTCGAGCCCGCGCAGTCGGCCTTCTCCACGACCTCGCGGGTGCATTCCGGGTGCACGACGACCTTCCCGTCCGGGTGCCGGGCGCGAAAGGCGTCCACGTGGTCGGGCAGGAACATCATGTGGACGGAGCAGTGGCCCGCCCACAGGATGACGCTGGCCCGCTCCAGCGCCTCGGGCGTGTTGCCGCCCAGCTCCCGGTCCGGGTCCCACAGGGCGACGTCGTCCGGCGTCAGCCCCATGTCCAGGGCCGTGTTGCGCCCCAGGTGCTGGTCCGGGAAGAACAGGGCCTTCTCGCCGTGCGCCAGGGCCCAGCCCAGGACCTTACGGGCGTTGGAGCTGGTGCAGACGAGGCCGTCGTTCTCGCCCACGAAGGCCTTCAGGTCGGCGGAGGAGTTGATGTAGGTGATGGGCACCACGCGGCCCGGGCCCAGGGCGTCGGTCAGCTCCTCCCAGCAGGTGGCGACCTGGCCCAGGTCGGCCATGTCGGCCATGGAGCAGCCGGCCCCCAGGTCGGGCAGGACGACGCTCACCTCGGGGCCCGACAGGATGTCCGCGGTCTCGGCCATGAAGCGCACGCCGCAGAAGACGATGTGGCGCACCCCCTCCACCCCGATCCCGGCCTGGGCGAGCTTGAGGGAGTCGCCCCGGAAGTCGGCGTGCCGGACCACCTCGTCGCGCTGGTAGTGGTGCCCCAGGATCACCAGCTCCCGGCCCAGGGCCTTGCGGGCGTCGCGGACGCGCCGGTCGATCTCGTCGGGCGCGAGGTCGGCGTAGGGGTCGAAGGGCCGACCCGCGCACACCGGGCTGTCGGCCACGTGAACCAATGGAGTCATTGTGCTCTTGATGCCAGGCCCGCCGTCAGGCGGCGTGCCTGCCCCCCTCGCGGCGTGCGGTCCGGTGTCGGCGTGACGCGGGGCTCACGGTCACAGCGGGCAAGGCTCGGGCGCCTCCTCCTGCAATAGATCCAACCACTGCCACTTGGCAGTTGCGCCCCGCGCCCATGCGGGGCCCGCTTGCCCGGTTTCGAATCGAGGATTTATGGTACGGGCCGTGTTCAAATTCTGTCAAACCCCGAGCGCGCCGTGGCCAACCCCCGCGCCCGGCCCCGAGGAGACCGCCCCGTGAGTGTCCACGTCCTGACCGTCGTCGAAGACCTCCTGTTCCGTCCCAACGTAACCTCGCAACTGAAGGCCGCCGGCATCGGCGAGTCGCGCCTGCGCCCCGACGAGCCGGTGGGGAGCCAGGTCCCGGAGGGGGCGGAGGCGGTGGGGCTGGTGGACCTGGGCGCGCGCACGGGGGAGCCGCTCAAGGCGGCGCAGGCGATGCTCGCCCAGGGCATCCCGGTGATCGGCTACAGCGGCCACACGGCAGGCGAGGTGCGGGCCGCCGCGAAGGCCGCGGGCGTGACCGTGCTCGCCACGAACGGCGAGGTGCACGGCGGCCTCGCCATCCTGGTGGGCAAGGCCCTGGCCCACCGGCCGGACCCGGACTGCGACCACTGCTGACCGGGCGGCGGCGCCCTCAGTAGCTCAGCGTCCCGTTCAGCACCACCTGGCTCGTCACGGCGCCGATGAACGTGTCGGCCGGGAGCGTCGTGTCGTGGAAGGTCACCGTGCGGGCCGACGTGTCGATGGAGATGCCGTAGGTCGCCGCCGAGCAGCCCGTGGGACAGGACGCGTCGTAGAAGCTGTTCGCCGGCGACGGCGGCGAGCCCGACACCGTCGCCACGTACGCCACGGTGTACTGCGGTTGGGCCGTCAGGACCGTCGGTTTCGACGCGTCGAAGTAGATGTGCAGGAACTGCTCCGCCAGTCCCTCGAAGCCCGGGAACGTCACGTCGAGCACCGAATCGGCGCCGCCCGGCAACGGCCATGTAACGCCGGCAGGCCCTATAATGCGGCGACGTGGCGGGAACGGGCATGTTGAGCGCATCCGCACTGGCCGCCGAGCTGCGGGCCGAGGGCGAGCGCCTGGGCCTGCACCGGGTGGGGTTCTGCCGCCCCGACCTCGCGGGTCCGGCGGAACGCCTGGCCGAGTGGCTCGCCCGCGGCCACGCCGGCGAGATGGGCTACATCGCCCGCCGCGCCGCCGACCGGGCCGACCCGGGCCGCCTGCTGCCGGGCTTCCGGTCGGCCGTCGTGGCCACCCAGGCCTACGCCGACGCCCCCGCGGGGGAGGTCTTCGCCGCCCTCGGCCGGCCCGAAACGGCCTACTTCGCCCGCTATGCCCGCGGGGCCGATTATCACGACGTCCTGAAGGACCGCCTGGAACGGCTGGCGGACCGCATCCGGGCCCTCGCCCCGGGGGCCCGCACCAGGGTCTACGTGGACACGGGCCCGGTCCTGGAGAAGGACATCGGCGTCCAGGCGGGCATCGGCTGGCGCGGCAAGCACTCGAACCTCCTGGCCCCGGACGGGGGCAACTGGCTGTTCCTCGGCGTGGTCCTGACGGACCTGGACCTGCCTCCGGACGACCCCCTCCCCGACCGGTGCGGCTCCTGCACCCGCTGCCTGGACGTCTGCCCCACGGATGCCTTTCCGGCCCCCTACGTCCTGGACGCCCGGCGCTGCATCAGCTACCTGACCATCGAGCTGAAGGGCCCCATTCCGCAAGAGATGCGGCCGGCCATCGGCAACCGGGTGTTCGGCTGCGACGACTGCCTGGCGGTCTGCCCCTGGAACCGCTTCGCCGCCCGCGCCAAGGAAGCCGCCTACGCCGCGCGCCCGGTCAGCGACGGGGCACCGCTCGCCGAACTGCTGGACATGACGGAGGCCGGCTTCGCCCGCGCCTTCCGGGGCACCGCCGTGTGGCGCACCGGCCGGGCGCGCCTGCTGCGCAACGTGGCCGTGGCCCTGGGGAACGCCCGCGACCCGGCCACCGTGCCCGCCCTGGCGCGGGCCCTGGCCGACGCCGAGCCCCTGGTGCGCGGCCACGCCGCCTGGGCCCTGGGCCGGATCGGCACCGGACCTGCAAGAGCAGCGCTTACGCGCGCCTCGGGGACCGAGGGAAACCCCTCCGTAAGGGGGGAAATCGCCGCCGCGATGGGGGTTTGTGCCCGTTCGGCGGCCGCCGATGGTTGACAGATTTCGGGCGCCATGGATAGTAATTGGGCTGACGTAGGCAGTTTTGCGCATTGCCCCACCGGAGAGGGGCGGCCGGACGGCACGCGGACCCCTCCGCGGGGACGGGGAAGGGATCGGGGCGAACGGGAGCGGCCCATGGGACGTGTGTCCATCCTTCGGTTCTTCCAGAATCGATTCCTGCGGCATCGGGACTTCCGAAATTGGTTCCTGCGGCCCGGTCCGTGGGCCGCGGCCCTGGTGTCCACCCTGGTGTTGGCGGTCGGACCGACGGGTTGCGCGGTCGGCGTCGGCACCGGCAACAACGCGTTCGGCAGCCGCGAGGGCACCTTCATCGACAGCACCGTCGAAGGAATCGAGTACAACGCCGGCGGCCTGATCGGGACCACCGACGAGACCGGCCGCTTCCTCTACGACCCGGGGGGCACGGTCACCTTCTTCGTGGGCGATATCGTGGTCGGCACGGGCCCGGGCGCCGCCGTGATGACGCCGGTCTCCCTCGCCGAGGGGGCGGTGGACGAGACCAACGGGACCGCGACCAACATCGCCGCCTTTCTATTGACGATCGACGACGACCGCGACCCCACCAACGGCATTCAGATCACCGACAGCGTTCGCCAGGCCGCCAAGGGCCTGTCGATCAACTTCACCGACCCCCCGTCCGTGTTCCCCGGCCTCAACGGCGCCGCCTTGGGAACCCTCAGCGCCGCCACCACGGCGGGCGGCAGCACCGTCTCGGCCGTCACGGCCCAGGATCACCTGCACAAGACCCTCCTGGGGCTCCTGGCCGGCTCCTACAAGGGGGAGTACAGCGGCGACGACGCGGGCAACTGGGAGATAGAGATCGACGCCGACGGCAACGTCACGGGGACGGCCGTGTCGGGCAACACCGCCGAGGATTTCACGCTGACCGGGACGGTCGGGAGCAGTGGCACCGACCTGCAGATCAACTCCGGACTCGGCCCGAGTTTCGACGGGGCCATCACCGTGGACGGGAGCGTCTCGGGCAGCTGGCAGCGGCTGCCGGAGCCGGGGGGCTTCGACGACGGCGCCGTGACCCAGTTCGGCACGTTCACGGGCATCCGCGAGTAGGCGACGCCGCGCGTCCGGCCGCGCGGGCCGTCACCAGGGGATGGCGCGCCGGTCGCGGAAGAACCCGCCGCTCGGGCCGTCGGCCGGCAGGGTGGCGGCCCACACCACACCCCCCGCCCCCCGCGCCACGTCCCGCGGGGCCCCGTCGCCGCCCATGCGGGTGCGTACCCAGCCGGGGCACACGGCGTTGACCTTCACCCCGTCCGGCACCTCCAGGGCCAGCTTCAGGGTGAGGGCGTTGAGGGCCGCCTTCGAGATGCCGTAGGCCGCCGGGCCCGGGATGCCGTCGTCGAACGAGCCCGCCCCCGAGGAGACGTTCACCACCCGCCCGTAGCCCGCCGCCACCATGGCCGGCACGAACGCCCGGCAGCAGTGGAACGCCCCCCAGTAGTTCACGTCCAGGGCCTCGGCCATCACCGCCGGCGGCGTGTCGAGCACCCGGCCCGGCGGATAGACGCCGGCGTTGTTGACCAGCACGTCCACCCGCACCCCCTCTCCGGTCAGGCGCCGGGCCAGGGCCCCGGGGGCGTCGCCGTCGGCGACGTCCAGGCGCTCGAAGCGCACATTGCCCCCGCCCGCCCTGAGCGAGGCCACCGCCTCCTCCCCGAGGGCCGCGTCGCGGGCCGTCACGATCACGTCGAGCCCCAGGGCCGCCAGCTGGCGGCACACCTCCAGGCCGATCCCCCGGTTCGCCCCCGTCACCAGCGCCGTGCGCGTCACGCTCACCTCCAGGCCGCCATCGCCCCCGACCCGCACAAGCTACCCGAGGGCCCCGGGACGGTACAATGCCCGCGCCCCGGCGGATCCGCAAACGAGGAGGTCACGGCACGATGGGCGTCCCGGTCGAGATGAACACGGTGCTCAAGCTCACCCCCGCGCAGGGCCTGCCGGACCCCCCCGAGGAGGGCCGCACCTACGAGTTCCGCAAGGACGGGCCCCGGCTCTACCCGCTCGGGGTGCCGGTGGAGCTGATCGGCGCCGACTGGAAGACGGTGGGCAAGGCCGTGATCGACGAGTTCACCGTGAACCTGGAGGAGACCCGGGGCCGGTTCCGGGTCGTGCGCCGCTTCCCGCCCGAGGAGGCGGAGGCGTTCAATCGGCTTTGGCGGTCCGAATGGGTGTGACGGTCCCCACCTCGCCGACGTTGCCGGTGGGTCCACCTTCGGGGTCCTTACCGTCCTTGGGACGGTTCTTGGTGCACGGCAGCTCCAGGACCACCCGCACCCGCGCCCCGGCCGCGCCGGCGATGTCCGCGGGCCGCACGTAGGCCAAGGCCCCCGGGTGCCGCGCCACCCGCTCCAGGGCGTCGGCGGGCGAGACCGCCCGCTCCGGCGGGAGCCGGCCGTTGAGGTAGACCTCCTTGAGCCAGTAGGCGGTGAACTGGTGCGCGTCGGTCCCGATCACGCGCTTGAGGAAATTGTCGCGGAAGCCCACCTCGGGGCCGTAGTCCACGGGGGACGTGGCGGTGCCGCCCAGGGCCTTGAGCTGGCCGCGGTAGATGCGCCCCAGGTCCTCGGGGGTGACGTGCTCCACCGGGACCTTCCGGCTGACCACCACCACCAGGTCCTCGGCCGCCGCCCCGGTCGCCCAGGGCGCGCCCGCGAGCACGGCCCAGGCCAGGAGCCCGGCGGCCCGGCGGACAAGACGAACGGCTGTAACTCGGCGTGGGGTCACGACGTCGGCCTCTCCTGCGGTTTCGGCCGTTCGCGGCCCGGGGTTGAGGGCGCCGGCGACACCGGTCCGCCCCCCCGGGGGACACCCACCACCCGTGCCCGCAAGGCCAGGCGCTCGGCCTCCGCCGTCCGGCCCCGGGCCGAGAGGGCGGTGACGGCGTGGTCGGTCAGGGCGTCGAACGCCTCCCGGCAGCAGATCCGGTAGGCCTCCAGCCAGGGCGCGCCCCGGTGGCCGGCGGCGAAGGGCCCCCGCACTGCGGACAGGAGGGCGACCACCTGGTCCAGGTCGGGGCCCGGGTTGCCGGCCCGCTCCAGGAGGTGCCAGGCGTCCACCCGGACCCTGAGGTCGTTGAGCCGCAGGCGGCTGGGGGGAACGTCCACGATCACGTCGTCGGCCCCGACGGCGGCCATGAGGGACGAGCGCAGGCGCGACAGGGTGGTCCGCAGGCGCCCCAGGGTGCGGGTCTCCATGGGCGCGCCCCACACCATCTGGATCAGCCGTCCGCGGGAGGCGCCCTCCGGCCCCACGGCCACCAGGGCCGCCAGGAGGCGCGACGGGTAGCGCCCCAGGCCGGGTGCGCCGTTGCGGGCGGGCGCCCCCAGCGGGGCGACGGTCAAGGGCCCCAGGGCGCACACGCACCAGCGCTCCACGGTACGCATGGGTTCGGCGGTGCCGGACATCGTAGCTCCAGAACCGGTGACAGGCCTCCGGCGATGGGGCGACACCCGCGACACCCCCGATACGTGAATTCCCGTAGCCCGGGGCCGTTACTGTAGCAGGCGCGCGCGCCGCATAAAAGGGCAGCGCCGGTGTCAGCCGTTCCGGGCGGCCTCCAGGAACCAGGCCACCTCGCGCCGGAGCAGGCGGCGCCACGCGTCCTCCAGGTCGGGCCGGAAGCCGGGGTCGTACTCGGCGACGGTCTCGATGAGCGACTCGATCCAGCGGTCGTACAGGTGCGCCGGGATGTCCAGGTCGCCGGGCCCGTGGCGGCGGGCGGTCTCGGTCAGCTGGGGGGTCACCTGCCCCACGCCCGAGGCGTGCTGCAGGATCATGGTCACCGAGCGCCCCACCAGGAAGCGCTGGCGCTCCATGTCCACGCCCTCGAAGCGCGCGGTGACGTCCGGGTGGGAGGCCATGAACCGCTCGTAGAACCGGCCCATGAAGCCGGGCTCCCGGCTCACGCGCTTGTAGCTCTCGATGACGTCGATCATCGCCCAGCGCGGCTCCCCTCCCCGCGCGCCGGAACGGCGCGGCACCATGCTAGCAAAGGGCACCCGGCGCGAAAAGCCGGGGGACGGGCGGCGCGTTCCGGGCGCCTCCGCCGAACGCCGCCGAAGATCAGTCCAGGGCGCGCCGCAGGCCCTCGAGCGTGGCCACCTCGAAGCCCGGCGAGACGCGCAGCTCCTCCACCAGGCGGCCGGACCCCTCGGCGCCCAGGACGATCAGGTCGGCGTAGCGCTCGAACCCGGCCGGGTCGGTGCCCAGAAACTTGAGGCCGACGCCGGCCTCCGAGGCGTGGGCCACGCGGCAGGAGAAGACGATCGGCCCGTCGGCCTCGGGGGGGAGCAGGGTCAGCGTCAGGCCGTCGCCGGGGGCGGGTACAAGTGCGCCACGCGCGTCCGGGACGAAGAGGGCACCGCCGAAGGCGAGGGACGTGGCGACTCCCGAAATCTCCGCCCCGTCGGGCCCGGCCAGGCGGGCCGGCGCGGAGAGGCCGGTGCGGGTGTGGCGGCGGCGTTCGTCCGGGGCGCCGGACGGGCCGGGCGGACCGGAGGCGCGAGGCGGCGTCGCCACCCGCCTACCTGTAGCGCCCGCGCCCCACGCAGTGGTAGGCGAAACCGGCCGCCACCACGGGGTCGGGCTCGTAGACGTTGCGCAGGTCCACCAGGACGGGGGCGCGCATGGTGCCCTTCAGGCGCTGGAGGTCCAGGTTGCGGAACCGGTTCCACTCCGTGACGATCACCACCGCGTCGGCCCCCTCCGCGGCCTCGTAGGCGTCCGGGTGCAGGCTGACGTTCTCGAGGACCTGGGCCGCCTGGTGCTGGGCCACCGGGTCGCAGGCCCGGACGGTGGCGCCCTCCGCCTGGAGCGCCTCGATGATCGTGATGCTGGGGGCGTCGCGCATGTCGTCCGTGTTGGGCTTGAACGACAGGCCGAGGACCGCCAGGATCTTGCCCGAGGCGTCGCCCCCCAGGGCGGCGCGGATCTTGTCCACCATCAGGGTGCGCTGGCGGGCGTTGACGTCGATCACGGCGTTGAGGAGCTTGAAGTCGTACTGGGTCACCCGGGCCAGGTTCTCCAGGGCCATGACGTCCTTGGGGAAGCACGAGCCCCCGAAGCCCGGCCCCGCGTGCAGGAACTTGGCGCCGATGCGGCCGTCCAGGCCCATGGCCTTCGCCACGGTCTGCACGTCGGCCCCCACCCGCTCGGCCAGGTTGGCGACCTCGTTGATGAAGCTGATCTTGGTGGCCAGGAAGGCGTTGGCGGCGTACTTGATCAGCTCGGCGGTGGCCACGTCCGTGATGACGAACGGGGTCTCGATCAGGTAGAGGGGGCGATAGAGGTCCTTGAGGATGGCGGCGGCCTGGGACGAGGCGGCGCCGATCACCACCCGGTTGGGGCGCATGCAGTCCTCGATGGCGGCGCCCTCGCGCAGGAACTCGGGGTTGGAGACCACGTCGAAGTCCATCCGCTCCTGCTGGGTCTCCCCGATGATCGCCTTGATCCGCTCGCCGGTGCCCACCGGGACGGTGCTCTTGGTGACGATCACCTTGTAGCTGTCCATGTGGAGCGCGACCTCGCGCGCCACCTGCTCCACGTACTGCAGGTCGGCCGAACCGTCGCCCCGGGGCGGCGTGCCCACCGCCAGGAAGATCACCAGGGTCCCCTGCACGGCCGCGGCCAGGTCGGTGGTGAAGTGGAGCCGGCCCTCGGCCACGTTGCGCGCCACCATCTCCTCCAGGCCCGGCTCGTAGATCGGGATGCGGCCCTCCTTGAGGGCCTCGATCTTCTCCACGTCCTTGTCGACGCAGGTCACGTTGACGCCGAACTCGGCGAAGCAGGTTCCGGTCACGAGTCCGACATAGCCCGTGCCGACGATGCTGACGTTCATGAACTCCGGGTCCCGTCCGGTGGATGTGGCCTCGCCGCCGGGAGCGTCCGGCGGCCCGCCGCGGGGGCGGCGGAACGGTGCCAATATAGCATCGGCATCATTCAGGCCCCAATAAACGGGCGTAGGCCGCCCGCACCCGCTCCCGGGCCTCCCGGACCCGCGTGTACCACCGCTCCCGCCCGCCGGGCAGGGGCGGGCCGGTCCGCTCCAGGCGGCGGCGCGACTCCCCCTCGGCCCGTTGCAGGTGCAGCTCCACCTCCCGGTACAGGGCCAGGGCCTCCAGCAGCGCGGCGCCGTCGGCCTCGGGCAGGAGGCCCGCCGCGACCAGGCGCGGGATCACGGTGCGGGGGTTCGTGCCCGTCACTTCCGGGTGGGCGTGGCCGTGGGCCAGCAGCAGATACTGGACGATGAACTCGATGTCCACCACGCCGCCCCGGTCCTGCTTGAGGTCCGTGGCCCCGGCGTCCTTCGCGGCCAGGTGGGCGTGCATCTTGTCCCGCATGGCGGCCACGTCGGCCTTCAGGGCGGCGGCGTCCCGGGGCCGGTAGCAGGCCCGGTGCAGGGCCGCGGTCACGGTCCGGCCGAAGTCGCCCGTGGCCGCCACCACCCGGGCCCGGGTGAGGGCCTGCTTCTCCCAGGTCCAGGCCTGCTCCTCCTGGTAGCGCTCGAACGCGGCCAGGGACGTGACCAGCTGGCCGGTGGACCCGGAGGGCCTCAGGCGCGTGTCCACGGCGTAGAGCACCCCCTCCCCGGTGGCCAGGGTGAGCTTGGACACGATGCGCTGGCCCAGGCGGGCGTAGAAGGCGGGCACGGCGAGGGGCTTCGTGCCGGGGGTCGTGTCGTCCGGGTCGCCGTTGTGGATGAAGATCAGGTCCAGGTCCGAGCCGTAGGCCAGCTCCCCGCTCCCCAGGCGCCCCATGGCCACCACCGCCACGTGGCCGGGGCCGCCGCCGGCGGC
>CAZGRJ010000008.1:0-38859 GCA_964528115.1 uncultured Nitrospirales bacterium
CTCATGGGGATGCAGGCCCTCGGCTTCGTCCTGCACGCCTTCGCACAGGTCCGCAAATCCGGTGGGTGGACGATGGTGGACGGCTGCGGCATCGGTCCGCTCCGGCAGGACAACCACGTTCGGGCGGTGCGCGAGATCCTGCGCCTGGCGAACGCGATCACCGTGCGCGACACGCCGTCCCTCGCGTGGGTTTCCGGGGAGACCGGGCGCGAGGACGCCGAATGCGCCGGCGATCCGGCGGTCGGGTACGTGCGGGCCTGGGCGGCGGAGAACCCCGCGCCCGAAGGCCTGGGCGGACCCGAATACCTGGCGTGCTTCCTGCGCCAGCTGACCACCGAGTACGCGGGCGGCATGGAGCGGGCGGCGTTCGAGGCCTTCCGGGAGCGGTTCGAGCACGGCCTGGCGGCGCTCGTGGGCGAGGCGGCGGCGCGCACCGGGCTCACGCCGCTCCTGTTGCCCATGCACACCTTTGCCATTGGCGGCGACGACCGCGACTTCGCCCGCCGGTTCGCGCGCATGCTGCCCAAGGGCCTGAAGTGCGAGATCGCGGACCGGGTCTATGCCCCCGGGGCGCTGCTGACGGCCATGGCGCGCTCGCCGTTCTCCATCTGCATGCGGTTCCACTCGGTGCTGTTCGCCGAGACCCTGGGAGCGCCGTACCTCGCGGTGGACTACACCGGCGGCGGCAAGATCCGGGGATTGCTCGGGGACCGGGGCCGGGAGGCCGTGTGCCTGGACCGAGAGGCGTTGGCGTCCGGCGCGTGGGAGGAACCGCTGGCGGCCGCCATGCCGCGGCGGCTCGTGCGGCCGGGATGAAGGTCGCCGTCGTCAGCGACCTGGAGACGAAGGGCGGCGCGGCCATCGCGGCCACCCGCATCTGCCGGGGCCTGGAGGCGGGCGGCGCCGAGGTGCGCCGGTTCGTCCGTCGGCGGCAGACCCCGGACGCGGTCCAGGTGAGCCCCGACCGGACCCAGGACGTGCTGGTCGAGTTCCTGATGCGCCGGACCGGCCAACGCGGCCGGGTCAAGCGCCGCCGCGTGGCCGTGAGCGACGCGCTGGTGGCGAAGGCGGTGGACCGGTACCGCCCCGACGTGGTGCACGTGCACAACCTGCACTTCAACGCCTTCGGCATCGGGGCCGTGGCGCGCCTCCGGGCCCTCGGCTATCCGGTCGTGTGGACGCTCCACGACGCGTGGGCCTTCACCGGCGGCTGCGTCTATCCCTACGACTGCGATCTCTTCTACCGGGGCGGCTGCGACCACACCTGCCCGATCCCCGAGCGCTACCCGGTCCTGGACCCGCGCCACATCCGGGCCGACTACGAGGCGCGGCGGGCCTTTTACCGCGGCCAAGGGCGCGACCTGGTGTTCGTTACGCCGTCGCGCTGGCTGGCCGGCGAGGCCCGCAAGGGCATGCTGGCGGAGCACCGGATCGAGGTGATCCCGAACGGGATCGACCTGGAGGTCTTCAAGCCCTTCCCCGCCGACGCCGCGCGCCGCGCCCTGGACCTGCCGGAGGGCGTCCCGATCCTGTTGGCCGGTACCCAGACCCTGGCCGAGGAGCGCAAGGGGGCGACGTATCTGATGCAGGCGCTGGAGATGCTGCCGGCCCGCCGCGAGGTGTGCCTGGTCACGTTCGGCGTCTCGGCGGCGGTCAAGTCGCCGGTTCCGACGGTGTCCCTCGGGACCGTGCGCGACGATCGCCTGACGCGCCTCTGCTACGCCGCGGCGGACCTGTTTGTCCTCCCCACCCTGGCCGACAATCTGCCCAACACGCTGGTGGAGGCGACGGCCTGTGGCACGCCGTCGGTGGCGTTCGACGTGGGCGGAGTGTCGGAGATCGTGCACGACGGCCGGACCGGGTTCCTGGCCCGGTGCCGGGATGCCCGGGACCTGGCCGACAAGATCGAGCGCGTCCTGGCCCTGGACCCGGAGGAGCACGCCAAGATGCGCTCCGCGTGCCGGGACTGGGCCCTGCGCGCCTACGACCACCGCGCCCAGGGACGGGCCTACCTGAACCTGTTCGGGTCCCTGGTCGGTGCGCGATGAGCGTCGTGCCGGGGCGAAGCAAGGCGGTGGTTCGGTGAAGTTCTCCATCGTCACGCCGTCCCATAACAGCGAGCGGTTCATCGCGGAGACGATCGAGAGCGTCGTGTCCCAGGCGGGGGACTTCGAGGTCGAGTACATCGTCGTGGACAACGCCTCGACCGACCGCACGACGGAGATCGTCTCCGACTACGCCGGCCGCGTCCGGGCGGGGACGTATCCCGTGGCGTGCAAGGGGGTGTCGATCGACCTGACGTCCGAGCCCGACGAGGGCATGTACGACGCGATCAACCGGGGCTTTCGGAAGGCGACCGGGGACGTGTTCGCGTGGATCAACTCGGACGACATCTACGTTCCGGGAGCATTTCAGAACATGGCGCGTTGCTTCGCCAGGTTCCCGGACGTCCGATGGTTGAAAGGGATTACGTCCTTTATCGACGAGCAATCCCGGATCGTCAAGGCGGGCGGCTGTCTTCTGTATTGCCAGCAATGGTTACGTCGTGGCGTTTATGGCCGGGCGAGTCACTGGGTCACGCAGGACAGCGTCTTTTGGCGGGCCGACCTGTGGCATGAGGTGGGGGGATGCGACCCCCGGCTGAAGTTCGCCGGCGACTATGCCCTGTGGATGGCCTTCGCTGAGAAGGCCACGCTCTTCTCGCTGGACGTGGAGACGAGCTGCTTCCGACGGGTCGCCGGCCAGAAGAGCCAGGACATGGCCGCGTACCGGATGGAGATGGCCGCGCTCTCCGCGGGCCTGGATGGGGACGATGAGCGGATCCGACGGTATTTCGCTCGGGAACGCTGGCTTCCAAAATTGCTGCGTCCATGGATCTTCCGGTGGCTCTTCGGGGCGTTGGAGTTCCACCTGCTGAAGCCGGGTCCCGGGGACGACATCCGGCGCCACCAGGGGAACTTTCATCGGCTGAGGGCGCTGGTGTGACGGGCGCGCGACGGCGAGCGTGATCCGGGACTTCCTTAGCCGGGTTTGCCGTTTCTCGGCGCGCCGTCTCGGCAGGGCATCGGAGCGCCTCGGGGAGACCGCCGCCGAGCGCGACGCGCGTCGATATCGCGACTGCTTCGTCACGGTGAAGCGAGTGTTGGACGTCATTCAGCCACATACGCTGTGCGACATCGGCGCTCATGCCGGTCACTGGACCCACGTGATGGCACGCCTGAATCCGGACCTTCGGCACGTTGCCCTGTTTGAGCCGCAATCGGCGTTCCGTGGCGAGCTGGCGTCCCTGGAAGTGCCGGGCGTGGAGAAGGTGATCTATCCGTTCGCCCTGGGCCGGAAATCGGGGACGGCGCGCATCAAAGGAGGGACGGCCTCGGCCTCTCTGCTCGATGCGGCGGCGGCTCAGGATAGGTACTTTCCGGGAACGGTCAATCGGGAGGTGGCGGAGGACGTCCAAGTCGAGGTGCTGGACGAGGTGTATGAGCGGGACCGCCTGCCGACCCCCGACCTGATCAAGCTGGATGTCCAGGGGTTCGAGCTGGACGTGTTGCGGGGCGCGGAAGCCGTTCTCGGCCGGGCGAAGTGCCTTGTGGTGGAGCTCTCCTTCCAAGCTTTCTACGATGGGCAGACCCCACTGTGGGAGCTGCTTCGGTTCCTGCACGAGCGGCACTACGTCATGGTCGCGCGCGGATTCGAGTGGCACGCGGCGACTCCGGCCCGGGAACTCCTCCAGATGGACGGTATCTTCCTCAACCAGACCGTGGCGTAACGTTGTGGTGAGTCCGGCCATCGTCCTCATCGACCCATTGGGCGGCGGCCATCGGCCCGCCTACCTGGAGCGGCTGTGCGTCATGCTGCTGCGCGCCGGGCGGAAGGTGGCGGCGGTGACGCCGGACACGGACGCGCTGGCCCGTCGGATAGCGGAGTCGGGCGCCGATTCGGGGGGACGGTTTCGGGCGTACGAGTACAACGAGCCGCCGACCGTGGCTTCCGGCTTGATTCGGAATGTGCTCAGAGCGACCGGGCGGTGGATGCGGGCCGCCGGGCACGTGCGGTCGGCGTGGCGGGACTTCGGCGGCCCGGCACCCGACGTGCTGTTCACGTGGATGGACATCTACGTCCAGGCCCGCCTGCCCCCCGTCGTGCTGGATCGGGTCTTTCCCTTCCGGTGGACCGGCATCTACTTCCACCCCCGGGTCTTTCGCTTGGCGGACGCGGGCGCGACACGCCGCCGGCGATCGGCCTCCGTCTTCCGGGCCCGCCGTTGCGGCGGCGTGGGTGTTCTGGACGGTGGCGTCATCGCTGCGTTGTCGGAGGCGTGCGCGGGAAAGCCCGTGATTCACGTGCCCGACGTCGCGGACGACGCCGCGCCGGACCGCGACGACCCCATTGCGGTGGAGATCCGGCGCAGGGCGGCGGGCCGCGTCGTGGTGGGCCTGGTGGGCGCCCTGGCGGCACGCAAGGGGATTCGCACGCTGCTCCAGGTGGCGGACCGCGTGGCGCCGGAGGAGTGGCTGTTCGTCCTGGTCGGCGACCTCGTGGAGAAGACCTTCGAGCCGCGAGAGCTGGCGCGGCTCCGGGAGATTGCCGGCAACGGGGAGAAGGGGATCTACGCCCACTTCGGCCGGATTCCGGGCGAGGCCCAGTTCAACGCCGTCATCGAGGCGTGCGACGTGCTGTTCGCGGCCTACGAGCGCTTCCCCCACAGCAGCAACCTTCTGGCGAAGGCCGCCCTGTTCAAGAAGCCCGTCGTCGTCAGCCGCGGGTACTACATGGAGGAGCTCGTGCGCCGCTACCACCTGGGGGCGGCCATCGACGAGGGGGACGCATCCCAGTGCGTCCAGGCGCTGGACGCGATCCGGAAGGACCTGGGCGCCGGCCGGATCGCGGGGTACGGGTTCGACGCCTACCTCCGGGAGCACTCGCAGGAACGCTTCGAAGAAGCCGTCATGCGCCTGGTCGGGTCATGACCCCCCTCGCCCTGTTCGCATACAACCGCGCCGCCCACGTGGCGGCGGCGCTGGATTCGCTGGCGCGGTGCGCGCGGCTGGACGAATGCCGGGTTCACGTCTTCTGCGACGGCCCGAAGGGGCCGGACGACGCGAGGGCCGTGGCGGCGACGCGTGCCGTGGTGCGCGAGCGGGCGGGGGCGCTGAACGCCGAGGTGGTCGAGCGGGAGGAGAACCTGGGCCTCGCGCGCTCCGTCGTGACGGGGGTCACGGACCTGTGCGCGCGGTTCGGGCGCGTGATCGTGGTGGAGGACGACCTGATCGTCGCGCCGGACTTCCTCGCGTACATGCTCGCGGCCCTGGACCGCTACGAAGACGCGGACGACGTGTACCAGGTCTCGGGCTTCATGGTCCCGGTCGCGCACCCGGCGGTGCCGGACACGTTCTTCCTGCCCCTCACGACCACCTGGGGCTGGGCGACCTGGGGGCGGGCGTGGGAGGCCTTCGATTGGGACGCCTCCGGCGCGGTCGAAGCCCTGCGCGACCCGGAGACCCGGGCGCGCTTCGACCTGGGCGGTGCGTACCCCTACGCCGCCATGCTCGAGGACCGCCTGGCGGGCCGCAACGACTCCTGGGGCATCCTCTGGTGGTGGGCCGTCTTCAAGGCCCGGAGCCTGGTCCTGCACCCGCGCCGGTCGCTCGTGCGGGTGGGGGGCATGGACGGCACCGGGACCCATTCCGGCGCCGTGGACCCGCTGGGCCAGCCCGGCGCCGAGGCCTTCCGCGCCCCGGTCCTTGGGACGGGTCCGGGGGTGTCGCCACGCCTGCCGGACCGGGTGGCGCCGGACGCGGCCGCCCTCGCGCGGGTCACGGCCTACCTGGACGAGCGCTTCGGGCGCCGCTCGCGCACCTGGACCCGGCGGCTCGCACGGCGCCTCGGCGCCGAACGCCCGGCCGCGCACGGGGGGGCGTGAGGTCGTGGGCGGCGGGGGTCCCCTGGCGTTCGCGCGCCGGCTGCGGGAACGGCTCGCGGGCCCGCGCTGCGTGCGCGATCCGACCGCGCGCTTTTACGCCACCGCGCGCGTGCACGACAACGCCGGGAGGGGCACGGCGATCCGCGTCGGCGCCCACACCCACGTCCGGGGCGAGCTGATGACCTTCGGCCACGGCGGCCGGATCGAGATGGGCGCCTACTGCCACCTGGGCGAGCAGAGCCGCATCTGGTCCGCCCAACGCATCGTGATCGGCGACCGGGTGCTCATCTCGCACCTGGTGAACATCTTCGACAGCGACACCCACCCCTTCGGCCCGCGGGCGCGCCATGCCCAGTTCCAGGCGATCATCACCACCGGCCACCCGGACCGCCTGGAGATGGGCGAGGCGCCGGTGGAGCTGTGCGACGACGTGCTCGTGGGGTGCATGGCGATCATCCTCAAGGGCGTGACCGTGGGAAAGGGCGCCATCGTCGGGGCGGGGAGCGTGGTCACGAAGGACGTGCCCGAATGGACCGTCGTGGCGGGCAACCCGGCCCGGGTCCTGCGCGAGCTGACGCCCGAGGAGCGCGAGTCATGACGGCGCCGAGGGTCAGCGTGGTGATCACCGCCTACAACCAGGCCGGGTGCGTGGGCGAGGCGGTGGCGAGCGTCCTGGCCCAGGAGGGGCCGCCGGTCGAGGTGGTGGTGGCGGACGACGCCTCCACCGACGGCACGCCCGACGTGATCCGGGACCTCGCCCGACGCCACCCGGGCGTCGTGGTCCCGGTCCTCGCCCCCGCCAACCGGGGTGTCTCGGCGAACCGCAACGCGGGGCTCGCGGCGGCGACGGGCGGGCGGGTCACCTGGCTGGACGGCGACGACGTCTTCCTGCCCGGCAAGCTGGCGCGGGAGACCGCCGCGCTGGACGCCCGCCCGGACCTCGGCTGGGCCTACTCCCAGGTGACGGTCGTGGACGAGGCCCGGGGCACGCGCCGGCCGCGCTACGCCGCGGCGCCCCAGGGGGACGCCTTCGCCGCCATCGCGGGCATGGTGGGGCGCGCCCCGCGCAATCCCCTCGTGGCGCGGGAGGTGCTGGAGGCCGTGGGCGGGTTCGACGAGGGGCTCTCCCTGTACGAGGATTTCGACCTCATGCTGCGCCTGGCGCGGCGGTCGCGCTGCGCCTACGTGCCGGAGCCGGGCATGGAGTACCGCGTGCACGGCGGCGGCCTCCACGCCGGGGCGGCCGCGCGCCATGCCGCGAGCGTCGAGCGCCTCGCCGGCAACTTCGCCCGCCTCACCCAGGACCTGCCGCAACGGGAGCGGCGCCGGGCCCGCCGGGCGTTCCGGCACGGGCGGGAGCTGCTCCTCATGGGCACGGACCTCGCCGCCGGCGACCGCAGCGGCGCGGCCCGCCACCTGCTGCGCGGCCTCTCCCTCCGGCCCGCCACCGTCCTGCGGGCGGACACCCTGCGGGCCATCGCGGGCCTCTTGCGCCTGGCAGCCGGGCCCCGGCCGCCGGCGGGGGCCCGGCGCTGATGGGGGACACGAAGGACACGGGCGCCATGCGGCCCCTCTTCCTGGTCTCGCTGCCGCGCTCGGGCTCCACGCTCCTGCAGAAGATGCTGGCCGTGAGCCCCCGGGTCGCGTCGGCCTCGGAGCCGTGGATCATGCTGCCCCTCGCGTATCTCTTTCGGCCCGACGGCGTCCTGGCGGAGTACGGCCACCGCACCCTCGCGGACGCCGTCGCCGACGTGGGCGAGGCGCTCCCGGGGGGTCGCGCGGAGCTGATCGCGGGCCTGGCGGAGTTCGCGCGCGGCGTCTACGCCGGGCTCGCCCGGACCGCGGGGCGTGCGGACGCGGCGTGGTTCCTGGACAAGACGCCGCGCTACTTCCTCATCGTGCCGTTCCTCGCCGAGGCCTTCCCGGACGCGCGCTTCCTGTTCCTGTTCCGCAACCCCCTCGAGGTCCTCGCCTCCTGCCTGCGCACCTGGCACGCGGACCGCTTCGGTCCCGCCTTCAACGGCAGCTACGTGGACCTGTTCGAAGGTCCATCCCGCATGGCGGCGGGCCTGAAGGCGGTGGGGGACAAGGGACTCGCGGTGCACTACGAGCGCCTCGTGACCGACCCGAAGGGCGTCCTCGGGGAGGTATGCGGCCACCTGGACATCCCGTTCGACGACGCCATGCTCTCCGCGTACCGCGACGTGGCCTTCGAGGGCCGCATGGGCGACCCGGACGGCGCCGGCCGCTACGACGGGGTCTCCACCGCGTCCCTGGACCGCTGGCGCGCCTTCGTGCGCACCCACTTCCGGCGGGGCTACGCGCGCCGCTACCTGCGCGGCCTGGACGACGCCACGCTGGCCGCGTTCGGCATCGACCGGGACGCGCTCCTGGCGGAGATCGACCGCTGCCCGGTGTCGTGGCGGGGGGACCCGGCCGACGTCGTGCGCGCGGGCGCCATGACCCTGGCGCGCCTCCTCAACAACGGTCGCTTTCGGCGCGCCTACGACACGCTGCGGCGGGGCGAGCGCATCATCCCGTTCGGATAGGGGCGCCCCGGCCGTTCCCGATGGATGTCCTAGAAATGCCAAAGAATTGACAGGTTCGAATTCCTACCCGCACATGGGTACAATGCGCGCAAAACGGAAGCTGATGGGGGGCACCTCCGTCCACGGGACGCCCGGCCGCACGCGGGTACGGGCGGTCCATTTATGGGGCGGGATGCGTGCGGCTGCGGCGACGCGGCGTGGGGGAGGAGCCCGTGCGGGGGGATGCGAGCGGCCCGGCCGCTCCCGGTCCGGGGGCGGCGATACGCACTTCCGGAGTGGTGCGTCCGTCCGAGGGGAGGGCTGCGCCCCGGCGGACCGGCAGCGCGTGGGAGGATGCCGTCCGGTGGTACCGGAGCCTTCCGGGCAACGGGGCGGCGGTCCGCGACAACTACTTCGACCTGCCGGTCCGGCGGGCGGCGGAGCGCTACGCGGCGGGCGCGGAGTGCGGCGCCGTCCTGGACCTGCTGGGCCCGGGGGACGGGCGCCGGCTCCTGGACCTGGGCGCCGGCAACGGCGTGACCAGCTACGCCCTGGCCCGGGCGGGCTGGCGGGTCACCGCCCTGGAGCCGGACCCGAGCGTCGAGGTCGGGTCCGCCGCGATCCGCGCCCTGGCGCGGGAGACCGGTTTGCCGATCCGGGTCGTGCGGCAGACGGGCGAGGCGCTGCCGTTCCGCCCGGCGGCCTTCGACGCGGTGCACGGGCGCCAGGTCCTGCACCACGCCGCCGACCTGGACCGGATGCTCGCGGAGGCGGCCCGCGTCCTCGTGCCGGGCGGTGTCTGCCTGTTCACCCGCGAGCACGTGGTGGACGGCCCGGCGCAGCTCGCGCGCTTCCTGGCCGGGCACCCGCTCCAGCATCGCTACGGCGGCGAGCACGCCCATCCGCGCCCCCGCTACGAGGCGGCGATCCGCGCCGCGGGGCTCGACCTCGCGCGGGTCTGGGGTCCCCTGGAGTCGCCCCTCAACTTCCACCCCGGCACCGAGGCGGAGCGGCGGGCCGCCATCTTCCGCAGCGCCGCCCGCAGCTTCCTGGGGTTAGGCGCCCTGCTGGCCTGGTCGGCGGCCTACCGCCGCGCCCACCTGCGGCGCCTGCGGGCGGGCGGCGGCGCGCCGGGGCGCCTGTACAGCTTCTTTGCGGTGAAGCCGTGCGCCTCCTGATCACCGGTGTCCACGGCTTCATCGGGTCCACCGTGGGCTTCTTCGCCCTGGCCCGGGGCCACGACGTCCTGGGCATCGACCTGCCGTACCAGGCCCCCGAGGGCTGGACCGGCGCCTACCGCCGGCTGGACGCGGCGCTGGCCGACGTGGCGGGCCCCGTGGCGGCGTACGCCCCCGACGTCGTGCTGCATGCCGCCGGGGCGGCGTCGGTGGGCGCCTCCTACGCGGCCCCGAAGGAGGACATGCACGCCGCCGTCCTGACCTGGGAGAACGTGCTGGAGGGCATCCGGCGCTCGGGCGTCCGGCCGGTCGTCGTGTTCCCGTCCAGTGCCGCCGTGTACGGCGACCCCGAGCGGCTCCCGATCGGGGAGGACACGGCGCCGGACCCCATCTCGCCCTACGGCTTCCACAAGTGCATATGCGAGGTGCTGGCCCGCGAGTACGTGAAGTGCTACGGTCTGCGCGTGGTGGTGGCGCGCCTGTTCTCCGTGTACGGGCCGCGCCAGCGGCGTCTGCTCCTGTGGGAGTTGTTCACGCGGGCCGTGGGCCCCGATCCGGAGATCGTGCTCGAGGGCACCGGCAAGGAAACCCGCGACTACCTGTTCGCGGACGACGCGGCGGCCGCGCTGCTCGAGGTGTCCGCGCGCCGTCCGGACGGGTTGACGGTCCTGAACGTGGCCTCCGGCGAGGCGATCGACACGGCGACCCTGGCGGCGCTCGTGGGACGCCTGACCGGGGGCGCCAAGCCCGTGCGGGCGCGGGGCGCGGAGCGCGCGGGCGACCCCCGCAACTGGCGCGCCGACGTGGGGCGGCTGAAGTCCCTGGGTGCCGCGGCCCACCGGCCCCTGGAGGCGGGCGTGCGGGCGTGCGTGGAGGCGTGGCGGTGAGGGTCGCCCTGCCGGCCTTCGACGAGAGCGGCTGGACCGCCGGGGGCGTGTACGCGGAGATGATCGCCCGCTCCCTGCGCGCCGCCGGGGGCGACGACCTGGACATCGTCGTCTTCACCGCCGGCCCTCCGGGGCCCGGGGTGGGTGGCCGCTGGGAAGGCCTGGCCCGCCCGGTGCCCGCGCCGAACGTCACCCTGTTCGACCGGGGCGCCTTCCGCCTCGGCCTGCCGTGGCCCGACCCCGTGGAGCGCTGGTGCCTGACCCACAAGGTGGACGCCCTCCTGCTGCACCGCCGCCTGGGCGTGCCGTGGGCGCCGTTCAGGCGCATCCCGTGGATACCCGACTTCCAGCACAAGCACCTCCCGGAGCAGTTCTCCGCCGAGGACAAGCGCGAGCGCGACAAGTCCCACGCCCTGTGCGGCCGCCTGGGGGACGCGATCCTGTGCTCCAGCCAGGCGTCGTGGGACGACTTCGTGCGCTTCCACCCGCGCCACGCCGGCAAGGCGCGGGTCCAGCGCTTCCCGTCGCTCTACGCCTTTGTTCCGCCGCCCGAGAAGCCCGGCGACGCGGTCCGGCGCTACCACCTGCCCCAGAAGTTCGCCCTGGTGGCGAACCAGTTCTGGGCCCACAAGAACCACCGCGTCGTGGTGGAGGCGGTCGCCCTGCTGGCGGCGCGCGGCGTGCGGGTGCCGGTGGCGTTCACGGGCCTGCCGGCGGACTACCGCGATCCGGAAAACGCCAACGTCTCGGCGCTCCTCCAGGCGATCGCCCGGGAGGGCCTGGCGGGACAGGTGGTGCCCCTGGGCCTCGTGCCCAAGGCCGACCTCACGGACCTCCTGCGGGCCACAGCGGTGGTGATCCAGCCGTCGCGCTTCGAGGGCTGGAGCACGTCGGTGCAGGACGCGAGGGCCCTGGGCCGGCCGGTGATCTGCTCCGACCTGCCCGTGCACCGGGAGCAGGCCCCGGACGCCCTGGGCCACTTCGGCTGCGACGACCCCAAAGCCCTGGCGGACATCCTGGAGCGGTCCTGGCCGGGCCTCTCCCCGGGCCCCAACGTGGACCGCGAGCGCGCCGCCCTGGCCGACCACCAGGCCTTCGCCGCCACCCACGGCACGGCCCTGCTCGACCTGTGCCGGGGGCGGTAATGGGGGCGGGCACTGCCGCCGCGCGGGCGGGCCGGTCCCCGCTCGCGTCAGCCCTCCGTGCCGGGCGGCGTCGGCGTCCCGGTTTCTGCGAGCCCGTCGAAGGTGTAGCCGAAGCGCTCGATGTCGGCCTTGAACGCCTGGGCCACCAGGTCGCGGGAGGCGTCCGAGTAGTAGGACCGGTAGTCCGCGTGGCGGCTGCGGTTGACGTGGGGAATCGTGATCGGCGGGATGCCGATGCGGGGGCAGATGCGGGCAAAGTCGTCGTCGAGGCGTTCCATGTGCCCGACGTAATCGACGATCAACGCCCCGGAGTCGTCGGTGACGAACGACTCTTGAAGGTGGAGGTCCTCCTCCACCCGCCAACGCAGGTAGTCATCGAACGAGGCGAGCGAGCGTGCCAGGGCGTGCTGGTGGTGCGCGGGCTGCTTGAGCATGAAGTGGTAGAGGGACACCTGCCAGTCCCACGGGTTGCGGACGAACGCGAACTTGAAGCAACGGCCGAACAGGTCCGCCCCGAGCAGCTCCCGGGCCTGGAGCGCCGTCAGATGAGGTTCGGGAAAGCGCGGGCGGTAGACGCGCCCCACCACCGGCATGCGCGCCAGGCGGCGTTTCCACGCGTCGTCGCAATAAGGCTCGAGGGCCCGCCGGATGCTGGTCCCGGCCACCTTGTACACGTGGATGAAGATGAAGCCGTGACGGCGCGACACGAGCATGGGCACACTTCCGGGATGGGGCCGATTTCGGGCCCTAGCATAGCATTCCGGCCACGAGCGGCCGTCGCGCGACGCGCCCGGAACGCGGTCGGCGCGGCCGAGACGCCGTGACCCCCACTCCCCGCATCTCCATCGTCACCCCCTGCCTCAACCGGGCGGACTTCGTCGCCGAGGCGGTGGAGAGCGTCCTGGAACAGGGGTATCCGGACGTGGAGCACATCGTCGTGGACGGCGGCTCCACCGACGGCACCCTGGAGGTGCTCGCGCGCTACCCGCACCTGAAGGTGGTTTCCGAGCCCGATACCGGGCTGTACGACGCCCTCAACAAGGGCATCCGCATGACGACCGGCGACGTGATCGGCCACCTGAACAGCGACGACCTCTATCCCCCGGACACCTTCCGGGCGGTGGTGGAGGGGTTCGCGCGGCCGGGCGTGGATATGATCTCCGGCGGCGCCGATGTCCTCGCGGCGGGTCCGGACGGCGCCTGGCGCACCGTGCGTGCCTACCCCGCGGCCCGCTACGGGGCCCTGCGACTGAACGAGATCACGGAAGGCGTGCCCATCATCAACGCCCGCTTCTTCCGCCGCGCGGTGTACGACCGGGTGGGCCTGTACGACACCGCTTACCCCATCGCGGCCGACCGCGACTTCCTCCTGCGCGTCCACATGGCGCGGCTCGGGGAGGCGGTGGTGGACCGGACCCTGTACCACTACCGCGCCCACCCGGGCTCGCTCACCATCCACGCCCGGAATCCGCGACCCCTCGATCCGATCCGCGAGTATCTCCGGATGGCCGCGCGCTACGGCGAGGACGCCGCAACCCCGCCCGACGTGCGCCGCGCCTGCCGAGGCTGGTACGGCAAGGAGGCCATGGACGGGGCGATCGAGGCCCTGCGTATGCTCCGGCCCGCCGAGGCCCTCCGGTTCGCGTGGCTCGGGTGGCGCCGTGCCCCGCTCTTTCCCGCGTCGCTGGCGGGCTCCATCCTGTGGCGCATGGTGCGCTGGCCGTTCAAGACAACCGGATGACGGGCCCGCGGGTCAGCGTCGTGATCCCCGCGTACAACCGCGAGGCCACCATTGAGCGGGCGATGCGGAGCGTCCTGGAGCAGTCCGTGCGCGACCTGGAGCTGATCGTCGTGGACGACGCCTCCACCGACGACACGGTCAAGGCCGTGGAGGCGGTGGGCGACACCCGCGTCCGCGTCCTGCGCCACGAAACCAACCGCCGCGCCGGCGCCGCCCGCAACACGGGCATCCGGGCGGCCACGGGCGACTACGTGGCCTTCCTCGACTCGGACGACGCGTGGCTGCCGGGCAAGCTGGAAAAGCAGCTCGCGTACATGGACGGGGCCGCGGACGTCGGGGCCAGCTGCACCGGGTTCCGCCTCGTGGACGGGAACGAGGTCTTTCCCCGGGTTCCCAGGTTCGTGACCTACCGGGAAATCCTCATGGGGTGCGACCTGGCGCCGGGCTCCACGCTGGTGGTGCGGCGCGGTGTCTTCGACGAGGTGGGCCTGAACGACGAGCGCTTCTACCGCTACGAGGACTGGGACTGGGTTCTGCGCTATGCCGCGGCGCACCCAATGGGCGTGCTGGCCGAGCCCCTCGCGGAGGTGTACCGGGGCGGCTATCCGCCCGCCGCGCCCATGGCGGGGGCTGCGCGGTACTTCCTGGAGAAGCACGCGGACGCCCTGGCGGCGTTGGGGCCGGCGTTCCGCCGCAAGGTGGCCGCACTGCGCTGGTTCGAGGTGTCCCACCACTACCTGCGCGAGCGCGCCTTCGGCCCGGGCCTGGCCTACTTCCTCCGGGGCGTGTTCACCTGGCCCCTCGTCCGCCCCGGCATGTACGTCCTGGCCCTGGACGCGGCCCTCGGCACGTCGCTCCAGCGCCGCCTGTGGCGGCTGCGGCGCGCGGCGGGGGGGACGTAGGACCATGTGCGGCATCGCGGGCATGCTCGAGCCGGGCGGGGCGGACTCGGAGGTCCTGGCGGCCATGACGGACGTCCTGGTCCACCGGGGGCCGGACGACTCGGGCCTGTGGATCGACGCCGAGGCGGGCGCGGCCCTGGGACACACGCGTCTGGCGGTGCTCGACCTCTCGCCCCAGGGGCACCAGCCCATGGTGAGCTCCAGCGGGCGCTATGTCCTCGCATACAACGGCGAGGCGTACAACTTCGAGGGGCTGCGCACCGAGCTGGAGGCCGCCGGCGCGGACTTCCGGGGCCGGTCCGACACCGAGGTGGTCCTGGCCGCCATGGAGACGTGGGGCCCCGAGCCGACCCTGGGGCGCATGGTGGGCATGTTCGCCCTCGCCCTGTGGGACCGGCAGTCCCGCCGCCTGCTCCTGGCCCGCGACCGCATGGGGGAGAAGCCGCTCTACCACGGCTGGCAGGGCGACGCCTTCCTGTTCGGCTCCGAGCCCGCGGCCCTCGCCCGGCACCCGAAGTTCCGGGGCGAGATCGACCGGGACGCCCTGTGCCTGTTCCTGCGCCACAACTACGTGCCGGCGCCGTTCTCCATCTACCGCGGCATCCACAAGCTGCCGCCCGGCACGTACCTGTGGGTGGACCCGGCCGCCCCCGGTGCCGCGCCCGAGCCGGTGCCGTACTGGTCCCTGACGGCGATCGCCGAGGCGGGGGCGGCGGCGCCCTTCGCGGGCGGCGACGCGGAGGCCCAGGACGCCCTGGAGGCCCTCTTGCGCGAGGTCCTGCGGGGCCAGCGCGTGGCCGACGTGCCCCTCGGGGTCTTCCTGTCGGGCGGGATCGACTCGTCCACCGTGACGGCCCTGCTCCAGTCCGAGTCCGAGCGGCCGGTGCGGACGTTCACCATCGGCTTCGCCGAGGCCGGATACGACGAGGCCCCCCACGCCAAGGCGGTGGCGAAGCACCTGGGGACGGAGCACACGGAGCTGTACGTGGGCCCGGACGACGCCCTCGCCCTGGTGCCCGAGCTGCCGAAGGTGTGGAGCGAGCCGTTCGCCGACGTGGCCCAGGTCCCGACGCTGCTGTTGTGCCGCATGGCGCGGAAGCACGTCACCGTGGCCCTGTCGGGGGACGGGGGCGACGAGCTGTTCTTCGGCTACGACCGCTACGCCACCGCCCGGGCCGTGTGGAGCACCGCCGGGAAGCTGCCCGACCCGGTCCGCCAGGCGGGCGCCGGGCTCCTGCGCAAGCTGCCGGCGGAGGGGTGGGACCGGGCCCTGGGCTGGACCGGGCCGCTCCTCGCGCGCTACGGCCGGGCGTCGGTGGGGGAGAAGGTCCACGCCGCGGCGGGCTTCCTGGCGGCCGAGGGGCCCGAGGCGATCTACCGCCGCCTGGTCTCCCACTGGACGAACCCGGCGGGGCTCGTGCCGGGCGCGGCGGAGCCCCCGACGGTCCTCACGGACCCGGCGCGCTGGCCGGCCCTCAAGGACCTCCCGTCCCGCATGATGGCCTGGGACATGCTGAGCTACCTGCCCGACGACGTCCTGGTGAAGGTGGACCGGGCGGCGATGGCGGTCAGCCTGGAGACTCGCGAGCCGCTCCTGGACCACCGCCTCGTCGCCTTCGTCTGGCGCCTGCCCCTCGCCATGAAGACCCGGGGCGGCAGGTCCAAGTGGCTGCTTCGGAGGGTCCTGCACAAGCACGTCCCGGCGGACCTGGTGGAGCGCCCCAAGGCGGGCTTCGCCGTCCCGGTGGGGGAGTGGCTGCGGGGTCCCCTGCGCGACTGGGCCGAATCGCTCCTGGACGAGGCCCGCCTGCGCCGCGAGGGCTACCTGGACCCGGCCCCGATCCGGCGCAAGTGGGCGGAGCACCTCGCGGGCACCCACGACTGGCGCCACCACCTGTGGGACGTGCTCATGTTCCAGGCCTGGCTGGAGGGCCGTTGAGCCGGGTCTGCGTCCTGTTCACCATCCCGACGCTGGAGGGGGGCGGCGCGGAGCGGGTGTTCGTGACCCTGCTGCGCCACCTGGACCGGGAGCGCTTCGAGCCGCACCTGGCCCTGGTCGAGCGCAAGGGGGGTTACCTGGCCGACCTGCCGGACGACGTGCCCGTTTATGTGCTGGGCGGACGCAACCCCCTCTCGTTCCTGCGCCTTCTACGGCTCATCCGGCGCCTGCGGCCGGACACGGTCTTTTCGACCCTCACCTTTCACAACACCCTCGTCCTCCTGCTCAAGCCGTTCGCGCCCAAGGGCACGCGGTTCGTGGCGCGGGAGACCTGCCTGCCCACGGTGCACGTGCGCCGCATGCCCTACGGGTGGCTGCGCTGGCGGCTGTACGCGCCCGCGAACCGCCGGGCCGACGCGATGCTGTGCGAGACCGAGGACATGGCAGCCGACGTGGCGCGCGCGGGCGTGTCGCGGGAGCGCACCCGTGTCATCCCGAACCCCCTGGACATCGCCGCGATTGCGGCCCGTGCCGAGGTGGACGCGAACCCGTTCGGCCCGGGCCGCCATCTGGTCGGCGCCGGACGGTTCGTGCCCCAGAAGGGGTTTGACCTCCTGCTCCCGGCATTCGCCCAGGTGGCTGCTCGGCATCCGGACGTCACCCTGCACCTCCTGGGGCAGGGGCCGGACCGGGCCGCCCTGGAGCGCCGGGCCCGGGAGCTGGGGGTCGCCGGGCGGGTGGTCTTCGAGGGCTTTCAGGACAACCCCTTCCCCTGGTTCCGTCATGCCGACCTGTTCGTCCTGCCGTCCCGCTACGAGGGCTTCCCCAACGTGGTTCTGGAGGTCCTGAGCCTGGGGACGCCGGTGGTGGCGTTCGCCTGCCCCGGTGGCACCGCGGTGATGGACGGTGTGAACGGCTGGACGGTGCCCGCCGGCGACGTGGGGGCCCTGGGCGAGCGTCTCACCGCCGCCCTGGACGGGTCCCTGCCCCCCCGGGACCGGGTCGCGGCCAGCGTGGCGCGGCACGACGTGAGCCGGGTCGTTCCCCGGGTGGAGGTCGCCCTGACCCCGGAGGGTGACGCCGCCTAGGGTTCGACGAGCCGGTTGTAGCGCTTCAGGACCGCCCGCAGGCGGTCGTGGGGCAGGGCATGGACCGTGTGCCCCGCGTTCCCGGTCATGGTCCGGGCCGCCACCAGGGCGTTGACCACCGCCTCCTCCACGGACCGGACCGTGGCCGTGAAGAGCGGGTCCATGCGGCCGTTGGGGACGGCGCGCCACTGCTCGATGCCATTGGCGCCCGTGCTTGGCCGGGCGGTGGAGAAGCATAAGAACAAGTCGCCCGAGGAGTCCGTGGCGACGCTCCCCAGGCGCCCCAGGCCCAGGGGGATGCGGCGGCACAGGCGGGCCAGCTGATGGGGCAGGAGGGGCGCGTCGGTGGCGACCAGGACGATCACGGAGCCGGTCCGGCCCGCCCGGGGCACGTCGGCGGCGCCCGTCTCCGTGCCCCGCTCCGGCATCAGGTCCGGGATCTCGCGCCCGACGGGCACCCCGGCGATGGTCAGCTGGGGCCGGCGCCCGTAGTTGGCCTGGACCAGCACCCCCACCGTATAGCCCCCGGCCTCGGCCGCCAGCACGCGCGAGGCGGTGCCGATCCCGCCCTTGAAGCCGTAGGCCACCATGCCCGTCCCGCCGCCCACGTCGCCCTCCGCCACCGGGCCGCCGGCGGCCCCGTCCAGGGCGGCGAGGACGTCCTCCGGATGGACGTGGAAGCCGTTGATGTCGTTCAAAAAGCCATCCCAGGTCTCGGCCACGACCGGCAGGGAATACGTGGCCGTGCCGGGGAAGCGCCGCTGGCCCCAGGCCACCACCGCGTCCCGGGCGATCCCCACGCTGTGGGTGTTGGTCAGGACCACGGGGCCCTCCAGGAGGCCCGACTCGTCCACCCACAGGGTCCCGGTCATCTCGCCGTTGCCGTTGAGGGCGAAGGTGGCGGCGGGGTAGCGCGCGTCCGTGGCGGCGGGGCCCGGGAAGACGGCGGTGACGCCGGTCCGGACGGCCTTGCCGCCTTTCAGGTCGCGCACGATCGTCGTGTGGCCCACGCGCACCCCGGGGAGGTCCGTGATGGCGTTCAGGGGGCCGGGCGTCCCCTCGAACGGCACCCCCAGGTCCCGGGCCCGGGGCTCTCCCGCGTGGGCCGGGACGGCCAGCGCCAGGAGGAGGGCGGCCAGGACCCAGGGGCGGGCGCCGGGATCGGATGATCGGGGTGGATGGGGCACGGAAAACCGTCTGCGGGGCTAAGGTTTTGCCCGGAACGTCCCGATTTATACGGGGAGAGGCCCCTTTGTGGCAAGGGCGCCGAAGGGGGGACGAGCGCGATGCACGAGAACCGCAAGCACGAACGGTTCGACGCCTTTCTGGAGGTGGAGGTCACGTGGCCCGGCCACGGCACCGCCCGGGCGTTGACGCAGGACCTGAGCGACGGCGGCGTGCGCCTGGAGCCGCCCTTCAACCCGCCGCCGCCGGTGGGGACGATGGTGCAGGCGCGCCTGGTCGCGAACACCGGCGACGGGGCCGAGCCGCCGACCCTGTCGGCCCGGGTGGTGTGGGTGGCCCCGGACGCCATCGGCCTGATGTTCGTCAAGGACGGCGAGCCGGTGGGCGATCCCGCCGCCGGCTGATCCGCGAAATGGCCCGATCCGTGCGCCGCGGGCTCCCGCGGTTGCGCTATCATTTGCGTCGAACCCGGGGCCGCGTTCGACACGCCCCCACTCGCCGCAAGAGACGCTGAACCGGTCCATGGACCCCAACACCTCCGTCGCCTACTTCTCCATGGAGATCGCCGTCGAGGCGGGCATGCCCACCTATGCCGGCGGCTTAGGGATCCTGGCCGGCGACACGGTCCGCGCCGCCGCCGACCTGCGCATCCCCATGGTGGCCGTCACCCTCCTGCACCGCCAGGGCTACTTCTACCAGCGCATCGGGCCGGACGGCGAGCAGGTGGAGGAGGCGGTCGCCTGGGCGGTGGAGGACTACCTGACCGAGTCGCCTGCCCGCGTCACCCTCTCCCTGGCCGGCCGCGACGTGGTGGTGCGGGCCTGGAAGCACAAGGTCGTGGGGGCCGGCGGACACGTGGTGCCGGTCTACTTCCTGGACACCGACCTGCCCGAGAACGCCCCGGACGACCGCCGCATCACCGACCACCTCTACGGCGACGGCAAGGACATGCGCATCCGCCAGGAGGCCGTGCTCGGCATCGGCGGCGTGCGCGTCCTGCGGGCCGTGGGCTACGGCCAGCTGGGGCGCTACCACATGAACGAGGGCCACTCGGCCTTCCTGGTCCTGGAGCTGCTCGAGGAGCACGCCCGCCAGGCCGGCCGCACGGTGCCGGTGATGGCCGACGTGCACGCGGTGCGCGAGCGCTGCGTCTTCACCACCCACACGCCGGTCCCGGCCGGCCACGACAAGTTCCCGGTGGGAACGGTGGAGAAGCTCTTGGGCTCGCGCCCCGAGTTCGGCATGAGCGACATCTTCTGCTGCGACGGCGAGGTCAACATGACCTTCCTCGCCCTGAACCTGTCGCGCTTCGTCAACGGCGTCGCCAAGAAGCACGGCGAGGTGGCGCGCCACATGTTCACCTCGCACACGATCGACTCGATCACCAACGGCGTCCACATGGCCACCTGGGTCGCGCCCGCCATGGCCGAGCTGTTCGACCGCCACATCCCGGGCTGGCAGGAGGACAACTTCTCCCTGCGCTACGCCCTCTCCATCCCCAAGCCCGAGGTCTGGCGCGCCCACCACGAGGCCAAGCGGGAGCTGCTGGACTACGTCAACCGCTTCACCAACGCGGGGCTGGAGCTGGAGACCTTCACCATCGGCTTCGCCCGCCGCATGACCCCCTACAAGCGCCCGGACCTGATCTTCCACGACCTGGACCGCCTGAAGCATCTTGTCCACACCCTGGGGCCCATCCAGGTGATCTGCGCCGGCAAGGCCCACCCGGCCGACCGGGAGGGCAAGGCCCTGATCCACAAGATCCTGGAGGCCGCCGAGGCCCTCAAGGACGACATCAAGGTGGTCTTCGTCGGCAACTACGACATGGCCTTGGGTCAGCTCATCACGTCCGGGGTGGACCTGTGGCTCAACACCCCGCATCCCCCCATGGAGGCCTCCGGCACCAGCGGCATGAAGGCCGCTGCCAACGGCGTGCCGAGTTTGAGCGTCCTGGACGGGTGGTGGATCGAGGGCTGCATCGAGGGGGTGACCGGCTGGGCGATCGGCGAGAACCACCGCAACAGCGGCGGCGAGGTCAATCACACCCGCGACACCGAGGACCTGCTCTCCAAGCTGGAGAAGGCCGTCCTGCCCATGTTCTACCAGGAGCGCGACCGCTACCTGGAGGTCATGCGCCACGCGATCGCGCTCAACGCGTCGTTCTTCAACACCCAGCGCATGATGCAGCAGTACGTCCTGAAGGCGTACTTCCTGTAGCCCCCCGCGCCCGCTGCCCGGCGCCCGGCGGGTCCCGCCGTCGGAACCGGAACCCGCTAGAACTGAAAATAGATGAAGGCGGGCGACTCCAGCGTCGCCCCCATGAAGAGCACCAGGAGCCCCGCGTACACGGCCCCCTGGAGCGCGGCCGGCGTGCCGGCGAAGAGGTCGGCGGCCCGCGTCACCCACGCCTTGGGGAAGACGTGGGTGAAGAAGGCCAGCCCCAGGACGCCGTAGAACATCGGGTGCAGGCGGGTGCCCAGGGTGAGGTGCGACAGCCCCGTCACGTAGGCCTGGATGGTCTGCATGTCCCCGCCCCGGAACAGGAGCCACCCCACCAGCACCAGGTGGAAGCAGACGATCCGGTTGAGGATCCTGGCCGGCAGCGCGTCGGCCCCGTGCTTGCTGGCCCCGCGGTAGAGCACCAGGAGCACGCCGTGGTAGGCGCCCCAGAACACGAAGTTCAGCGCCGCCCCGTGCCACAGGCCGCCCAGCAGCATCGTCATCATCAGGGAGAAGGCCACCCGCGCCCGGGTGCCCCGGTTGCCGCCGAGGGGGATGTACAGGTAGTCGCGCAGCCAGGTGGACAGGGAGATGTGCCACCGGGTCCAGAACTCCCGCGGGTTCTGGGCCAGGTAGGGGCGGTTGAAGTTCTGGGGCAGGTAGAACCCCAGCATCAGGGCCGCCCCGATCGCCACGTCGCTGTAGCCGGAGAAGTCGTTGTAGATCTGGAACGCGTAGGCGTACAGCCCCATCAGCAGGTCCCAGGACGAGAACCCGGACGGGTCGGAGAAGACCGCGTCCACCGCCAGGCCGGCGAGGAGGTCCGCCAGGAGCACCTTCTTCGCCAGGCCCTGGAACACGAGGTACAGGCCGCGCTGGACGTTCTCCCGGCTCACGTCCGGCGTGCGCCGCATCTGGGGCAGGAAGTCCCGCGCCCGCACGATGGGCCCCGCCACCAGCTGGGGGAAGAAGGCCACGTAGGTGGCGAACCGGATGAGGTTCGGCTCGTGCTCGATGTGCCGGCGGTACACGTCGATCGTGTAGCTCAGGGTCTGGAACGTGTAGAAGGAGATGCCGACCGGCAACAGGAAGGAGTGCTTCAGGAAGCTCATGTCCACCCCGAACAGGGGCGTGATGAGGTCCACGAAGAAGTTGTTGTACTTGAAGTAGCCGAGCAGCCCCAGGTTGCAGCACAGGCTCGCGATCAGCAGCAGCCGGCGCCGGGCCTGCCGCTCCTCGCCGGAGAGGCGCAGGCCCACGTAGTAGTCCACCATCGTGGAGGCCGCGATGAGACCGGCGTAGCGCCAGTTCCACGACATGTAGAACATGTAGCTGGCGCAAAGCAGAAAGGTCGTGCGCAGCAGATCGCGCCGGAACAGCAGGCCGTAGATCACCAGCACCGACGGCAGGAAGAACAGGAACTCGGGCGAGTTGAAGCTCACGGCGCCGCCCCTCCGCGCGCCAGCCGGGAAAGGGGCGAGCCCGGCGGAGGCTGGAGCAGGGCCGCGGCGAGGGTGTCGGCCACGATCTTGTGCCCCTCGGGGGTGAAGTGGACGAAGTCGCGGAAGTACGCGTCCTTCCCGCCCAGGGCGGCGTTCACGTCCACGAGCCCGGCCCCGGTCTCGGCGGCCACCCGCGCCATGACGCGGTTGTACCGCTCGATGGTCCGGACCCAGCCGTCCATGGACAGCTCCTGGTTGTAGCGGAACACGCCGTTGCGCACGCCCAGGGGCATGCGGGCCAGGTTGTGCCGGTCATAGCTCGCGGCGAAGGTCACCAGGACGGGTGTCGCCCCGATCTTCCGGCAGGCGGCGACCAGGCGGCGCAGGCGGTGGGCGAACGCCGCCTCCCCCGCGTCGCCCAGGGTGTCGGCCAGGAGGCGCTGCTGCACCACCTGGCTGGAGAGGTTCGCCTTGACCTGGGCGTAGAGGGTGGTGGACTCCACCGCCCGGGTCGGCCAGTCGGCCTCGGGCTTTTCCCCCGGGTCGTTCGCCGGGTCCTCCGCCGGGTCGCCTGGGGGGGTGTCGTCGCGGGACTTCGTCCCCCCCAGGAGCCGGTGCGAGAGGTCGTTGATGTCGCCCGACATCTGGTAGAGGATCACCACGTCGGGCCGCCAGTCGGCCCCGAGGCGCTCCAGGTCGTCCGTGTTGGCGTCCGTGTCCATGCCCGCCCGGCTGGCGTTGAGCACCTCCACGGGGACCCCGGCTTCGGCCAGAAGCGCCTCCAGGCGGCTCGGGAAGATCTCGTCGGGGGGGAGGTAGACGTCCTCGCCGTAGGAGGCCGAGGCGACCCAAATCCGGGGGACGCCCGGCCGCTTCTCCCGGGGGACGACGGCGCTGCGGAACGGGAACCCGCGCGTCGGACCGTACGCGGGCCCGTCCCCGGGGGGGCCGGACCCGCCCGCGTCCGCCGCCACGGCGCGATCGCCGAACAGGGGCGTGCCCCAGCCGTGCAGGTGGGCCCGGAATTCCAGCCCGGCCTCGCCGGCCAGGAGGAAGAGGGCGATCCAGAAAAGGACGCGCAGGTCGCCGAGCTTCACCGCCCCCGGCGTCCTCCGTGACTTCCGGGCGCCCGCCGCGGCGCCTCGTTTCCCGACAACCAGCGCATCGTGCAGCGGTGCGTCCTGTGGGCGTGCGTCCTTGGGGTCAGGCCGGGCCTTACGGCTGGCGGGCTTCCTCCTCCTTGAGGAGGGCGGCGGCGGCCTCGTGGTCCACGTGGCGGATGTCGTGCCCGCGGATCATGTAGATTACCATTTCGCAAATGTTCGTGGCGTGGTCGCCGATCCGCTCCAGGTTCTTGGAGATGTTCGACAGGATGATGTAGCCGCTGATGCCCGGCGGGTTCTCGAGCATGTAGGTGAGGATCTCGCGGTAGAGCGAGTGGTACATCTCGTCCACCGAGGCGTCGTGCTCGATCACCTGGATGGCCAGGTCGATATCGCCCCGCGAGAGGGCGTCCAGGGCCCGCTGGACCTGGGACTGGACCGCCTCGGACATGTTGGACAGGGCCCCCAGGGGATGGATGCCCGTTCCCTGGAGGCGCAGCGCCCCCTCGCTGATGCCCACGGCCAGGTCGCCCATGCGCTCCAGGTCCGTGACCACCTTCACCGACGACAGGATGAAGCGCAGGTCCCGCGCGGCCGGCTGGCGCAATACGAGAATCCGGCGGATCAGCTCGTCGCACTGGACCTCCAGGGCGTTGACCGCCGCGTCGCGCTCGATGGTCCGCTCGGCGAGGGCCGAGTCGCCCGTCATGAGGGCCTGGGTGGCGCCGGCGATGGCCTTCTCCACCAGGCCCCCCAGGGAGAGGACCTTGGCCTTGAGCTCGGAGAGCTCGTCGTCGAACCGGCGCATGGTGTGGGCCTTGGTGGCCATGGGCGTGCGGGTTGCCTCCTGGTGCGGGTCCGGACTCAGCCGAACCGGCCGGTGATGTAGGCCTCGGTCTGCTCGTTCTGGGGCCGGGTGAACAGGGCCTCCGTCTCGCCGAACTCCACCAGGCGTCCCAGGTAGAAGAACGCCGTGTAGTCCGACACGCGCCCCGCCTGCTGCATGTTGTGGGTGACGATGACCACGGTGAAGCGGCCCTTGAACTCGTCGATCAGCTCCTCGATCTTGCCGGTGGCGATGGGGTCCAGGGCCGAGCACGGCTCGTCCATGAGCAGCACCTCGGGCTCCACGGCGATGGCGCGGGCGATGCACAGGCGCTGCTGCTGGCCGCCGGAGAGCTGGGTGCCCTGCTGGTTCAGCATGTCCTTGACCTCGTCCCACAGGGCGGAGCCCTTCAGGGCCTCCTCCACGCGCCCCTCCAGCTCGCTCTTGGGCATGCCGCCGCGCAGGCGCAGGCCGTAGGCCACGTTGTCGAACACGGTCATGGGGAACGGGGTGGCTTTCTGGAAGATCATCCCGATCTTGTGGCGCAGGGAGAGGGCGGGAATGGCCGGGTCCAGGATGTTCACCCCGTCCAGGAGGATCTCGCCGGTGGCGCGCTGGCCCTTGTAGAGCTCGTACATCCGGTTGTAGGTGCGGATGTGGGTGCTCTTGCCGCAGCCCGAGGGGCCGATGAAGGCGGTGACCTCGCCGCGGGCAATGTCGAGGGTGTTGTCCGTGAGGGCCTGCTTCCCGCCGTAGTAGAAATTGAGGTCGCGCACGGAGATCTTGGGGTCGGTGACGGGAGCGGCCTCCTGCACCATGGGCGTGGGGAGCTCGAGGTGCGGCGTCTCCGGCGGGTTCTGGGCGGTGGAGGGGTCTTCGGTCATGGGGTCCCGGGTCTGTTGGGGGCGGATCATTGGTATATACCCTACGGGCGGTGGGTCCGGGCGAGCACCAGGCGCGAGGTCACGGTCAGGGCCAGGACCGCCGCCGTGATCAGGAAGGCGGCGCCCCAGGCCATGGCGTGCCAGTCGTCGTAGGGGCTCATGGCGTAGTTGAACAGGGTGACGGTCAGGTTCGCCATGGGCTCGTTCAGGCCGTTCATCCAGTAGGGGCTGTTGAGGGCGGTGAACAACAGCGGCGCCGTCTCCCCCGAGACCCGCGCCACGGCCAGCAGGATCCCCGTGACCATGCCCGCCGCCGCGGCCCGGTAGATGACCCCCACCATCATCCGCCAGTACGGCGCGCCCAGGGCCAGGGTGGACTCGCGCATCTCGAGCGGCACCAGGCGCAGCATCTCCTCCGTGGTCCGGGTGACCACCGGCAGCATGATAATCGCCAGCGACACCGCCCCGGACCAGCCCGAGAAGTTGCCCAGGGGCTTGACCATGACCAGGTAGACGAACACCCCCACCACGATCGACGGGGCCGACACCAGGATGTCGGACACGTAGCGCACCGCCGCGCCGAACTTGGTCGCGGCGCCGAATTCGGCCAGGTAGGTGCCCGCCAGAACGCCGATGGGCACCGCCATCAGGGCCGCCACGACGGTCAGGAGCAGGGTCCCGGCGATGGCGTTGGCCAGGCCCCCGCCGCCCTGGCCGGGGGGGGAGGGGAGCTGGGTGAAGAACGTCCAGTTGATCGCCTGAGTCCCGCGCAGTGCCACGTCGCCCAGGATCCAGACGAGCATCCCCAGGCCCACGAAGGCGGCCAGGGTGGACAGGGCCATGACCGCGGCGTTGACGTTGCGGCGCCGGGCCGTGGCGGCGGAGTTGGCGATGCCGGCCATGTCAGCTGCTCCTCGCCGGGGCGGACATGTGCTTCATCCACAGGTTGGCCAGCCCCAGGATGACGAACGTGATCACCGCCAGCACCAGCCCCAGCTCCACCAGCGAGGCGGTGTAGACGTCGCCGTCCGCCTCGGTGAACTCGTTGGCCAGGGTGGAGGCGATGGAGTTGCCCGGGGCGAACAGGGAGAGCGACAGGCGGTGGGCGTTGCCGATCACGAAGGTGACCGCCATGGTCTCCCCCAGCGCCCGGCCGAGCCCCAGGAACACGGCGCCGTAGATGCCCTTGCGGCCATAGGGGATCATGATGTCCTTCACCACCTCCCAGGTGGTGGCCCCCATGCCGTAGGCCGACTCCTTGAGGGTCGGCGGCACCATCCGGAAGACGTCGCGGGTGACCGCGGCGATGAAGGGCACGATCATCAGGGCCAGGACCAGGCCCGCGGTGAGCATGCCGATGCCCATCTTGGGGCCCTGGAACAGGGGCATCCAGCCGAACACGGCCGCCAGCCACGGCTGCACGTGGTCGGCCATGAGGGGGGCCAGGATGAACAGCCCCCACATGCCGTACACGATGCTCGGGATGGCGGCCAGGAGCTCGATGGCCACGCCGAACGGGGTCCGGATGCGGACGGGCGCGATCTCGGCCAGGAAGAGGGCGATCCCCAGGCTCACCGGCACCGCCACGACCAGGGCCACGGCGGTGGAGAGCAGGGTGCCGACGGCGGCGGCCAGGGCGCCGAAATTCTCCGTCACCGGGTTCCAGGCGTCGCTCGTGAGGAAGCTCCAGCCGAACGCCTCGATGGACGGCCCCGAGGCCCGCCAGAGGACGAAGAACATGGAGCCGAGCAGCAGCAGGATGCCGCCCGCGACGCCCGCGGTCAGGGCCTTGAAGATACGGTCGCCGAAGGCGCCGCGGGACCGCGAGGCGGCCTTGTCGGGGCCCATGGTGGCGGCGTCCTGCATGGCGGTTGCCGGCATCTCAATCCTCCAGGGCGGCTCGCCGCCCGCGCCAGAAATCCCTGCCCGCTCCCGGCATCACCCGCCCTTCAGGGCGCCTCGCGGGAGCCGCGGGCGGATCGGGAGCGCTCGCGGTCGATCGCCTTGAGCATCACCATCTCGCGCTGGAAGACCATGACGCTCGCGATCCGGAGGGCACCCAGCACCAGAAGCAGGACGCTCATGGCGTAGATCTCGGCGGTGCCGAACTCGTGCTCGAAGGTCTTGATCATCAGCTCCCGGAGCATGAACACGATCGCCGCGTCGACGATGAACGTCAGACGCAGCCGCAGGGTGTCGAAGTACTCCACCAGCGAGCGCGAGAGCTCCACCAGGACGAACAGCGTCAGGATGTCCGACACCATCGCCAGGTAACGTTCCGCCACCCCCGGCTCCGAGATCAGCTCGAGCACGGTCAGGAAGAGGCGCGTGGTCCCGATCACCATGCCGAGCATGATGAAGACCAGGATCACTCCGAAGATGACCCCGGTGATCTGGTCGAACCAGACCTTGGGGTTCAGCCGGAGGTGGCGGAACGGGCGCTCCATGGGGGAGCTATGTTACCCCAAGCGGGGCGGCCGTCAGTGCCCGGCGGTCACCGTCCCGCGGTCATCGAGCTCCACACGGGCTCGCCGGCCATGTCCTTCAGGTCCTTGGTCCAGGACGCGCGCACCATGTCGGCCACGGATTCCGGCATGGGCACGTAGTCCAGGGCCAGGGCGGCGTCGTTGCCGTTCTTGTAGGCCCAGTCGAAGAACTTGAGCACGGCCTTGGCCTGGGTCGGGTGCTGCTGCTTCTTGTGCATGAGGATGAACGAGGCACCCGTGATCGGCCAGCTCGTCTTGCCCGGCTGGTCGGTCAGCACCAGGTAATAGCCCTTCGCGTGGGCCCAGTCGGCGCCGGCGGCGGCGGCCTGGAAGGCCTCGGCGGTGGGGGCCACGAAGTTGCCGTCGTGGTTCTCGAGCAGGGCGGTGGTCATCTTGTTCTGGAGCGCGTAGGCGTACTCCACGTAGCCGATGCCGCCGTTCACCTTGCCGACGAACGCGGCCACGCCCTCGTTGCCCTTGCCGCCGACGCCCGTGGGCCACGAGACGCTCTTGTTGTTGCCGACGTCCTTCGCCCAGGCCTTGCTGACCTTGGTCAGGTAGTTGGTGAAGATCCAGGTCGTGCCCGAGCCGTCGGCGCGGTGCACCACCGTGATGTCACCGGACAGCTTGAGCCCCGGGTTGATCATCGTGATGCGCTTGTCGTCCCACTTGGTGATCTTGCCCAGGTAGATGTCGGCCAGCACGTCCGGGGTGAGCTTCAGCTCGCCGGGCTTGATCCCCGGCAGGTTCACCACGGGCACCACGCCGCCCATGATCATGGGGAACTGCATCAGGCCGGCCTCGTCCAGCTGGTCGGGCTTCAGGGGCGCGTCGGAGGCGCCGAAGTCCACCGTCTTGGCCTTGATCTGCTTGATGCCGCCGCCCGAGCCGATGGACTGGTAGTTCAGCTCGACGCCGGTGACCTGGTTGTAGTCGTGCGCCCACTTGCCGTAGATCGGGTACGGGAACGTCGCCCCGGCGCCGGTGATCCTCTCGGCGGCCATGGCCGTCCCGGCGCCCGCGGCGACCAGGGCGCCCGCCACCAGCCATGTGGTCAGATGCCTCTTCATGACGAAAATCCTTTCGCGTGAATGTGGAGGCCGGGGGCCCCGACGGGTTCTGTTTGCCGTGCCGGCCTGAGTTTCCGCGGGATCGTAGAGGGGCAACGTTAATGTTTCATGAAGGGCCGGTGAGGACCGCGTGCGGACCGTCGCCCGAGGCGCGGAGGGGGGGGCCGGGTCAGGCCACGGGCAGGTGGATGCGGAACGTGCTCCCTAAGCCCGGGGTGCTCTCGACGCTGGCCCGCCCGCCGTGGGCCAGGCAGATGTGTTTCACGATGGCGAGCCCCAGGCCCGTGCCCCCCAGCTCGCGGCTGCGGGCCGGGTCCACCCGGTAGAAGCGCTCGAACAGGCGCGGGAGGTGCTCCGGTTCGATGCCCCGGCCCCGGTCGATGACCTCGATGACGCACTCCCCCCCCTTGGCCACGCCGTGCAGGGTCACGACGCCGCCCTCGGGGCTGTACTGGATGGCGTTCTGGAGCAGGTTGATGATCGCCTGCTCCAAGAGGGGCGGGTCCATGGGGGCGGTGAGGTCGGCCGGGCAGTCAACCTCCACCCGCACCTCGCGCGCCAGGGCCTGGGGCTCGCAGGCGGTCTCGGCGGCGGCCAGGACCTGGGCCACGGGGCCCTCGCCCAGGTGCGTCGCGGCGCCCGTGTCCACCTGCTGCTCGATGCGGGCCAGGCTCAGGGTGTCGGAGATCAGGGCCGCCAGGCGCTCGGACTGGCGCCCGATGATGGCCAGGAAGCGCTCTCTCGCGGGGGGGTCGTCGCCGGCCCCTTCCAGGAGGGTGTCGGCGGCCCCCTTGATGGCGGTGACGGGGGTCTTGAGCTCGTGGGAGACGTTCGCCACGAAGTCGCGCCGGACGTTCTCCAGCTCCCGGATGCGGGTGATGTCGGAGAGCACCACCACCGTCCCCAGGCGCCGACCGCCCCGGTCCGCCAGGCGCGTGCCGCCCACCCGCAGGTGGCGGGCCCGGGCGCCGGAGCCGAGGGTCACCTGGGTCTCGGCCGGCGCCCCCTCCTTGTCGATGCGCTCCACGAAGCGCAGCAGGTCGGGGTTGCGCACCACGTCGGTGAGCGCGCGTCCCTGGTAGGGGACGCCGGTCATGCCGAAGATGCGGGCGGCGGCCGGGTTCAGGGTGAGCACCCGCCCGGCCGTGTCCACGGCCAGGACGCCTTCCGTCATGCTGGCGAGGATGGCGTCCTGCTCGGTGCGCTGGCGGGCCACGTCGCCGTGCCTGGCCTCCAGCTGGCGGGCCAGCTCGTTGAGGGCCTCGTTGAGCTCGGAGAGCTCGCGGATCGGGGCCGACGGCAGGCGCAGACCCCCCTCGCCGGCCGCCAGGCGCGCGGCCTCGGCGGCGGCCTCCTCCACCGGGCGGGCGATGCGCCAGGCGGCGAGCAGGCCCACGGCCCCCGCCACCAGGCCCGCCACGCCCACCACGGCGCCGATGCCCGACTTCCCCGTGCCCCCGGTGCCCCCCGTGCCCGCCGTGCCAAAGACCAGCACCACGGCCAGGGCCCCCCAGGTGCACAGGAGCACCGCGGCGCCGATCCGCCAGCGGAGCCGATCCTGCACGGCCTACTCCCGGACGCGGTAGCCGACCCCGCGCACGGTCTCCACCACGTCCCCGGCGGCCCCGAGCTTCTTGCGCAGGGCCGCCACCTGTACGTCCACGCTGCGCTCGGTCACGGGGTGCCCGATCCCCATGACGGCGTCCACGATCTGGTGGCGGGTGAACACCCAGCCCGGGCGCCGGGCCAGGAAGTGCAGGATGCGGAACTCGGTGGGGGTGAGCGGCACGGCCTCGCCGTCCACCTCCACCCGGTGCCGGCCCGGGTGGATCGTCACCCCGTGCACCGCGAGGGGCTGCTCCGGGCCGGGCTCCGGCCCCCCCACGCGCCGGAGGAGCGCCGCCACCCGGGCGAGCAGGACGGCGGGGGAGAACGGCTTGACCATGTAGTCGTCGGCCCCCAGGTTGAGGCCGGCCACGATGTCGGCCTCGGTGCCCCGGGCGGTGACCATCATGACCGGGACGTTCTGGGTGGCGGGGGTGCGCTTGAGGGCCCGGGCCACGGACAGGCCGTCCAGCCCGGGGAGCATGAGGTCCAGGACCACCATGTCGGGGGGCGCCTCGCGGCACAGGGCGAGGCCCGCCTCGCCGGTGGCCGCGGGGGTGACGCGGTACCCCCCCTTCTCCAGGTTGTAGCGGATGAGCTCGAGGATGTCCGGCTCGTCCTCGACCACCAGGATGCGCGCTTCGGCCATGGTTTCCGTCCTTGGGGTGTGCGGGGCGCATGATCCCACGACCACGCCCCGGTCGTCGGTCCCGCACACAAACCGCACCGGAACCGAACCGGATTCTAACAGCGTTTCCCGGGCATCGGGAGCCGGGGGGCCGGGATCAGGGCACGGTGAAGTTGAGCGTCGAGGTGTGGGTCGGCCCGCCGCCCACCTGGGTGTGGGTGAAGACGATGGTCACGTCCATGCCGCTGATGGCGCCGTTGAAGTCGAACTCGTCGAAGGTGTAGGTGCCGCCGGCCGGAATCTGGACCGTCTTGCACAGCGTGGTCAGGCTGGCGGGGGTGGACTGGTCGCCGTTCGGCGTGCCGCAGCTGAAGTTGTCCCACACGTCGGTGCCGCCGTTGCAGGAGGAGGCGGTGCCGCCGCTCTGGACCTGCTGCAGGTCGCGCCAGTTGTAGCTCCAGCTCACGTCGATCTGGGTGATCTCGATGTCCACCGTGTCGTTGTTGGTCAGGACGAAGGCCGTCTCGTCGTTGCCGCCGCACTGGTACAGCTCGCCCGGCACCATGGTCAGCACGTCGTCCGAATCGCCGCCCGAGGCGCCGCTCCCGCCGCCGCCGGGGGGGCTCCAGACCATGGCGAAGTACACGTCGTCCCCCGTGGGCCCGGTGCCCACGCCGGCACCGTCCGGACCCAGGCTGTAGACCACCGCGGACTCGTCGTTGTTGTAGGCATACATGAGGCTGTTGCCCCAGGCGTCCGTCTGCCAGGCGGCCGGGATCGTGTAGGCGGAGGGCGCCAGGGTGGGGCTGGTGCCGTAGACGTCGCCCGCGACGAGCTTCAGGCGCTCGTAAGTGTCGCGGATCCGGCGCTCCACGGTCTCGTAGTCCTGGACCACCGTGAGGGCGATGTCGTCCGTCGTGCCCGCCGTCTGGTCCTGCCCCGGGCTCGTGAGCACGGCGGTGGGGTCGCCGGCGGTGTAGGCGTAGTCGATCAGGCCACCCCAGGCGTCCAGGGCGTAGTCGCCCGCGGCCCACTGGGCGGTGAGGTAGGGGCCGCTCCAGCCCGGGGCGCCGATGGTGTCGGCCTGGAGCTCGCCCAGGTCGGCCACGTCGTCGCCGGTGTCGGGGGGGAAGGCGTCCACGTCGCGGTGGTAGGCGCGCAGGGCGTCGGCGATCAGCTCCAGGTGGTCCTCGGTGGCGAAGCGCCGCTGCTGGTCCACCCGGGCCGCGATGAGGGGGGCCAGGGCCCCCGCCAGGACGGCGAGGACGGCGATCACCACGATCACCTCGATCAGGGTGAAGCCCGCGCCGCGGGCGGTTCGGCGCGGTTCAGGCGGCATGGCCGAAGCCGGTGCCCGTCCCCGCGGTCGGCACGGGCGTCGGCGCGGACGGGGCCTCGGCGGGTCGGGGCGGCGCCGGGGTATGGGCCGCAGGCGCGGCGTCTGCCGGTGCCGTGCCGGCGGTTGCGGATTTGCCTTCGGGCCCGGCCAGGAGGGCGTCGATGGCGGCGATCCGGCGCCGCACCTGGAGGACGAACTCGGGGTCGCGCTCGCTGATCTTCGGCAGGGCCGAGACGTACAGCATCCGGGCCGCCTCCAGGCCACCCTCGGAGAGCAGGATCTCGGCCCGGTCCACCACCGCCTCCACGGCCTGGGGGTCGATGCGGGCGGCCTCGGCGAAGGCGGCCTCGGCCAGCTCGGGCTGGCCCGCCCCCAGGTAGGCGACGCCCAGGTTCGTGATCAGGCCCGCGTTCTTGGGGAAGTACTCGATGCCCTGCTTGAGCACGCGGATCGCCGGGTCGAACGCCCCGGCGGCGGTGAAGGCCAGGGCGATGCGGTTGACCCCCTGGGCGTGCTCGGGGCGCGTCTTGGCCAGCTCGGACCAGAGCTGCAGGGCCCGGGTGGTCTGGGCCCGCTGGGCGTACAGGAGGGCCAGCTGGAAGCGGGCCTCGGAGAGGTTCGGGTCCAGGCGCAGGGCCTTCTGCCACTCCTGCTCGGCGCGCTCGCCCTCGCCCTGGCGCGCGAACCCGGTGCCGGCATCCAGGTGGTAGCGGGCCAGCCCCGAGCGCGTGACCGGGCTGAAGCCGCCCCCGGGGACGGGGGGCGTGCCCCCGGCGGGAAAGCCGAGCGGGGCGAAGCCGCCCGTGGGCGATTCCTGCACCAGGTCGAAGCTGCGCCCGTGGAGGATGCCGAAGTGGAACGGCCGGGCCACGTCGGTCAGGCCCTCGATGCCGTCCGAGACGGCCTGGGCGATGCGCTGGGTGTCCAGGACCGTGGGGGTCAGCAGGATCAGCAGCTCGACCCGGTCCTCCTTCTGGTCCGTGCTGCGGAACAGGGGACCGATGAGGGGCAGGCTGCCCAGGCCCGGGACCTTGCTCACGTCCTCGGTGCGGCGCTTCTGGATGAAGCCGCCCAGGACGATGCTCTCGCCGTCGCGCACCTTGAGGACCGTCTCGGTCTCGCGCTCGTTGAGGATCGGCAGGGTCTGGAGGCCGTCGGGGGTGGTGATCTCGCCGGACACCTCCGTCACCTTCGGGTGGACCAGGATCGTCAGGCCGCCGTCGGCGCCGATCTGGGGGGTCACCTCCAGGCGAATGCCGGCCTCCTTGAAGCTCACGTCGTAGCGCGCGATCGTGTTGGTGGGGTCGATCTCGCCCGAGAGGACCTCCCGGCTGACCACGGGCACCTGCTCGGTGACGTGGATGACCGCCGGGTTGTTGTTCAGGGTGGCGACCCGGGGCGAGGACAGCATGTTCACCTGGCCCTGGGCGTGCAGGGCCTCCAGCAGGGCGGAGAAGTCCCCGGTGCGGAACAGGCCGAACTGGATGCCGTTCACGTTCGGGGCGAAGGACTGGAGCAGGGCGTTGCCCCCTGCGGCGGCGCCGGAGACGCCGGGGCCGATCCCCAGCGCGCGCGGGAAGAGGCCGTAGTTGACCCCCATCTGGAAGCTGTCGTTGAGGGTGACCTCGATGACCTTGGCCTCGATCAGCACCTGGCGCCCGATGATCTCCTCCAGGTGGTGGAGGTGGGCCTCCACCTGGTCCAGGTTCTCCGGGCGGTCGGCGACGATCAGCGTCCCCGTGGCGGGGCTCACGGTGACCTTGCCCTCGGGGGTGAGCAGGGCCTTGACCTGGGTGCCGATGTCGTCCCACAGGGCGGTGTAGCCGGCGCCGGCCACGTAGTCCAGGTGGAAGACCCGGCGGTCGTTCTGGCCGATGCGGGCGTAGCCGTCCTGGTAGGTCATGGCCAGGCCCTGGCTGCGCAGGACGGCGGCCAGGACCTGCTCCGGGGTGGCGCCCAGGAAGTCGGCCGTGATCCGGCCCTGGACGCCGTCGTCCACCATCACGTTCATGTCGCTGCCCTTGAACAGCAGGCGGATGGCGTCGGCCACGGGGGTGTCGCGGAACCGGAACTTGCCCGCCGTCCGGGTGGGCGCCGCGGGGGCGGCGGGCACGGTGCCGGGCGGGAGGGCGTCGGCCACCACCAGGGGGGTGAGGGGCTTCGGCAGGTCGGGGCCTTGTGCGTGGCGCGGGGCCGGGCCGTGGGCGCAGCCCGACAGGAGCACGGCCACGGCGGCCCAGAGGGCGAGGATGCGCTTCAGGGCGGAGGTCAATTCCCGTCCTCCTCCGCCTCGCCCGACACCGGGGGCAGGGGGACGCGCCACACCCGGCCGCCCCGGGCGAGGGTCACCCCGTTGTCTTGCACGCGCACCACTTGGATGTCACCGACATACCCCCCCTCGCGCACCGGCTCGCCGTCGATCAGCGCCGCTCGCACGCCGCCGTGGACCGCGATCCCCTGCAGGTGCACGGGGTCGGTTCCCTTCCCCATCGTTTCGGTCGCCCGCACCGGGAACTTGCCCCGGAACTGCTCGCCGGCGGTCATGAACGGGTTGCGGGCGTCGTCCGCGAGGGCCGTGGGCACGGCGCTCGCGACGGACGGCTGTGCGGGGTGCCACGGCAGGACGGCCGGCGCCGCCTGCGGCGCCGTCCGGGTGACGGGCTGGGCCGGGTTCTTGCGGGCCCGGAAATGGTGCAGGTCCCACGCCCCCACGACCACGAGCAACAGGATCAGGGCCCCGATGAAGCGCCGGTCGCGCAGCATCTCAGGCGCCCCCCAGGAGGTCGAGGCGCAGGGCGACCTCGATCCGGCCGCGGTCGGCGCGCTCCAGGTCCACGCCGATGACGGTCACGGCCGGGGCCGACGCGGCGACGTCCGCCAGGACCCGGGCCACGGCGGGGAAGCCGGCATCGAAGAACAGGGTGAGCGGCTGGGCGGAAATGCTGCCGCGCGGGACCCGCTGGCCCAGCCGGTACTGCACGTCGCCCACGCCCTGGCGGCGCACGGCGTCCACCACGGCGGCGGCGCCCGCCGGCAGGGCCGCGGCGGTGGGGATCGGGACCGTTCCCGGCGCGGCGGCGGGACCGAGCCCGGCGTGGCCCCGGTCGCCGAGGTCGGCGCCGATCCGGTCCGCCTCGGCCCGCAGGGCGTCGGCCTTGCGCGGCAGCAGGTACACGCCCGACAAGGCGAGGCCCAGGGTCAGGACGGCCGTGACGCCCAGGACGGAGCGGATGGCGACGCTACGCGGGATCCGCATCGCCGGGCTCCTTCAGGGTGAGGTGGACGGAAAAGGGGGTGACGCCGCCCGTGTCCGGGGGCCCGCCCTTCGGGCTGTTCGTTGGACTGTTCATGGGGCTCAGGTCTACGGCGGCGAAACGGCCCGTGGCCTCCAGGGCCGAGACCAGCGCGCCCACGGCGCCCAGGGCCTCGGCGGGCCCGGCCAATACCTCACCGCTCGCCGCCACGTGCCAGGCGCCCTTCTCCCAGGTGACGTAGGCCGTCAGCAGCCGGGCCGCGGGCGGCATGGCGGCCCCCAGGTCGGCCAGCAGGGCGGTGGCGGGCAGGGGGGACGGCAGGCCGTCGGGCAGGGGGTGGCGGACGCCGTCGGGGGTCACCAGGGGCGTGGGGCCGGAGGCGCCGGACCGGGCCGCGTGCAGGCGCGCCTGCTCCGCCTGGAGCGAGGCCAGGCGGGCGGCCTCCTCGCCCACGGCGCGGGCCTGGAAGACGACCCCCATCCCGGCCGAGAGCAGGGCGAAGACGAGCAGGGCGGCGGCGGCGTAGGCGAGGGAAGTGGGCACCTCGCGCCGGCGCAGCTCCTCGGGCACCAGGGTCACGGCGCCGGAGGGCCGCGTGAGCCCCGAAAGGGCCGCCCCCATGGCGATCACCATGCGCGGGTCCGGGGCGCCGCGCCAGGTGATGTCCGGGCGGTGGCGGAGCAGGGGGAGCACCTCGGCCCGCAGCTGGCGCGAGAGCCATTCCACGAAGGGGGCATCGTCCGCCACCGCGCCGGTGAGGACCACCCGGGCGACCTCCCCCGCCTTGAGGTTCTTCTTGGCGTACAGGTGGGTGCGGTGGATCTCCTCCGTCAGGCGCTCCCAAGCCGCGGGGATCTGCGGGGCGGGGGCCGGGGCGGGCGCCGCCTCGGCCGCGGCGAAGGGGTCCGCCGGCGCCTCGGCGGGGGGCTCCGGCGGTGAGGCCGCGCCGGTCTCGGAGGACCCGTCCAACGCCGTAGGTCCGTCCAAATCAAACGCGAGGTCGATCTCGCCGAACATCTGGGCCACCTCGGCGTCCAGGTCGGCGGCCCCCTGGGCGGGTGCCGGGGGCGGCGGGGCGGGCGCCTCCTCGCCGCGGCGGCCGAGGATGCCCCGGTTCATGTGGCGGTCGTACACGTGGGCGCCGGAGCGGGTCAGGATCAGGTCGGCGTTGTGGTCCCACACCTCGATCAGGGACATCAGCTCGCCCGTCTCCCGGTCGGCGGGGCGGGTCATGGCCATGATGAACGAGGTGGCGTGGGGCACCACGTCCGAGAGGCTCAGGCCCGCCTCGGTGGCCTCCGCGGCCAGGGTCTCCACGACGTTCCGGGGCATGGCCCGCACCTCCACGTCGCGCAGGCCGTCGCCGCGCGCCCGCCGGACCGTCCAGGCCACCGCGTCGCCGGGCCGGGCCCCGGCCTCCCGCGCCACCACCCGGGCCAGGTCGCGCCGCGCCAGGGCGGGGACGGTCACGGTGCGGTGGCGGAAGTCGGTGTCCACCAAAGAGAAGGTGGCGGAGATGCCCTTCGCGCCCATGTCGGCGGCCACCCGCGGCAGGGTGGCGCGCTCGGCGGCGGCCAGGATGCGGGTCGCCACGACCTCGTAGCCGGCGCCCTTGCGCGCCACCAGGCACAGGTTGATCCAGTGCTTGCCCACGGCCACCCCCAGGTGGCTCTGGGCGCGCCCGCCGCCGGGTGTCAGGCGGAAGGCCATCAGCGCGCGCCCCCGATGGACGAGATGATCGTATAGAGGGTGTAGAAGACCGTCAGGGCGATGCCGCCCACGACGACGCCGAGCACGATGATGATCGCCGGCTCCAGGATCGACAGGGCCAGGCGGATGCTGGCCTGAACCTCGCGCCGCAGGAACTCGGTGGCGCGGAACAGGGAATCCGGCAGGCGCCCGCCCTCCTCGCCCACGGCCACCATTTGCAGGGACAGGGGCGGAAAGACGCCGGTGGCCTCCAGGGCGTCGGCCAGGCGGCCGCCGCCCACCACCCGCTCCTCCACCTCGGCCACGCGCTCGGCCAGGTGGCGGTTCTCCACCACCCCCTGGGAGAGGGTCAGCGCCCGGGCGATGTCCACCCCGGCGTCCAGGAGCAGGCCCAGGCAGTACATGAGCTGGGAGACGCGGATCAGCCGGATCGTCGTGCCGAACAGGGGCACCTTGAGCACCGCCCGGTCGAGCCACCGGGCGACGGGCTCGCGCCGCCGCAGGACGCCGAACAGGGCGCCGCCCAGGACGAGCGCGGCGAGCATGAACGGCCAGTAGGCCCCGAAGAACGCGCTGATCCCCAGCAGCACCCGGGCCGCCGCCGGGATGGGCGCCCCCGAGCCGAAGATGCCCACCAGGCGGGGCAGGACGAAGGTGAGCAGGAACACGATCAGGGCGAGCACGAGGGAGACGATCACGACCGGGTACACGGTGGCCTGCCTCAGGTCCCGCGCCAGGCCGTCCTGCCACTCCAGGTAGGAGTTCAGGCGGCCCAGCACCGTGTCCAGGCGGCCGGTCTCCTCGCCGGTGGCGACCATGGAGACGTAGAGCGGGCTGAAGCACCTGGGGTAGCGCCCCAGGGCGTGGGCCAGGCCCTCGCCGCTCTCCAGGCCGTGGGCCACGTCCTCGAGCATGTGGGCGATGCCGGGGTCGGGCACGTGGTGGCCGAAGCCGCGCAGCGCCTCGAGCACCGGGATGCCGGCTCCCGCGGCGGTCTCCATGTGGGCGGTGAAGGTCATGCGCTCGCGCCGCCCCATGCGCACCTTGGGCGGGCGCACGTGGATGGGCCTGGCCTCGATGAGGATGCCGCCGTCGCCACGGATGCGGGCCGCGAGGCCGGCCTCGTCCGGGGCCGCCATGGTCCCGGTGCGGGTCCGGCCGTCGGCGCCCGCCATGCGGTAGTGGAAGTCCGGCATGGCGATGCTCCCGGCGCCCACGCGCTAGGTTCCGGTCCCTTCCGGCGCCGCGACGGGCTCCGCGCGCCGGCCCGAGTGGGCGGGACGGGCGGGCTCGCCCCCGACCTCCGGGCGCTTGAGCATCAGGCGGCGCTCGGCCACGCGGCGCACCTCCGCCAGGGTGGTCTCGCCCCGGCGGGCCTTCTCGTAGCCGTCCTGGCGGATGTCCACCATGCCCTCCTGGCGCGCGGCCTCGGTGATGGCCGAGGCGGAGGCGCGGGCCATGACCAGGTCCGTGACGGCGGTGCTCATGCACAGGAACTCCGCGATCGGGATGCGGCCCAGGTAGCCGGTCTGGTTACAGCGCGGGCAGCCCACGGCGGACACGAAGTCGCCCGGCTCCGGGTCGTGGGCGAAGGCGGCGAACAACTCCGCGTCGGGGGTCATGGGCACCTTGCAGTGGGCGCAGGGGCGGCGCACCAGGCGCTGGGAGATGACGGCGATGATCGTGGACGGCAGCAGGTAGGGGGCGACCCCCATATCCACCAGGCGCGGCAGGGCGCTGGCGGCGTCGTTGGTGTGCAGGGTGGAGAGCACCAGG
>CAZGRJ010000009.1:0-8319 GCA_964528115.1 uncultured Nitrospirales bacterium
TCGCCGTCGAGGTAGTAGTCCGCGAATACCAGCCCGTCATCGGCGACGCCGCTGCACGAATCGTCGAGGCCGTTGCACACCTCGGCAGCACCGGGATGTATCGCGAACGCGGTGTCGTCACAGTCCGTACCGTCGGCGACCCGAGCGGCGGGGAGCGCGCAGGCGGACAACGCCGTCGCCGGATCGCCGAAACCGTCGCCGTCGGCGTCGAGGTAGTAGTCGGCGAATGGCAGTCCGTCGTCGGCGAGGCCGCTGCACGAGTCGTCGAGGCCGTTGCACACCTCCGCGGCCCCCGGATGGACTGAGGGCGCGGCGTCGTCACAATCGTCGAACAGCTCCGCGTAGCCAACCGGAGCAGGGGTTGCCGTGGAGGTCGTGGTCACGCCGGCGGGGGTGCCGTGGCCGTCGCCGTCGGCGTCCAGGTACCAGGCGAAGAAGGGCGTGGTGAGAGCGATGTCCCCCAGGTCGCCGGAGTCGCCCTCGGCCACGGAGAAGTCGAGCGTCGCGACGTCGTCCGCCCCCACGGTGACCGTGAGGGTGTGGTCGCCCAGCTCGATCCGGGCGGCGAAGCGGCCCTGGTCGTCGGTGACGTCGACCACGGGATTGCTGGCGACGGTGACCGTCGCGCCCGCCACCGGCGCACCACGGCTGTCCAGCACCCGGCCCGAGACGTCGATTTCAGCCGGCGTGCCGCCTCCGCCGCCGCCCCCGGTGCAGGCCGTCAATACACAAGCCAAACAAAGGCCTGCGATCCGCCTCCCACGCATCGCACAACCCTCCCATCTACCGGCGGCACCGGCGAACCGCCCACCAACCAATAGCCGTGCCTTAAACCTAAACACTATGTAACGGAATGGCAAGCCGCCGGGCATGTCCGCCGTCATACCCGCGGGGCGGAATCCCGCCGTGTACGCCGCCGGGCCCGCCGGGTCAGGGCCTTCTGGGCCTCGACGGCGACGAGCAGGGTCAGGGCGAGCAGCAGCAGCTCGGCCCACAGGCCGAACGTGACCGGGGCCACCTCCAGAATCCCCGACAGGCCCGGCGTGTACAGCGCCGCGATGTGGATGCCCTGGGCGGCGAGGGTGCCGAACAGGAGGAAGGGGTTCTTCAGGGGGCTGTGGTGGAAGGCGCTGCGCAGCTCGGCGCGGCAGTTGAACACCATCACGTTCTCGAACAGGACCATCAGGAGCAGCACGGTGTTGCGGGCCTCCTCCAGGCCCACGCCAGCGGCCATGAGCTGGTGGAACAGGCCGAAGGCCACGCCCCCCGTCACGGCGGCGGCCAGGCCCACCCGCTCCAGCATCAGGCGGTTGAAGACCGGCTCCTGGGGCGGCCGGGGCCGGCGGCGCAGCTCGGTGCCCTCGGCGGGCTCGAAGGCTAGGGCCACGTCCTGGATGCCGTTCGTCACCAGGTTCAGCCAGAGCAGCTGCACGGCCGTCAGGGGCAACGGCAGGCCGAACCCCAGGGCCAGGCCGAACAGGACCAGCTCCGCCGCCCCGGTGGCCACCAGGAGCTGGACCACCTTGCGCACGTTGCCGTAAGCGACGCGGCCCTCCTCGATGCCGGCGACGATGGAGGCGAAGTGGTCGTCGGTGAGGATCAGGTCGGACGCCTCCCGGGCCACGTCGGTGCCCGAGCGCCCCATGGCCACGCCCACGTGGGCGGCCTTCAGGGCCGGGGCGTCGTTGACCCCGTCGCCGGTCACGGCCACGAAGTGGCCCCGGTCCGAGAGGGCCCGGACAATGGAGAGTTTCTGCGCCGGCTCCACTCGGGCGAACACCCGTCCCCGCGCCACCGTCGCATCGAGCGTCCCCTCCGCCTCGGCCCGGGAAAGATCGGGGCCCGTGACCACCTCGTCGAAGTTCGCGGCCATGCCCAGTTCGCGCGCCACGGCGAGGGCGGTGATCGGGTGGTCTCCGGTGATCATGGAGACCTCCACCCCGGCCGCACGGCAGTCGGCGACGGCCTGTACCACCCCCTCCCGCAAGGGGTCCGTCAGGCCCACGAGGCCGAGGAGGGTCAGGCCGTTCAGCACCGCCTCCTCGAACGGCTCGCCGCCGTCCCGGGGCAGGGTCCCGTCGGCCAGGGCCAGCACCCGGAAGCCCTCCCCCGCCAGGGCCGCCACCTGGGCCGTGACGGCATCCGTGTCCAGGGGGGCTTCCCCGTCCGGCCCCAGGGCCCGGGCGCACATGGGCAACACCCGCTCGGCCGCCCCCTTCACGCAGACCAGACGGCCGTCCGGGCCGTCGTGCAGGGTGGCGGCCATGCGGCGCTCGGACTCGTAGGGGATGCGTTCCGCCAGGGGCCACGCGGCGGTCACCTCGGCCCGGACCAGCCCGGCCTTGTGGGCCAGGACCAGGAGGGCGATGTCCACGGTGTCGCCGTGGGCGGTCCAGGTGCCGTCCTTGTGTCCGTGGAAGGACTCGTTGCACAGGAGCCCCGCCCGCGCCAGCCGCATCAGCGCGTCCCGGTCGCCCGGCTGCTCTCCTTCGCCCTCCGGCGGACCCAGGGCCCCCTCCGGGTCGAGGCCCGAGCCCGTGACGGTCCAGGCCGCCCGGCCGGGCAGGGCGGCGCGGGTGACGGTCAGCTCGTTGACCGTGAGGGTGCCGGTCTTGTCCGAGGCGATATGGGTGCAGGAGCCCAGGGACTCCACGGCCACCAGCTCGCGCACGATGACCCCCCGCCGCGCCATGCGCCGCATCCCCACGGCCAGGGCCACGGTCAGGGCCACCGGCAGGCCCTCGGGGATGGCGGAGACGGCCAGGGCCACGGCGAGCAGCAGGATGTCGCCGGCGGCCGCCCCGCGCAGCCCCTCGATCACGGCCACGACGGCTGCCGCCACCGCCACGGCGATCCCGATCCGGGCGGTGAAGCGCTCCATGCGCACCAGGAGCGGCGGCTTGACCCGCGGGCCCCGGAGGACCGCCTCGGCGATGCGCCCCACCTCGGTGGCGAGGCCCGTGCCGACCACCACCCCCTCGCCCCGGCCCCGGGCCGCCATGGTGCCCGCAAAGGCCATGTTGGTCCGGTCCCCCACGGGGGTGTCGGCGCCGTGGAGCGCGTCGGGAGCCTTGGCCACGGAGAGGGACTCGCCGGTCAGGAGCGACTCGTCCAACAGCAGGTCGCGGCAGGCGAGCAGGCGCAGGTCGGCGGGCACCCGGTCGCCCGACTCCAGCAGCACCCGGTCGCCGGGCACCAGCTCCGCGGCGTCAAGCTCGTAGGTTTCGCCCCCCCGCACCACGTCGGCCTGGGTGGTCACGAGCCCCTGGAGGGCCTCGGCGCTGCGCTGGGCGTGGAGCTCCTGCACCGCCCCCACCACCGCGTTGACGAACAGGACGGCGAAGATGAAGCCGGCGTCGGAGTACTCGCCGATCGCCACGGAGAAGGCGGCGGCGACGAGCAGGATGTAGATCAGGGGCGAGCGGAACTGGCGCAGAAAGACCCGCGCGACGCCCGGCGGCCGGACCCGCGGCAGGGCGTTGGGGCCGAAGCGGGCGCGGCGGGCCTCCACCTGCTCCGGGGACAGGCCGTCCACGCCGGAGCCGAGTTTCTGGGCGACCTCGGCGCCCGGCAGCGCGTGGGGGGTGCCCGGGAGTTCGGAAACGGCGGGGTCCGGCACGGCGTCGGCCATGCCGTCAGGTTCGCAACAACCGGCCGCGTTCGCAACCGGCCCGCCCGAGTCGGAAGCCGCGTTACGGGCGGCCGGCGGCGGAGCGGGCGACCGCGTCGAGCACGGCCGCGAGGGAGTAGGGCTTGCGGACGAAGGGGATGCCCGTGTCGCGGATGTCGCCCCAGCCCGCGCGCAGGTCCGGGTAGCCGGACGCGAGGACCACCTTGAGGTCGGGGTGGTCCGCGCGCATCTCCTCCACCAGGTCGAGGCCGCTGCCGTCGGGCAGGACCACGTCGGAGAAGACCAGGTCGAAATCCCCCACGGCGGCGAAGACCTCCCGCGCCTCCCGGGCCGAGGCCGCGGTGCGCACCCGGTATCCCTGGGCCTCCAGGGCCATGCGGGCGAAGGCGCGCAGCTGCTCCTCGTCCTCCACCACCAGGACGGACAGGCCGTCGCCGCGCGGGGCCGCGGCGATCGGGGGCGGGGCGAAACCGGTCTCCGGCGCCGAGGACTCCGGCACGGTTCGCACGGGCGCGCTCCCCTCCTCGGCCAGGACGCCGTCCGCCGCGGGCAGAAAGACGTGGAACGTGGTCCCGGCGCCGGGCCGGCTGCGGGCCTCGATCCAGCCGCCGTGCTGCTTGGCGATGCCGTGGGCGACGCTCATCCCGAGGCCCGTGCCCTTGCCCAGCTCCTTGGTGGTGAAGAACGGCTCGAACACCCGCGCCAGGGCAGCCGGGTCCATGCCCACGCCGGTGTCGGAGACCGACAGGCGCACGTAGCGCCCGGGGGCGGCTTCCGGGTGGCGGGCCGCGCCGGACCCGGTGACCTCCTCGTTGGCGGCGGCGATGGCGATCTCGCCCCCGGACGGCATGGCGTCGCGGGCGTTGATGGCCAGGTTCATGACCATCTGGTCCAGGCTCACGCCGTCGGCCCGCACGGGCCAGGTCCCCTGGGCGAAGTCGGTGCGGATCGCCACGTCCTCGCCGAGGATGCGGCCGAGCATCTTGAGCAGGCTGCATACCCGGTCGGCCACGTCGATGGGCACGAAGTCCATGGGCTGGCGGCGCGAGAACAGCAGGAGCTGGCGCGTGAGGGACGCGGCCCGGGAGGCGGCCAGGCGGATCTCCGTCAGGTCGGCCACCACCGGGTCGTCGCTTCCGTCCACGCGCGCGAGGGCCAGCTCCGCGTAGCCGGAGATGGCGGTGAGCAGGTTGTTGAAGTCGTGCGCGACGCCCCCCGCGAGCAGGCCCACGGCCTCCATCTTCTGGGCCTGGAGGAGCTGGGCCTGGAAGCGCTCCCGGTCGGCCTCGGCCCGGGCCAGCTCGGTGACGTCCTGCACCGCCCCCAGCATCGTCGGCGGCGCGTCCGGCCGATGCGCGGCCACGCCGATCTGGCGCACCACGCGGATCGTGCCGTCGGGGCGCACGATGCGGTGGTCCACCCGCAGGGGCCGGCCGCCCTCCACGGTCGCGCGCACGGCGTCCTCCACCCGGGCGCGGTCCTCCGGGTGGATCGCGTCGATGAAGCGCGACGCGGGCACCGTGCGGCCGTCGGCGGGCAGGCCCGGAGACATGCCGCCGGACAGGCCGCCAAGAGACATTCCATAGATACGGAAGGTTTCGTCGGACCAGGTCTGGACGCCGCCCTCCACGTCCCACTCCCAGCTCCCGAGGTGGGCGATGGCCTGGGTCTGGGCCAGGCGGGCCTCGCTCTCGGCCAGGGCGCGGGCCAGGCGCCGGGCCCCGGTGATGTCGCGCGCGGTGCCCTCCACGCCCCGCAGCGCGCCGTTCGGGCCCGCCACGCGGTGGGCGTTGACGGATACCCACACCTCCTGCCCGTCCCGGTGCCGGAGGGCGACCTCGTGGCCCTGGACGGCCCCGCCCGCGGCAGCGACGGCGTCGAGGAAGCGCTCGAAGTCGGCGGGGTCGGCCAGGAACTCCGAGGCGTGGCGTCCGACCAGCGCCTCCGGCGGGTGGCCCACCAGGGCCTCGCCGGACGGCGAGACCCGGCTCAGGCGGCCGCCCATGTCGATCTGGAAGTAGGCGTCCTGCAGGTGCTCCAGGATGGCGGCCAGCTCCCGCTCGGAGGCGGCCCGCACGGCGTCGGCCCGGTGCCGCTCCAGCTCGGCCGCGATGCGCCGGGCGAATGAGCCCAGGATCGCCTCGGTCCACGGCAGCAGGGTGAGGGGCCGCACGTCCAGGATCGAGATCAGGCCGATGGGCCTGCCGTCGGCGCCGATGAGGGGGCTGCCGAAGTAGCTCTCCACCCCCATCTCGGCCAGGATCAGGTCGCGCGGGAAGCGCTCCGGCACGCGGTCGGGGAAGACCATGAGCTGGCCCGACGCGACCACCTCGCAGGGGGTGCCGTCCAGGTCGTAGGTGACGTTGGGGGCGAAGCCGTCGCCGGTCCAGAAGGCCAGGGTGCGGACCCGCCGCGGGTCGTTGTCGGCCAAGAGGCCGACGAAGGCGTAGCGGGCGCCGTAGGCGCGGGCGAGCTGGCGCACGCTCTCCCGCAGGAACGCCTCCAGGTCCACCGCCGGGCTGGCCGCCAGGGCCCCCATGGCCTCCTGGGCGCGGCGCGGGTCGGTCACGTCCTGCATGGTGCCCAGGACCCGCGCGGGGGCGCCGGTGGCCTCGTCGGGAATGACCTGGGCCTGGTCGTGGACGAAGCGCACCTCGCCTTCGGGCCGGACGATGCGGTAGAGGAGCACGTGCGGCTCCCGGATCTCGCCCCGGACGATGGCGTGCATGCGGGCGAGCACGGCGTCCCGGTCGTCCGGGTGGACCACGGACAGGTACGTCTCCTGCGAGATCCCGGCGGGGTCCGGGGTCCGCCCGAGGATGTGCCAACCCTCGTCGGACATGCTCCCGAGGTTCCGGCCGATGTCGTACTCCCAGTACCCCAGGCCCGCCATGCGCTGGGCCACGGCCAGGCGCCACTCCTCGGCCTTCAGGCGGGCCTCGGTGCGGTGGCGCTCGATCTCGGCGGCGATGCGGCGCGCGAACGAGCCCAGGATCGCCTCCGTGCTCGGGCGCAGGGCGAGGGGGCGCACGTCCATGACGTTGACGATGCCGAACGGCTTTCCGTCGGCCCCGACCAGGGGGCTGCCGAAGTAGCTGCGGACCCCCAGATCGACGAGGTCGCGGTCGTCCGGGTAGCGCTCGGGAATCCCGTCGGGCACCAGGGTGAGCCGGCCCGCCAGGACGTCGGCGCAGGGGCTGTCGGCCAGGGTGTAGGTGACGTTGGGTACGCAGTGGTCGGCGATCCAGAAGGCCTGGGTGCGCACCCGTTCCGGGGTCTCGCCGGTGAGCAGGCCGATGGAGGCGTAGCGCACGCCGTAGGCCCGGGCGAGCTGGCGCGCGCTGTCCTTGAGGAAGCCCTCCAGGTCCACGGCGGAGCTGGCGGCCAGGGCGGCCAGGGCCTCCTGGGCCCGGCGCCGGGCGGTGACGTCGAGGCAGCTGCCGATGTAGCCCGTGACCCGGTGGCCGTCGGTCCGCTCGGGGACGGCCTGGGCGTACACCCACACCTCGTCGCCGTCGGCGCCGATGAAGCGGAACTCGTCGCGGTAGGCCACGCCCCGCGCCACGGCCTCGCCCCACCGGACGCGCACCGCCCGCCGGTCGTCCGGGTGGACCATGCGCACCCACCCCTCGCCGATGAAGTCGGCCGCCGGGCGGCCCGTCAGCTCGGCCATCCGGGCGTTGACGTAGATGCAGGTGCCGGCGCCGTCGCTGCGGAATACGCCCACCGGGACGGCCGCCGCGAGGTCGAGGAAGCGCCCCTCCGCCGGACTCCCGGGCCCCTGCCCGCCCCCGGGCGCACCGCTCCCGGCGACATCCGGCCGCGCCGTGTCCTTTGGCGATTCCCCCTTCACACGTCTCCTGGGTCGCAGAGCGCCGGGCGCTTCGCCTCTACGTTACCCGAAAACGCCCCGGAAGGGGCACCGGGGGCGTGGCGGGGGCGGTCAGTCGCCGGTGGGCTCGATGGAGAACTCGAGCACCCGCTGCTGGGCCCGCAGGGCCTCGGACAGGTGGGCGTAGTGGGCCGGGTCGCGGGTGCGCACGACCATCTCGTAGCGGTAGGTGCGGCCCTGGTCCTCCAGGTGGTAGCTGGGCCGTGCCGCTTCGATGTGGTGGTGGGCCACCAGGGCCTCCACCTCGGGCTGGTCCAGGTGCTCGCTGCGCGGGAAGCGCACGGTCAGGCGGGCGTAGTGCATGGTGGGGGTGCGCTGCTCCACCCACCGGAACGCCGACAGCACGCCGATGGCCGCCACCGACGCGGCGATCCCCGCGAAGTAGAGGCCCATCCCCAGGACGACCCCGATGGACGCGGTCATCCAGATCGACGCCGCGGTGGTCAGGCCCCGGATGCTGAGGCCCTCCTTCATGATCACCCCGGCCCCCAGGAAGCCGATGCCGGTCATGATGCCCTGGGCCATGCGGGTGGGATCGACCCGCAGGACGCTCGGGCCCAGGTCGGGCATCAGCTCGGCCTGGTAGAGGGTGAACTGCATGAGCAGGGCCGACGCCATGCACACCAGGGTGTGGGTGCGGAAGCCCGCCGGACGGCCGTGGTAGGTGCGCTCCAGGCCGATCAGGGCGCCCGCCACGAGGGCCAGCGCCAGGCGTCCGATCATCACCGAGTCGTGGGTGTCCATTCCCTTGTCCCCGACGACGCCCGCCCGCGGGCGCGCCCGTCCTCTCTTCGGA
>CAZGRJ010000009.1:8419-16932 GCA_964528115.1 uncultured Nitrospirales bacterium
CATTCCCTTGTCCCCGACGACGCCCGCCCGCGGGCGCGCCCGTCCTCTCTTCGGACGCCTGCTCCCCCCGGTCCAATTCCCCGGGGTGCGCTGGTATGATCTTGATCCTCGAAGGCCTTGGCGACCCGTGAGGGAAACCGCCGATCCCCGCTCCCCCGGAGGTCGGCCGCGATCGAAGGAGAGGTGGAGGCAGGACGCCCAAGACGCCGACGTCGGCTCCGCGCGGCCGCGATCATCGTGGGCGCGCTGTGCCTCGTGGTCGCCGGGGGGTGGTACCTGTCGCGTGCGGAGCCCGTCGAGGTGGTGGTGGCCCGGGTGGACACGGGGCCCGTGGAGGCGAGCGTCGCCAACACCCGCGCGGGCACCGTCAAGGCGTGCCGGCGGGCGGGTCTCTCGCCCCTGACGGGCGGCCAGGTGGCCGACCTGGAGGTGCACGAGGGGCAGCGCGTCAAGGCCGGGGACCTGCTCCTCTCCCTCTGGAACGACGACCTGAAGGCGCGCCTGTCCCTGGACGAGGCCCAGGCCGACGCCACCCGTGCCCAGGCCGACCAGCAGTGCCTCATGGCCGAGGAGGCGGCCCGCCAGGCCGCGCGCCAGGCCGCCCTGATGCAGCAGGGCATCGCCGCCGAGGACCAGTACGACAAGGCGAACACCCAGGCCAAGGCCCAGGCCGCCGCGTGCAGCGCCGCCAAATCCCAGGTGCGGGTGGCGGAGGCCACGGCGAAGGTCACCCGCGCCGACATCGCCCGTACCCGCCTGACCGCGCCCTTCGCCGGGGTGGTGGCGGAGGTCAACACGGAGCTGTTCGAGTTCGTCACCCCCTCCCCGGTGGGTGTGCCCACGCCCCCCGCCGTGGACCTGATCGACGACGCCTGCCCCTACGTCTCGGCGCCCATCGACGAGGTGGACGCGCCCAAGATCCGGGCCGGGCAGCCCGTGCGGGTGACGGTGGACGCCCTGCCCGGCAAGTCCTTCCCCGGCACCGTGCGGCGGGTGGCGCCGTACGTCCTGGACGTGGAGAAGCAGGCCCGCACGGTGGAGGTGGAGGTCGACTTCGACGACCCCGCCGCCGTGCCGTGGCTGCTCGCCGGCCAGACCGCCGACGTGGAGGTGATCCTGGAGCGCAAGGACGGCGTGCTGCGGGTGCCCACGGCCGCGGTGCTGGAGGGCAACCGGGTGTTCGCCCTGGAGGACGGCGAGCTGGTGGACCGGACCTTCACCCCCGGGATCTCCAACTGGGCCTACACCGAGGTCCTCGCGGGGCTGCCCGCCGGGACGGAGGTCGTCACCTCCCTGGAGCGGGCGGGGGTGCAGGCCGGAGCGCGCGCCGTGGCGGAGGAGACCGCCCCGCCCCCGGCCCTCTGAGGTGCCGGTGCCCCGGCCATGATCGCGCTCGAGGGCGTCTCGCGCGCCTTCTCCGTGGGCGGCCAGGAGGTGCGGGCCCTGGACGGCGTGGACCTCACGGTGAACGCGGGGGAGTACCTGTCCATCATGGGCCCGTCGGGCTCGGGCAAGAGCACCCTGCTCAACATCCTGGGGCTCCTGGACCGGCCCACGGCGGGGCGCTACCTGCTGGACGGCGAGGAGGTCTCCGGCCTCTCGGACGACGCCCAGGCCGCCCTGCGCCTGACCCGCTTCGGCTTCGTGTTCCAGTTCTTCCACCTGGTGCCGCGCATGACGGCGGCGGAGAACGTGGCGCTGCCCCTCACCCTGGCGGGGATCGAGCCGGACGAGCGCCACCGGCGCGTGGCCGAGGCCCTAGAGGCGTACGGCCTGAAGGACCGGGCCGAGCACCGCCCGTCCGAGCTGTCCGGCGGCCAGTGCCAGCGGGTGGCCATCGCGCGGGCCACGATCATGGGGCCCCAGGTGCTCCTCGCGGACGAGCCCACGGGCAACCTGGACCGGCACTCGGGGGCCCAGGTGATCGACCTGCTGGAGGGGCTCAACCGCTCCGGGATCGCCCTGGTGGTGGTCACCCACGACCCGGAGGTGGGGGCCCGCGCCCGGCGCCGCATCCACATGGTGGACGGGAGGATCCGCGCGGACGACGGCCCGGGCGATGGGGACACCCGGTGACGCCCGCATGAGCTGGGGCCAGCGCATCGCCTACGCCGCCGCGGCCCTCACGGGCCACTGGGGCCGTTCCCTCCTCACCCTGCTCGCCACCGGCATCGGGGTGGCGGCGGTGGTGGTGCTCACGGCCCTGGGGGAGGGGGCGCGGCGCTACGTGGTGGGGGAGTTCGCCTCCCTCGGTACCCACCTGCTGATCGTCCTGCCCGGCCGCACCGAGACCACCGGCGGCCCGCCCCCCATGATGGGCGTCGCCCCGCGCGACCTGACCGTGGCCGACATGCAGGCCGTGCTCAAGAGCCCCCACGTCCTGCGGGTGGCGCCGGTGGTCCTGGGGACGGTGCCGGTGGCCTTCGGCGGGCGGTCGCGGGACACGATGACCGTGGGCTCCACCCACGACCTGCTGCCGGTGCGCAACCTGACCATGGCCCAGGGGCGCTTCCTCCCCAAAGGCGACCCGTCGCGCGGGCCGCCCGTGGCGGTCCTCGGGGGCACGGTGCGCGACGCCCTGTTCGGGGCCGAGCCCGCCATCGGGCGGTGGGTGCGGATCGGCGACCGGCGCTTCAAGGTGATCGGCATCCTCGCCTCCCGCGGCACCACGATCGGCATGACCACGGACGAGGTGGTCATCATCCCCGTCTCCCAGGCCCAGGCCCTGTTCAACGCCCCGGGGCTGTTCCGGGCCCTGGTCCAGGCGCGCTCCCGCGACAGCATCGAGGACGCGAAAGCCGACGTCGTCTCCGTGATCCGCGCCCGCCACGAGGGCAATGACGACGTGACGGTCATCACCCAGGACTCGGTCCTGTCCACCTTCGACCAGATCCTCACCGCCCTCACCCTCACGGTCGCCGGGATCGGCGCCATCAGCCTGGTGGTGGCGGGCATCCTGGTGATGAACGTGATGCTGGTGTCCGTGTCCCAGCGCACGGCCGAGATCGGGCTGCTCAAGGCCCTGGGGGCGAAGGGCAACGTGGTCATGGGGCTGTTCGTGGCGGAGGCGGCGGTGCTCTCCCTGGTGGGGGCGCTGGTGGGACTGGTGGTGGGCTACGCCGCGGTGGCGGTCGTGGGGCGCGTCTATCCCGCCTTCCCGGTGGCGGCGCCGCCCTGGGCCGCGGCGGCGGGGGTGGCCGTCGCCCTGGCCACGGGGCTCCTGTTCGGGGTGTGGCCGGCGCGCCGGGCGGCGCGGCTGGACCCGGTGGCGGCGCTGGCGCGGCGGTGAGCGCGTAATGGTCACCGACGACCTGGTCCGGCTGGCGGGCACCTCGGTGGTGGCGAACCCGATGCGCTCCGTCCTCACCGCCCTGGGGATCGCCGTGGGCATCGGCGCGGTGGTGCTGCTGACCGCCATCGGCAACGGCGTGCAGCAGTACGTGATCGGCGAGTTCACCCAGTTCGGCACCCACCTCATTGCCCTCAACCCGGGCAAGACCGAGACCTTCGGCATGCCGGGCCTGGTCTCCACCGAGCGCCCCATGACCCTGGAGGACGCCGAGGCCCTCTCCCGGGTGCCCGAGGTGCGGGCGGCGGTGCCGGCCGTGGTGGGCAACGGCCGCGTGGCCTGGGGCGCGCGGGGGCGCGACACGTACATCTACGGCGTGAACGAGCACATGCCCGAGGTGTGGCAGATGCGGGTGGCGGCCGGGCGCTTTCTGCCGGCCGACAACCCGGAGTCGCCCCGGGCCCTGGCCGTGCTGGGGGCCAAGCTCAAGGCCGAGGTCTTCGGTGACGCCCCGGCCCTGGGGGAGAAGATCACCGTCGGGGGCTCGCGCTTCCGGGTGGTGGGGGTGATGGACCCCAAGGGGCAGATCCTGGGGTTCGACATCGACGACGCGGTGTACATCCCGGCCCGCCGCGCCCTGGCCCTGTTCAACCGGGAGAGCCTGCAGGAGATCGACATCCTCTACCGCGCCGGGGCGGACGAGACCAAAGTGGTCCGGCGCCTGAAGGCCGAGCTCACCGCCCGCCACGGCAGCGAGGACTACACCGTCACCACCCAGACCCAGATGGTCGACGTGCTGGGGCGCGTCCTGGGGGTGCTCACGTTCGCCGTGGGGGCCCTCGGCGGCATCTCGCTCCTGGTGGGGGCCGTGGGCATCCTGACGATCATGACGATCGGCGTGACGGAGAGGCGCGGCGAGATCGGCCTGCTGCGCGCCCTCGGGGCGACGAGGCGCTCGGTCCTGGCGGTCTTCCTGGGCGAGGCGGTGCTCCTGTCGGCGGCGGGGGGGCTGGCCGGGATTCTTCTGGGGGTGGGCGGCGCCCTGGCCCTGGGGGCGGCCGTGCCCGCCCTGCCGGTGCGGATCGCGTGGGGCTACGCCGCCTTGGCCCTGCTGGTCTCGGGCCTCATCGGCCTGGCGGCCGGGGTGCTGCCCGCGCGCCGGGCCGCCAGCCTGGACCCGGTGGAGGCCCTGCGGGCCGAGTAGCGCCCCCTTCGGACCCGCTTGCCATCGCCCGCCGTTGTGTGTAAAACGGCGGCACGGCGGCGTGCCGCCATGGAGGGGGACAACGCGTGCGGCGGACGGCTCGATCCATTCGGACGGGCCTCGCCGCCCTGGGGGGAATGGCGGTCGTGTGGGCCGCGCTCGCGGGGCCGGCGAGGGCCGAGGACATCCTGATCGTGTACCACCCCGGGTTTCCACCCGAGGCCCACACCCACGCCGAGGCGCGCGAGGCCTTCCTGGGCGAGGGCCGCGTGTGGGACGGGCGGGAGGTGAAGCCGGGCGTGTATCTGGACACCGACCCGGTCCAGGCGCACTTCGTGGCGACCGTGCTGGGCATGTCCGAGGAGGCGTTCAACACCCTCTGGGCCCGGCGGATCGTGCGCGACGGACGCACCGCCCCCAAGCGCCTGGGTTCCCCCGACGCCATGCTCCACTACGTGGCCGTCACGCCGGGGGCGGTGGGCTTCGTCCGGCGCGCCGACGCGGACGCGGTGGCGGCCTACGGCGACCGCCTGGACGTCATGCCCTGGTCCGCCGGAGACAAACCCGGCGACTGAGCCCGGCGCCCCGTCAGGCCAACAGGCCGCGGACCCCCTCCTCCAGCACCTCGCGCCAGGACGCCTCCAGCGCGTCGGTGCACTCCGGGTCTGCCTCCCGCACCATCGCGATCAGGCACTCGATCCAGGCCGAGAGCTGGTCCGCCGACACCCCCAGGCCCCCCGGGCCGTGCAGGGCCCGCACGCGCTCGAACGTCTTGTCCGCGCCTCCGACGCCGGCCACGTGCAGGAGCATCATCGTGACGCCCTTGCGCACCATCATGTGCTGGATCCGGGGGTCCACCCCGTCGAACAGGGGCCGCACGTCGGGCCGGGCCTCGAACAGGCGGACGTAGAACCGGTCGCAGAAGTCCGGCGACTCCTGACAGCGCCGGAAGCTGTCGATCACGTCCGAGATCCGTGCCACCGCCCCATCCCGTGAAGGACTAGGAAACAGCTTTTACTTTGGGCGCTTCGGGGGGGCGCGTCAAGGCCGGATTCGGGGCCGAAAAGCGCCAGGGGCTTGACGTCGCGGGCGGCGTGTAATTACGTTGTGACGCACAATCGAGGACCGGGGCTTCAGGAGCGTGGGATGAAGGCCAAACTCGTCCGGATCGGGAACTCCCGCGGCGTGCGTCTGCCCAAGGCGGTCATCCGCCAGTGCGGGCTCACCGAGGACGTGGACATCGACGTGGAGGGCGGCGCCGTGGTGCTCCGCCCGGTGCCGCGCCGCCCCCGCGAGGGCTGGGAAGCGGCCTTCTCCAGCATGGCCGGGCGGGCCGAGGACCGGCCCCTGGACATGCCGGAAAGCGCCTGGGACCAGTCCGAATGGAGCTGAACGCGCGCCGCCTGGACGTCTACCTGGTCACCGTGGACACCGGGGCCGGGCGCGAGGTGAAGCGCTCCCGGCGCTGCGTGGTGGTCAGCCCGGACGAGATGAACCGCCACATCGCCACGGTGATCGTGGCCCCCCTCACCGCCCGCGGCCGCAGCTACCCCACCCGCGTCCCCCTGGTCTTCCAGGGCCACCCCGCCCAGGTGGCCGTGGACCAGCTGCGCGCCGTGGACAAGTCCCGCCTCGTGCGGCGCCTGGGCACGCTCTCCACCTCGACCGGCGACAAGGTGCTTGGGGTGCTGACGGAGATGTTCGGGGCCTAGCCGCCGGCCCCCTTGCCGGCCCCATTGCCGGCCAGGTAGCGGACGATCTCGTCGACCTCGTCGCTCGTGGGACGCGGCTTTTCCATGGCGGCCATTTGGTTCTCCATGCGCTTCACGACGCCCGACCACTGCGCGCCCGTGTGGTCCGTCGGGTTCGGGATGGCGTGGCAGGCCACGCAGTAGCGCCCCACCTATTGCGCCCCCTCCGCGTCCGGCTCCGGCAGCCGTGCCGCCCGATCGCTTCCCGCCTGCGTGGGCGGAGGCGGCCCGGCGACCGGCGCGAGGCCCTCTCCCCTCCGCTCGCCGACCAGCAGGGGGCCGAAGGTGACGAGCGCCCCCAGAACGAGCCCGGCGACGATGATGGCGAGGATGACGTAGCGTTGCATGGCGCGGTGGTCTTTTCGGGCACAAGGGTACACCGGGTGCCTGCTGCGCCGTTGTGAAGTACGCGGAAGCCGGTCCCTCCCGGGAGCCCTGCAATTCGTTGCCGAATACCCCGGACTTCCGTATCGTGGCCGTGTGCTCGCCTACATCCTCTACGTCCTCCGGGTCGCCCTGTGGCTCCTGGGCCGCGTGCTCGTGCCGCCGCGGCGGCCGCCGGACTACGTGGTGTTTATGCTCGACGGGGCGCTGCCGGAGCTCTCGCCGCCCAAACGGCCGTTCCCGTTCCGGCGCGGGGCCGGGGGGCGGAGCGTCAAGGCGTTCGCGGAGGCATTCGCGCGCATCGGCGACGATCCCCGTGTAAAAGGCGTCGTCCTGCTCCTGCGGGAGCCGGCCCTGTCGCGTGGGCGGGCGGACGCGCTGCGGGGGCTGATCGCGGGGCTCCGGAAGCAGGGCAAGCGGGTGGTCGTCCACGCGGCCGACCTGTCGAGCCAGGCCCTGCGCGTGGCGGTGGCGGCGGACGAGGTGCTGCTCCAGGAGGGGGGGCATATCGGCCCGCTGGGCGCGGCGCGCGGGCTGACGTTCCTCAAGGACGCCCTCGACAAGGTGGGCATCGCCGCCGACGTGGTGCCCTCCGGGCCCTACAAGTGGCCGGGGCTCCTGGACCAAACGGAATTGCCGGAACCGGTCCGCGAGAACCTCGATACGCTCCTGGACGCGGAGGCCAAGGCCCTCACGGACGCCATCGCCGAGGGGCGGGACCTGAAGCCCGCGGCGGCGCGGATGCTGCTCGACCGGGGGCCGCTCACGGACCTGGAGGCGAAGGACGCGGGGCTCGTGGACGGCCTGCTCTCGGAGGAGGCGCTGCCCGTCCACTTGGGCGACGCGGCCCGCCCGGCGACGCTCGTCCCGTGGCCCATGGCCCGGCGCAACCTCCGGGGCCGCCCGCCCCGGCCGCCGGGGCGCTACGTGGCCCTGATCCGCATCCAGGGGCCCATCGTGCGCGGGCTGAGCCGCTTCCCGCCCATCGGAGCGACGGCCGTGCCGCTCCCCATCGTGGTTTCGGCGCGGACGGGCGACCGGACGGTGGTGCAGGCGGCCCGGCGCGTGGCGCGGGACCCGAGGGCGGCGGCGTGCGTGGTCCTGATCGACTCCCCGGGGGGCTCGGCCACGGCCTCGGAAGCCATGTTCCAGGCCCTCGTCGCCCTGAACCACAAGAAGCCCGTGGTGGGCGTCATGGGGGCGGTGGCGGGCTCCGGGGGGTACTACGCGGCGGCGGCGTGCCGCGAGGTGTTCGCCCAGCCGGGGACCCTCACGGGCTCCATCGGGGCCCTGTGGATCAAGCTCGCCGCCGGGGACCTGTTCGCCCGCCTGGGGATCAAGCGCGAGCACCTGACCCGGGGGGCGCACGTCGCCATGCACGACGCCGGGCACCGCTACACGGCCAAGGAGCGGGCCATCGTGGAACGCGGCATCGCCCGGGTGGACGCGGTCTTCCGCGACCGGGTGGCCGCCGGGCGCCACATGACGCCGGAGCAGGTGGACGGCGTGGCGGGGGGCCGCCTGTTCGACGGGACGGCCGCGAAGGAGGCGGGCCTGGTGGATGCCCTGGGGGGCCTCGCCGAGGCCGCCGGGCGGGCCCGCGAGCTGGCCGGGCTGCCGACCGACGCCCGCCTGGTGGAGGTGGCCGCGCCGCCCCGCCGTCCGGTGGGACCCCGGGCGGAGCCGGCGCCCCTGCTCTACGCCGCCGAGGGCCTCGCCCTGTTGGGGCGGGAGGGGGCCTACACCCTGTGCCCGTTCCTCTGGGACGCGGAGGGGCGATGACGGACCGGACGGGGCGACCCCAGGGGGTACGATAGACGCATGGACTATTCCCACAGCCCGATCCTCGAGTACCTCGTGGGCGGCGCCGCGGCCCTGATGGGGG
>CAZGRJ010000009.1:17032-38598 GCA_964528115.1 uncultured Nitrospirales bacterium
TCCCACAGCCCGATCCTCGAGTACCTCGTGGGCGGCGCCGCGGCCCTGATGGGGGTCCTGGTGGTGGGCGCGGCGTTCTTCATGTTCCGCCGCCCGCCCGGCGCGCGGGGCGACGCGCCGCCCCCGCCCGCTCCCGGAGACCCGCCGGGGCCCGAATCCGGCCCGAAGTCCGGACCGGACTGACGGGGCCGCGCGGTGGGGTCTACGGCCCGGGACGCGGCGTACCTCTGCTTCCTGGGCGTGGGGGCGGCGGTGGCGGTGCTCGTCCTGGCGGACGTGGCGGGGCACCGCCTGTCGGACACCCTGGGAGAGGCGGTGCTGGTCCTGGTCCTGGCGCCCCTCACGGTCACCGCGTATGTGGCGGGCCTGCTGGGCATGGGCCTGACCGTGTGGGAGCGCTACGACCTGCGCCTGTGGGCCCTCTCCGTGGCGACGGCGACCCTGTTCGTGTTCTGGGTGCGGCACGGCGCCCTGGGGGTGAGCCCGCGCCTCTCCATCCTGCACACCGCCGGGGCCGTGCTGTTCTCGGCCCGGTGGATCGCCGAGAAGCGTGCCCAGAAGCGCACCGAGAAGCGCGCCGGGCGCCGGGCGGCGGCACCGGACGGGCCGGAGGGGCCGGACCCGGGCGAATAGGGCTTCCCCTTTCCGGGCGGGAGGCCTATCATGCCCGCCCCGTGGCCCGGATGCTCCCCCGCATCGGCGATTCCCCCAAGGCCCGCATGGGCGTGGTCGTGGCCCTGTGGGCCCTGGCGCTCCTCGTGGGCTTCGCCCTCGGCGGCTAGCCCCGTCTCCCTGAAACGGCGGAGCCCCGGCCCCCGCGTAGCGGGAACCGGGGCCCCTGGACCGCACCCACCCCTCGCGAGACGGGCCGTTTTTCTCTAGATCACGTCTCGGCTTACGACGCGGCCTACGACGTCTCTTCGGTCTGCAGCTCCCCGTCGATCACCGCCGGGGCGTCCGTCACCTCCGGCATGGTGCCGATGTCCGGCACGGCGTCCGCCTCGGTGGGCAGCGCGGCCGCCGGCGCGGTGAGGGTGAGGGCCGTGCACTGGCCCGCGTCCTCGGCCATGGACTGCTCGCGCTCCCGGCCCTTGATGACGAACTCGGTGCCCGTCGGGCCCATCACGGTGCCGTCCTTGATCGAGAACAGGGAGTACCAGCGCCCCGTGTCCGGGTCGGGCGCGGACGGGATGCCCCACAGGTCGCCGTTGCCGCCGTAGTTCAGGCGGAACGTCTTGCCGTCGTGGGTCGAGTCGCCGTTCAGGTCGTTCGCCGTGGCGTGCTCGTAGGCGAACTGGATCGGCTCGTCGAAGCTGGCGAACACGTCGCTCGCGTTCTTGACCCCGACGAACTTGTTCCAGTCGTTGTTGCCCGTCTCCCAGCGGTAGGTCACGGTGACCACCGCGGCGTTCCACAGGTCGGACGCGTCGGTCATCGTGGCCAGCACGTCCGAGGTCACCATCTCGCCGGTGCTCATGCCCCAGTCGTGCTCGGTGCCGTCGGTGTCCACGCCGGCGACGAGGGCCACGTCGCCGCCGCCCAGGGTGAGGGTCATGTCGGCGGGGTCGATGACGTAGTCGGTCACGCCGCTCGACAGGTCGAAGGCCGCGTCGGGGCCGTACACGCCGTCCCAGGTGGCCACGTCGGACGCGCCGATGTCGGCCTTCAGGCAGCGCTGCACGCAGTGCAGGGTGAGGGCGCCGCCGTCGAACACCGCGTCGTCGGGCCCGACGAACTCCTGGGAGTAGAAGGTGACGTTCGCGTCGCCGCCGACGTAGTTCACGTCGCCGCCCAGGCTGTCGGACCACAACCCCAGCCACTCGCTCGTCGCCGGGGTGACGTCCACCGCCGGGCTGACCGCGCTCGTGACCGGGCCCGTCTCGTCGAAGCCGGTGATCTCGGCGGTGACCAGGAAGGCCGAGCCGTTGTAGGCCACCTGCCACTGGGAGAAGCGCGCGCCGCCGCCGTCGTCCACCTCGCCCCAGTACTGGAGGGTCTCCCCCACCAGCTTGGAGAGGGCCAGGTTCATGGCGGTGCGGCGGATCAGCTTGCCCGGGGCCTTGACCACCGTGTAGGGCGTGGTCGCCCCGGTGGAGAAGTTGACCTTCTGGATCGTGGCCCCATCGGGGATGACCAGCTCCGGGTCCTCCACCCACATGCCCCAGTAGCCGATGTGGCCGTACACCGTGTCGCCCGAGTCGTCGTAGGTGAAGGGGAAGCCGCTGTTGACCGCCACCCGCTCGCCGCCCGTGACCGCGTCGCCCTTCCAGGTGCCGTCGGCGGCGTGGTAGAGGTCGTAGCGCCAGACCTGGGTGTTGTAGGTGCCGCGGGCGAGACAGGTGTCGCTCGAATAGACCTCGTCGGCGAGGTCCTCCGCGTCGTCGGCCTCGGCCCGGCGCATGTGATTCGCGTCGAAGGTGATGCCGAAGGCGCCGCCGTCGGAGTAGTCGAAGCCGCCGTCGTTGCCCTCGTCCTGGATCACGGTGCGGGCGCGGCCGACGAGGCCGTCGGGGGTCATCTCCACGGTGCCGGCGGTGTAGTGGAACGACTCGCCGGGGCTGTAGGAGACCTGCTCGGTGCCCTCCTTCTCGATCACGGTGAAGGCCACCTGGCCGCCGGAGGCGGACATGGTCTTGAGGGTGCCGCCGCCGTCGTAGCCGCCGACGCCGTCCGGGAAGGCGTAGTTCATGGTGAAGCTGCCGAACGGGTTCGTGTCCGAGACGCCCTCGGTGATGGTGGTCTCCACGTCCACGCGGAACAGGTCGCCGGCGGCCGGGCCGTCGGGCTCGATCCCGGAGATCCAGACCTTCACGATCTGGGGCGCGCTGTTGGAGGCGCGGGTGGAGTTGACGATGAAGTTCCAGTACTGGGCGCCCTTGCCGCCGGAGGCGCTCTGGCCGGAGTCGCCGCCCCCGCCCTGGGAGCCCTGCTGGCAGCGGTTGTAGTCCACCAGCGCCAGGTAGGTGCCCTGGTTGACCATCTGGTCGGCCCGGGTCTGGTCCATCAGGCAGAGGATCATGTTGACCAGGTCCAGGGGCTGGATGGACGGGTCGTACACCCAGGTGGCGACCGGGTCGGTGGTGTACTGGGTGTCGGCCGCGCCAAACGCCTTGGCGAGGCCGGCGAAGTCGGTCTTGAAGGCCACCGGATCGGCTGCGCGCGGCTTGGCCGCGCCCTCCTCCTGGGCCTTGACCACGCTCATGTTCTCGGGGACCGTGAGGCCGTCCACGTCGGCGGCCGTGCCACTGCTGGCGCCGCTGCAACCCGCGACCAGCCCCGCCAGGCCCGCGGCCAGGGCCCAGGCCGGCCACGCGCCGACGCGCCTGCGATTGGACTCGAACATCATCGCCTCCCACCCAAAATATGGCCCGGTCGGTCCCATCGCCGAAGCGCCCCGGCCCGGAACGGGCGCGGGTCCTCCCACCCGGACGGATTGTTTCGCTGCCCTATCGGCATCCCCCCTTCGGGGGGGACAGGGGAAAATGTCTAATTTTTTGTCAGATATTTTCCGCCCCGCGCCCGGATTCGCCCGATCCGCCCGGATCCGGGCCGGGGGCCGGACCGGGCCCCTCGCGGCGTCCCCGCCGGAACCCCCCGGGGCGGCAGCGAAACCCCCCGAAATTGCCCCTTTGGCCCGGAGCGTGCATCCCTTACGGGGCACGGGAACGGTGGCGGGCGGCCGTGGCAGGGGTTGCGCGGCGGCCTGAGGCACGCCGGACCCGAAATGGGAACCGAATGTTCAGTTTGTGGGCAATTTTTTGCCCGCCTGTGCGCTGTGTCGGTTCGTGATGATGAGGTGATGATGCGTTGGATTCTCGCGGCAACGGCGCTGACGGTGGCGGCCCTCGGGCTGGCCCCGTGCCCGTGCCGGGCGGAGGAAACGAACCTGATGGGCGTGAGCCCCGACGCGGTCCCGACGCCCTCCCGCATCCGGATCGAGCGCCACCTCTCCATCCTGGCCAACGTGGTGCGCTACGTGGAGGACCACCTGGGGGTCGAGGTGGTGCCCGGCGGCGTGGACCGCATCGGCGTCAGCGACGCGCCCCTGGGCCTGAGCGAGCCGGCCGTGGCCGGGACCTTCGCCTTCGGCGGCGCGGACCGCCGGAGCCCGTTCACGCCCATGTCGGCGGCCCTCTCCGCGGGCCAGAACCGGGTCCGCCTGACCCTGCGCATGCGCTGGTAGCGCCTCCCCGTCTCCTCCGCCCCCGCGGGCCGGCCCTCCGGTAGTACAATCCGCCTTTAGGGCCATGCTCGCCAACGCGCCACCGGGCGCCACGCCACGGGTTCGTTCCCGGCCGTGGGCGCCTTACGCCGTCGCCTGCGTCCTGGCCGCCCTGGCCGGCGCGGCGGCGATCTACGCCCCGGTCTTCGTGCACCAGCAGGCCACGGCCCGGGCCGCGCGCCTGGAGGCGGCGGCGTCCCTGGGGCGCGACGCGGCGGCGGCGTTCCTGGCCACCGAGGCCACCCTGGCCAAGGGCGGCACCCCGGCCCCGGACGCCGTCTGGGGGCCCCTGGACGAGGCCGACCGGCAGCTCGAGCGGCTCATGACCGGGGACCCGTCCGGCGCGTCGCCCCTCTCCCGCCTGCCCCGCGACCTGGCGCTCCGGGCGGGGAAGGTGCGGGCGTTCCTGCTCAACGTCCGCAGCCTGGCGGAGACGCGCTTCCTGAACCCCGAGCGGGGCGGACCCGACACCCCCCTGGGCCGGACCCACGTGGAGATGACCGCCCGCCTCCTGGACGAGGCGGAGGACCTGCGGGCCGGCGTGGAGGCGCACAACGCCCGGGACCGGGCCGCGACGGCGCGGGGGGCGGCGGCGATCCTTCTCCTGGCCCTCGGCCTCCTGGGGGGCGCGGGGTGGACGGCGCGCCGGGCCCTGCGCCTCGCCCCGGCCGAGCCCCCCGCCCCGGCCCCGGACGCCCAGGAGACCGCGCTCCTCGCCGCCGCCCTGGCCCAGGCGGAGGACATCATCTTCGTGGCGGACCGGGAGGCCCGCATCCAGTACGTCAACGACGCCTTCGTGGAGCGCCTCGGCTGGGACCGTGACGACGTGGTGGGCCGGTACGCCGAGGTCCTGCGCACCGACCGGCACGAGCCCGGCTTCTACGACGCCATCTTCGAGGGCCTGCGTGAGGGCCGCGCCTGGCACGGCACCCTCCACCTGGGGCGCAAGGACGGCACCACCCTGGAGGTGGAGGAGGCGGTCACGCCGGTGCGCGACCGCAAGGGGCGCGTCTCGAACCACGTCATCGTGGCCCGCGACGCCACCCGCGACCGGGCCCTCCAGGCCCAGGTGGAGAACGTCCAGCGCCTGGAGGGCCTGGGGGTCCTCGCCGGGGGCATCGCCCACGACCTGAACAACCTGCTCACCGCGGTCCTGGGCAACGCCGCCCTGGCGCGCACCCCGGAGGGGGGCGAGACGGCCGAGTTCCTGGCGCGCATCGAGGCCGCCGCGGCCCGGGCCTCCGAGCTGTGCGCCCAGGTGATGGCCTACGCCGCCGGGAGCCGCGTGGAGCACCGGCCCTTGGACCTGTCGGCCCTGGTGCGGGAGGTGTCGCGCCTGCTCGAGGTCACCATGGGACCGGGCGTCACCCTCAAGCTCGACCTGGCCGGCGGCCTGCCCCCGGTGGAGGGCGATCCCTCCCAGCTGCGCCAGGTGCTCATGAACCTGGTGGTGAACGCCTCCGAGGCCGTGGGGCGCGGGCCCGGCGAGGTCGCCGTGCGCACCGGGACCGCCCGCGTGTCCCGGCAGGACCTGGCGGAGGCTTACGAGGGCGCGGACCTCGCCTCCGGCGACTACGCGTTCCTGGAGGTGAGCGACACCGGGTCCGGGATGGACGCCGCCACCCGGGAGCGCCTGTTCGAGCCCTTCTTCACCACCAAGACCGCCGGGCGCGGCCTGGGGATGAGCGCCGTGCGGGGCATCGTCAAGGCCCACCGCGGCGCCCTGGCCGTGACCAGCGTCCCCGGGCGGGGTAGCGCCTTCCGCCTCCTCCTGCCCCCATCGGGCCGCCCGGTGCCGCCGGCGCCGCCGGAGCCCGCGGCGGACGGCTGGTCCGGCGCCGGCACCGTGCTCGTGGTGGACGACGAGCAGTCGGTGCGCGAGGTGACGTGCCGCATGCTCGAGTCCCTGGGCTTCGCCGTGGAGGCCGCCCCGGACGGGCGGGAGGCGGTGGCGGCGTTCCGCGAGCGGCCGGAGCGCTTCGTGTGCGTGCTGCTGGACCTGACCCTGCCGGGCATGGACGGCGCGGAGATCTTCCACCACCTGCGGGAGCTCCGGGCCGACGTGCCGGTGGTGGTGATCTCGGGCTACGGCGCGGACGAGGCCGCCGTGCGCGTGGGGCAGGTGACCCCGTCCGGCTTTCTCGCGAAACCGTTCACGCCCGAGCAGCTGCGGGGCACCCTGCGGGCGGCCCTCGGCGACGGGTCGCCGCCGCCGGACCGCGCGGCGAGCGCCTAGTAGGCCGCCGCCACCCGGGGCACCCGGGCCTCCAGGTAGCGCACGCCATCCGGGGCGGTCACCCGGACGACCACCGTCGCCGGCTTTCCCTCCCCCAACGACGGGCCGCCTGCGGCGCCCCCCTCCAGGCGGCCGTCGGCCTTCACCAGATAGGCCAGGGGGCTCTCCCAGGTCCGCTCCCCGGCCGTCACCCACACCCGGTCGATCGCCACCCCCTCGGGGAAGCCGTCCGCGCTCGCCACCTGCACCGCCACGTGCAGGGGCCCCGGCGGCAGGTCGCGCGCGGCGGGACCGGCGGGGCCGACCGGCCCCGGCATCCGATCGATCCACACCTGGGCCGAGAGCCCCAGGCGCGCCCCGGCCACCTCGGCGGTCGCGCGGGCCCCGGCGGGGGGGCCGGCCGGGGCGCCGCCGCCGGATTCGCCCCCGGTCACGCCGCAGGCCGCGAGCAGCAGGGTCAGGGTGAGCGCGGCCGCATGGGCGGCGTTCACGGCTCGGTGCCCGCGTGGGGCGCGCAGTCCACCCCCACGGTGTAGGTGACGTGGGGCGTGCCGTCGGGCCAGGTTCCCACCTGGTGGCCGTAGAGGTCCACGACCAGGGGGTCGTCGCAGCGCTGGGCCATCGTGACCCGGACCCGCTCCAGGCGGGCCTGCCGGTCCTCCATGCGGGGATCGGCGTTGCTGACGTACAGGAAGTAGTCGAACCGCCCCCCCGGCGGCGGCTGGTAGATGATCATCCCGGTCGGCAGCGGCGGCCCCAGGGTGGGTTTCACGCCGGCGCACCCGGCGGCCGCAACCAGCACGGCCGCGAGGGTCAGGACGATTCGGGGGGACGGGGACATACGGCCTCCGGGCGGGTGGATGCGTCTATGCGCCGGGCCCCGGGGGCAGGCCCGTCAGGGCGAAGTACCCCAGATTGTAGAACACGTGGACGTAGAGGGCGGGCAGGACGCTGCCCGTGCGGTCGCGCAGGTGCCCGAAGATCAACGACGGGAACAGCACCGCCGCGGCCCACAGGGGCGGGTGGTAGGCGAAGTGGATCGCCGTGAAGACCACCGAGGTCGTGACGTTGGCCGCCGTGAGCCCCAGGCCCCGGCGCCGGCCGTACCCGGTCTCCAGCAGCCACCCCTGGAGGGCGCCCCGGAAGGCCAACTCCTCCAGGACGGGGGCCACCACCCCCAGGTAGAGGTAGGGCCAGGAGAGGAGCCCCCCCGGCCCCGCCGGGCGCACCCCGGCGGCGAGGGCCACAAGGGCCCAGAACAACAGGCCCCCGCCCACGGCGGCGAGGAAGTGGGGGTCGCGGTACAGGCCCGGGGTTCGACGCAGGGCCAATGCCTCGGTGACGGCGCGCACGGCGGGCATGGTGCCCGACACCGGGGGGCCCCGGCAACCGCCCAGTTAACCAGCAGATTGACCGGCAGTCCGGCCGCCAGTTCGACCGGAAGTTCAGGCGGCCGTCGAATAAGACTTCACGCCCCCTGAAGGGCGCCCGGGCCCGGGCCGATAAGAGGCCGTAGGCGTGTGGACGTGTGGCCCGTCGCGGCCGTGACCCGGTCGCGGCCACGCGCCCGGCGCCGGTGGACGACGCCGGCAGTGGTGGCCCCCGTGGGGGGGACGCGCCGCAGCCCACGCGCCCATGCCACGACGCGCGCGTACCCGCGCGCCGCATATTCGGGAGGTTGGCTTGGAGGCAGGCTTGGCAGCGGGCATGGCACCGCTTTTGGCCGGCCTCGTGGCGGCGGCCGCTGCGGGCTGGCTGCTCCTCACCGTCCGCGCGCTGCGCCTCCGGCTCAAGGGGCGCGAGGCGTCGTTCCACGACCTGACGGAGGCCCTGGAGCACCGCCACGCCCACACCCTGGAGCTGGTGCGCCTGGCGAGCGGCTACCTGGTCCTGGAGGCCCCCCTCCTGGAGGCGGTGGCCCTGGCGCGCTACTACGCCATGCAGGCCCGCACGGTCCTGGCCCGGACCCGCACCGAAACGGACCTGTCGTGGGCCCTGGCCCGCCTGATGCTGGCCGCCGAGGCCCACCCCGAGCTGGCCGGCCATCCCCGGTTCCGGACCCTGGCGGGCGAGGTGGTGCACGACGAGGACGAGGCCGCCGTGGCCCGCACCCGGTTCAACGAGCGTACCGCCGCCCTGGCGCGCTCCTGCGGCGGGCCGTTCCGCCGCGCCCTGTGCCACGCCCTGCACGAGGGGCCGTGGGACCAGTTCGACCTGGACCCCACCGTGGCCCGCGAGGCGATGATGACCCTGCTCAAGCCCCGGCCCGCGCCGGAAGGGACACCCGACGGGCGGGAAGCCCCGGCCCCCGGCCGCGTCCCGGTGCGCTCCGTGGCGTCGGTGGCGTTCGGCATCTGATGGCAACGATGGGGGAACACGACCTCCTCTGGATCGGCCTGTGCGCCCTGGCGGCGCTGGGCGGGCTGCTCATGGGCTCGGCCTGGGCCGGGACCGCGGCCCAGGTGCGCCGCACCCGGCGGGCGTGGGTCCGGGTCCAGCGGACCCTGAAGGAGCGCCTCTCCCTGGCGCCCCGGGTGGTCTCCATCGCCACCCTCTACTTCCCCTGGAACGATCCCCTGCTCACCGCCGTGCGCAACGCCCGCCAGGAGGCCCTCAAGGCCACCACGGTGGTGGACCGGACCCACCGCGAGGCGGACCTCTCCTGGGCCCTGGGGCGCCTGATGTCGGCCATGGAGCGGCGCGCGGAGCTGACCCACCACGCCGACTTCGCCGCCGTGAACCGGGAGCTGATCCAGGTCGAGGACGCCGCCGGCGCGGCCGTGGCCGCCTACAACCGGGAGGCGGAGGCCCTGGAGGCCCAGCTCGGCCGCATCCTGCCCGGCGCCGCCGCGCGCCTGACCCAGCAGCACGGCGCCGAGCCGTTCGACCTGGACCCGGGCCTGGCGCGCGAGGGCACCATGTCGCTCCTCGCGATGCGCGCCGACGCCTGACCGAAGCCGATCCCGCTCTAGTGCAATTCGCAGAAGGTGACCACCCGGTCGCGCGCGTCCGGGTCGGTCCAGTGGAAGGCGATCCCCATGCGGTGGGTGGCGCCGTCCACGGCGTGGTTCTGCACCACGGCGTTGACCCGCACCTCCTCGCTGCGCCCGATGGCGAAGGTCAGGTGCAGGCTGCGCCCCACCGGCTCGCCCCCCTCCGGGAGGGTCATCTCCAACAGACCCCCCTGGGGCGTGAGGTCGCGGATGAAGCCGAAGGCGAGGCCCGACGGGGGTTTGCGCCCAGGCAGCCAGGAGATCACCGCCGGCAGGCGCACGGGCACCCGGGGCTCGGCGCGCAGGGGGACGTTCTCGATCTCCGTGGGGAACGTGAGGAAGGCCAGCGGCTCGGGCTGGAACTGGATGCGCCACACCGAGGTTCGCAGGCCGAACACCTCGCCGTCCAGGACGTAGCGCAGCACCACCTTGTCGCCCTCCGCCAGGGGCACGGGGCGGCCGTTCTCGATGGGCATGTCCACCAGGAGGAAGCGGCCCTCCTTGTATCCGATGAGGCGCGTGGGGTACTTGCGCTCGGCGGCGCCGGACCCGGTGAACAGAAACACCAGGGCGCCCACCTTCAGGATGTGCTCCGGCACGCCCCTGGACAGGGATGCCCCGCTGGAGCCGGCCATGGATTCGGTGGATTTCACGCGCATCCCGTCGTCGTCCGAGTTACATCGGGGGGAATTCCGCCGACACGGCCTGTGGACAACCCCCCGGGCCGATTATACCGGCGCCCCGGCGCGCAAACGGGCGCCGTGCTACCATTTCCCACGTACGAGGGGTCTTTGACAGGCATGGGCAGCGACCGGCCTCCCTCCTTCGTGGGGAGCATGGGGCCCCTCGTCCGACTTGGACATGGGGGCGACAGGCTTCGACGGGGGCGAAGAAGCCGGGGTGGCGTGCCGAGGTCTCCGGTTGGCCTCGTTAAACCACCGGAAAACCAATCAAGTGCCAACGAGCCTGCATTCGCACTTGCTGCCTAGGTAACTAGGCAGTAGGCTCCCGGCGGCCACGGCCGTCGGCGTTCCTCCCGGGGTCGCCCGGGCTTCGGGAAGGGGCGTCATTTCTCCGGGCTGGCCCCCGTCGGCCGTACCTGACGGCGGGGGTGAGAACACTCGGGTGCTGGCTCTGTCCTTGGCCCGTCCGTGGGCTTGGGGCGGGGCGAGATTCCATACGCGGACTACGCACGTAGAAGCCCCGGACGAAGCGTTCTCGGACCCGGGTTCGAATCCCGGCGCCTCCACCAGTTCCCGCCCCTCACCACCCGCTCCCCCGCGCATCGCGGATCGATCGGAGTGACCCCATGGCCGCCAAGTCCCCCTCGGCGCTCATCAGCGAGCGGATCGCCGAGCTCGGCGACTGGCGCGGCGAGACCCTCGGCCGCGTGCGCAAGCTCATCCACGAAGCCGATCCGCAAATCATCGAGGAATGGAAGTGGCGGGGAACCCCCGTCTGGTCCCACGACGGGATCGTCTGCACGGGCGAATCCTACAAGGCCGTCGTAAAGCTCACGTTCGCCAAGGGCGCCTCCCTCGACGACCCCGCGGGGCTATTCAACGCCAGCCTGGACGGGAACGTCCGGCGCGCCATCGACATCCGCCAGGGCGGCGAGATCCGCGAAAAGGCGTTCAAGGATCTCATCCGCGCGGCCGTCGCGCTGAACGGGTCCGGAACGAAGAAGTCCCCCGCGCGCCGTCGCCCGGCCTAGACCTCGGGGGCGTCGCTGTACCGTCTCTCGAACGCCGCCATCATGGCCGCCCGCTCCTCCGGCGAGGCATTTCGCATCCCCTCGGCGGCGGCGCGATGGGCCTCGTCGCCGGCGTCGATCCGCTCCATGACGTGGGCGTGCGAGTTGCGCCCGATCTCGTCGAACGAATCCCCCGTGATCTCCGCGTCACAGGGTCCCCCCAGGTCCCGGCAGGTCAGTTTCTTCACCCCGCTCCTCCCCTCCTTGCCGCCCGGGCACCCCGCCGGTTACGCCTCGTAGCGTTCGACGACGTTCGCCGGGCGCACGCTCGCCGTGTCCGGGTTCGCCTCCGCGTCGCGCAGGCCGCGGCGCTGGCGCAGGAGGTCCCAGCACCGGTCCAGCTCCACCGAGATGGCGCGCAGGCGCTTCGTCTCGGCCTCGCTCAGCGCGTCCTTCTCGTAGAGGCGAAGCTCCTCCTTCGCCAGGTCGTCGATGTGCCGAAGCACCTGTCCGTCTTCCATGGGGAATCCTCCGAACGTCCCTTTGCCGATAGCGGAAGTCTACGCCCGGCCGCCCGCGTGCGCGACGCGGGCCTAGGGGTGGGCGGGCAGGGAGGCGGCGAGCGCCACCGCATCGGCCTCGATCCGTCCCCAGACGTCCGCCAGCCGATCGGCCCACGCGGCGATGTCGGTCGGGGTGCGCAGGCCGTCCTGGCGCAGCTCGATCATGGCGGCGGGCAGGCCGCGGCCCTCGCCGTGCACGGGGATCGTGTGGTCGATTTCCGGCTCGATGGGGTACGGCTCGTTGTCGCCAACGGTGACGTCCCCGTCCCGGGCGAGGGCGCCGCGCAGCAGGTCGGCGAGGCGCCGGTCGCGCCAGTGGGAGATCCCGACGTGCCACGGCCGCGCGCGGCCGTCCAGGACCGGCGTGAAGCTGTGCACGGCGAGCAGGGCCGTGGGCCGTCCGGCCCGTGCGTCTAGCACCTGGTCAACGGCGGCGTGGTAGGGCGAAAACAGCCCCGCGATGCGCGCCTCGCGCTCGGCCGGCGACAGGCCCCGGTTGCCCGGCACGGGCACGCCCGCGCTGACCTCGGCGATGGCGCCCGGGTGGGCGAGCGGACGGTTGCAGTCGATGACGAGGCGCGAGTAGCCGCTCAGGACGAGGGGCGCGTCGATGAGCGCCGACAGGCGCCGCGCCACCTCGGCCGCGCCCGGGTCCCAGGCGATGTGCTCGGCCAGGGCGGCGGCGTCGAGGCCCAGATTCGCGAGACGGCGGGGGACCCGGTTCGAGGCGTGGTCGCACACGAGCACCGCGGCGGCGGCGCCGTCGGGGTTCACGACCTCGAAGGGGGGCGGCTCGTCCGGCTCCAGGAGCGCCGGCGCGGGGCGCGTCACGACGCGTACTGGGTCTCGACCTCGCTCGCCCAGACCTTAAAGCCCCTGAGGATGTTGGGGCCGAAGGTGTTGCTCAGGGGCACGTCGGCCGCGTCGCGGCCCTGGGCGATCAGGATGCGCCCGATGCGCGGGATGTTGTTGCGCGCGTCGAAGGTGTGCCAGCGGCCGCCCAGGTAGACCTCGAACCAGGCGGAGAAGTCCATCGGGTCCGCCGACGGGGGCACGCCGATGTCCCCCAGGTAACCGGTGCAGTAGCGCGCCGGGATGTTCATGCAGCGGCAGAAGGCGACCGCCAGGTGGGTGAAGTCGCGGCACACGCCCTTGCGTTCTTCGTAGGCCTCGAGGGCGGTCCGGGTGGCCCGCGCCTGCATGTAGTCGAAGTTGAGGTGGTTGTGGACGAAGTCGCAGATCGCCTGAACCCGCGGCCATCCGAGGGGGGTCTGCCCGAACAGCGCCCAGGCGGTCTCGGAGAGCCGGTCGGTCTCGCAGTAGCGGCTCCCGAGCAGGTACACGAGGGTGTCGGTGGGCAGCTCCTCCACGGCGTGCTGAGGCGCGCCGGGCTCGACCGCGTCCGGCAGGCCGCTGTCGCGGATGACGGCGTCGGTGGAGATCCTGGTATCGCCCGGTGGCGCGACGATGCGGGTGCACCAGTTGCCGAAGCCGTCGCGGTAGGCCGTCATCGGGGTCGGCGGGTCGGTGAGGATGTAGTCCGGGGCGACCAGATCCGAGACGCGGCTGGAGTGGACGTTCAGCGTCAGGATCATGGGCGTCGGCTGTGGACACTCGTAGATCAATTCATATCCGACCCGGATCTGCATGGCCTCCTCCCGAAGCGCGTCCTTAGCCGCCATGGTAGGCCGATTCATCCGATTTGGCACGCGGGGGACCGCGCTTCGTCAGGTCTCGCCGTACCCCAGGCGCTGGGAGATGCGCCGGCCGGCGTCCTTCACCAGCTTCACCCACGCCTCGCGGCGGCGGTCGAGGGGGAACGAGACGGACAGGCCCGCGACCATCGCGCCGGTCGCGTCGCGCAGGGGGACGCCGATGCAGCCGACGCCCTCCTCCGCCTCGCCGGCGTCGGTGGCGTGGCCGTGCTTCACGGCGAACCGGGCCTCGGCCGCGAGGTGGCCGACGGCGGTGATCGTGCGCCCGGTGAAAGCGGGCAGGCCCGTCCGCCTCGCGTAGGCGCGCACGAAATCCTCGCCCAGCTCGCCCAGCATGAGCTTGCCCACGGCGGTGACGTGCAGGGGGGCGCGGCTGCCGATCACCTGCTCCACGCGCATCATGCGCGCGGCCGACACGCGCTCCACGTAGACCACCTCGTCGCCCTCGCGCACGGTCAGGTTGACGGTCTCGCCCACCTCGGCGCACAGGTCGCGCATCACGTCGATGGCCTCCTCGCGCAGGTCCGTGCCGCGCCGCACCCGGGCCCCCAGGGCACGCAGCTTGCGCCCCAGGGTGTAGGTGCCGTTGTCGCGCTCCACCAGGCCCGCCTCGGCCAGGGCCCCCAGGATGCGGTGGGCGGTGGAGGGGTGCAGGCCGGTCTCCGCCGCCACCGACTTGAGGGCCGCCCGGCCGCCGCCAGCCGCCAGCGCGTCCAGCAGGCGCGCGGCGCGGTCGATGACCTGAATCGTGGGAATGCCGGTGGGGGCGTCGTTCGGGGCTGTTGCTGGCATCTTACGGTTGCTTCACGTCGTTATTTCACATCGTGGAATCGATTGCGTCTTGCGTAATTGTAGCGCCGGGGGGTAGGGTGAGACAAATCGTTTGTCCGGAGAAATCGCCATGACCACCGACGCCGAGCGCCAGACGGCCCCGCCGCCCTTCCTGGAGGGCATCACCTACCTGGGCGAAACCCGCCCCGGGTTCGAGACATACGGGCGCGCGCCCGCCGTGAAGCCGGGGGCGACGGCCGTGGACCCCGCGTCCGACGAGGCCGCGTACCAGACCGTGCTCACGGCCGACGCCCTGCGCTACCTGGCGTTGCAGGTCACGGGCGCCAAGGCCTCGGGGCACCCGGGCGGCTTCGCCTCCTGGGCCGAGGGGCACGCGGCGCTCTACCTGCTGGGCCACAAGCACCTGATGGCGGAGCCCGGCCACCACGCGCCCGGCTACTACGGCGCCACGTTCCTGGACGGCTCCCTGGAGGCCATGGGCATCCGCACGGTGAAGGACCTCATCGCTCGCTTCCGCGAGCACGGCGGGCTGCTGGGACACCCGTCCGGGGCGATTCCGGGCCTGCTCGCCCCGTCCGGGCCCCTGGGACAGGGGCAGCACTTCGCCATGGGGGGCGCCTACGTCCACCGCGACACGCTGTTCGCCGTGACCCTGGGCGACGGCGGCCTGGGGGAGCCCTACCCGCTGCCGTCCATGATGCACTTCCACACGGCGTTCCCGGAGGTCACGAACTTCCTGCCGATCTTGGTCTGGAACGGCTACTCCCAGGAGCACCACGCCATGGCCTCCACCCTCACGAACGAGGCCATGGCCGGCCTGTGGCGGGCCCACGGCTTCGAGGAGATCGTCGTCATCGACGCCAAGGACTTCGACGATTCCGGTCAGGAGGGACCGTTCGCGGACAGCACGCGGTTCTCCCTGGAGGCCCGGATGGCGTACGCGCGGGGCGTGCTTACGGGCTTCGACCGGGCGGCGCGCTCGGCCCTGTCGGGGACGCTCACGGCGGTCCTGTTCAAGCAGATGAAGGGCGCGGGCATCCACGCGCGGGGGGCGAAGTCGCACAACCTCTACCCCGGCGACACCCTGGACCAGCCCCACATCGCCGAGCCCCTGAAGGCCCTCGCCTTGGCCCCGGAGGCGTGGGCGCTGGTGCGCGACAACCTGTCCCGGGCGGGGGGCGGACCGGCGGGGAAGGTGATCGCCACGGAGCGGGAGACGCTGCCGCCCGCCCTGCCGAAGCTCGCCTTCCAGGACTTCGACAAGGGCGACAAGGCCGTGCCCTCCACGGCCATGGGGGCGGTCGTCGCCCAGGTGGGCAAGGCGGACCCGCGCTTCGTCGTCACGAGCGCCGACGGCAACGAGGCCTCGGGCATGAAGAACGTCAACGACGCCCTCAAGGTGCGCCACCCGACGCCGGACCCGCTCTACAACCAGGACATGACGGGCCAGGTGTACGAGCCCCTGAACGAGGACGCCTGCGCGGGCCTCGCGTCGAGCGTGGCGCTCATGGGGGGGCGGTCCCTGTGGCTGAGCTACGAGTCCTTCGCCGTCAACGGCGTGCCCCTGGTCCAGACGGTCACCCAGGCCATGGCCGAGCTGCGCCGGAAGGCGCCTTCCGTCGTGTGCATGTTCACCGCCGGGGCCCTGGAGCAGGGCCGCAACGGCTGGACCCACGAGCGCCCGGAGATCGAGGGCTACTTCGCCGCGCTCATGCGCAACGGCAACGTCTATCCCCTGTTCCCGTGCGACGCGAATTCGATCCAGGCCGCGTACGCCCACGCCGCGGCCACGTTCAACAAGGGGTACGCGATCTTCGCCTCCAAGAGCCCGCTGCCGGTGTACCTGTCGCCGGACGAGGCCAAGGCGGCGGTGGAGACGGGCGCCGCGGTCCTGTACGAGTCACCCGCCGGGAAGGGGCCGCTCACCGTCTTCGCGGTCACGGGTGACATGGTGCTCCTGCCCGTGTTCGAGGCGAAGGAGCTTTTGGAGGCGCAAGGGGTGCGGGTGCGGATCGTGGCCATGGTCAACCCGCGCCGCCTCTACCGGCCGGGCGACCTGGCGTGGGACACGGTGGCCGAGCCGGACGGCGACTTCATGGACGACACGGAATTCGCCCGGACATTCGGCGGCGACGCCCTGATCGGGGTGAGCGGCGGCGTGGCGGCGTGCCTGGAGCCGGTCCTGCTGCGGGCGACGTGCCCGCGCGACGTGGTGTGCTGGAAGCGGGGCGATACGGCGGCCTCTCCGGGGGAGCTGCTGGCGTTCAACGGCATCACGGCGGACGCCCTCGCGGCCCGGGCCGCCGCCCTCTCCGGGTGACGCCGGCGGGCCCGTGTCGGACCTGCGCATCATCGTCCTGGACGACGACCCCACCGGCTCCCAGACCGTCCACGGCTGCCTGCTGCTGACGCGGTGGGACAAGGCCACGCTGGCCGAGGGGCTGGCGGACGGCGAGCCCCTGTTCTTCGTCCTGACGAACACCCGGGGCATGTCGGCCGGCGAGGCCGCGGCCGTCACGCGGGAGGCGTGCGCGAACCTGCGCGCGGCCCTGGACGACTGCGAGACGCCGGTCCGGCCGATCCTGGTGAGCCGGTCCGACTCCACCCTGCGGGGCCACTACCCGGTGGAGACGGACGTGATCGCCGAGGAACTGGGGCCGTTCGACGCCCACTTCCTCGTCCCCGCCTTCTTCGAGGGCGGCCGCATCACGCGCGACAGCGTCCACTACCTGGTGGCGGACGGCCGTGAAACCCCGGTGCACGAGACCGAGTTCGCCCGCGACAAGGTGTTCGGCTTCTCCACCAGCTACCTCCCGGACTACGTGGCGGAGAAGACGCAGGGGCGCATCCCGGCCTCGGCCGTGGAGCGCTTCCTCCTGGAGGACGTCCGGGGCGACTGCCTGGACCGGCTCACGGCCCTCTCGGGCAACGCCTGCTGCGTCGTGGACGCGGAGGCCCAGGCCGACCTGGACCGGTTCTGCGACCAGCTCCTGACCGCCGTCGCCGGGGGCAAGCGGTTCCTGTTCCGCAGCGGCGCGAGCCTGCTGACGAGCCTCGCGCGTCTGCCGCCCCAGCCGGTGCGGCCCGAGGCATTCGGCGATTACGCAAGGGGGCACGCGCCCGGCGCGGTGGTGGTGGGCTCCCACGTCCGGCGCACCACGGCGCAGCTGGAGGCCTTGCTGCGCGAGCCGGGGGTGGCGCCGGTGGAGGTGGACGTGGCGCGGGTCCAGCGGGATCCGCAGAGGCTGCTGAGCGAGACGCTGGACGCGGCGGCCCGGGCCCACGCGGCGGGCCGGACGCCGGTGGTCTTCACGAGCCGCGCCGAGGTCACCTTCACGGACCCGGCCGAACGCCTGGCCTTCGGGGCGCGGGTGGCGGATTTCCTGGTGGACGTGGTGCGGGGGCTGCCGGAGGGGATCGGCTACCTGATCGCCAAGGGCGGCATCACGTCGAACGAGACCCTCAGCCGGGGCCTGGAGCTGCGCGCCTCCCGGGTGCTGGGGCAGGTGCTGCCGGGGTGCTCCGTGGTGCGCTGCCCGCCGGACCACCCGCGCTTCCCCGACCTCCCGGTCGTCATCTTCCCGGGCAACGTGGGCGACGCCGACGCCCTGGCGCTGGCCCACGCCCGCATGGCCGGCCGGCCCGAGGGTGCCCGGGCGGCGGGCTAGGAGGGGATGGCGGCCTCTGGCGCCTTCCGGAGAGGCCTGCTAGAATTGGTCAACGATCGCGCAGGGGACGTCCGTTGTGTTTGGGGCGGCGGACGAGGAACAGGTGGTGCAGACGGTACGGGGCGCGGGCGGCCCGGCGTAGAGCCGGGTATGGGGCTCCGGCAACATTGTTTCGGGGAGGAGTCCCATGAAGAGCAGGTATGCGCCCGGCGCCCTTGTGTGCGCCGGGTTCGCGGCCGTGTTGGCGGGGGCGTGCGCGCTCCCGGCCCTCGCGGTCGACATCGATTTCGAGGGTCTGGCGCCCGGCACGATCGTGGACGAGGTATCCAGCGGCGCCGGCATCACGGGCAGCCTGCCGGGCACGGTGGGGGTGTACGCCTTCAACCCGCGGTTCGGCAGCGGCACCAACGCGGCGGTCATCTTCGACTCGTCGGCGGCCTCGGTCTCCATCGCCATGGGGGTCGACCGCGACCTGGGCACGCCCAACGAGGTCTTCGGCGGGCCCGGGGTCGGCATCGGTGGCGAGACCACCAACGACACGCCGCTCTACAACATCCTGGAGATCGACGTGTTCCTCAAGGACGCCGACCACGACGGCCTGGTGGACGTTCCGAACGACGACGACCTGAAGGGCGAGTTCTTCGAGCTCGACTTCGGGAGCATCAAGAACAACGGCAAGGGCACCGTCACGGTCAACTCCGTGACCCTCATGGACGTCGAGCGCGACGAGGGCGAGACGGGCACGAACATCATCCTCTCGGGCCCGGGTCTGCCGCCCAACCTCATCACCGTCCCGAACACGGACGACAACGGGGTGGTGACGATCGACGGCATCGGCCTGTCCGGGGTGGACACGATGATCGTCGAGATGAACGGCTCGGGCGCCCTGGCCAGCGTGGTGGTGGAGGAGGACGTGCCCGGCTCGTGCTGGATCACCACCGGCGGGTTCCACAACGCCGGCCTCCAGAGCGGGAGCAAGGACTTCACGTTCGGCGGGAACGTGGGGCCGCCGGCGTCGGGGTCGTGGGAGGTGATCGACCACAACACGGGCGACAACTTCCACTCGAACGACGTCCACATCACGGACTGCTCCGTGGTCGACCGCACCGGGCCCGACCAGCCCGGCGGCAAGAAGGGCTTCGCCATCAACCGCGCCGACTTCGAGGGCACGGGCCGGCTGAACGGCGTGGACGGCTATCCCTTTGTGGGCTACGTGCTCGACGGCGGCGAGCCGGCGGGCAAGAAGGGCAAGGACAAGGACCACTTCGCGATCACGGTGTACGACCCGACCATGACCGTGGTGGTCTTCGAGGCGGACGGCGACCTGGACGGCGGCAACGTCCAGATCCATCCGCCGGTCGGCAAGCCGTAACGCGGGCGGGCCGCCCGGGGGGTGTGGCGCGCCCCGCGCCCCCCGGGACGGCCCGGCGCCGCCCGTCCCCTAGACCGCGCCGCCACCGCCCGGTGGCGCATCGGGCCGCCACCCCCGCAAGATACCGGGGGACGCGGTAGGCATGGGCGGACCGACACACGAGCACAGCTTCGACCGGGTGGACGGGGCCGACCTGATCCGCCGCCTCTCCGCCCTCCTGCCGCCGGGCGCCGCCTTAAGCGACCCGGAGGACCTGCGGCCGTACGAGTGCGACGGCCTCTCGGCCTACCGCCGCATGCCCCTCGCCGTGGTCCTGCCGGACACGGTGGACCAGGTCCGCGCGGTCCTTCGCCTGTGCAACGAAAAGGGTGTCCCGGTGGTCGCGCGCGGCGCCGGCACGGGGCTGTCGGGCGGCGCCCTGCCCCACGAGCGCGGCGTCCTGCTGGTCCTGGCGCGCCTGAACCGGATATTGGAGATCGACCCGCGCAGGCGCATCGCGCGGGTGGAGCCGGGGGTGCGCAACCTGGCCGTGTCGGACGCCGCGGCGCCCCACGGGCTCTACTACGCGCCGGACCCGTCGTCCCAGATCGCCTGCACGATCGGCGGCAACGTGGCGGAGAACGCGGGCGGCGTGCACTGCCTCAAGTACGGCCTGACGGTCCACAACGTCCAGGCGATCAAGCTCGTCACGATGGACGGCGAGGTCCTGGAGCTGGGCGGCGCCGGCCTGGACGCGCCGGGCTACGACCTCCTCGCCCTCGCCACGGGCTCGGAGGGGATGCTCGGCGTCGTGGTGGAGGTCACCGTGCGCCTGCTGCCGAAGCCCGAGACGGCACGGGTGGTCCTGGCGGCGTTCGACGACGTGGGGAGCGCGGCGGCGGCGGTGGGCGACATCATCGGGGCGGGCATCCTGCCGGCGGGGCTCGAGATGATGGACCGGCTCGCGATCCGGGCCGCGGAGGACTTCGTCCACGCGGGCTATCCGTTGGATGCGGAGGCGATCCTCCTGTGCGAGGTGGACGGCGGCGCGGCCGAGGTGGACGCGCACGTGGCCGCCGTGGACCGGCTGGTCAAAGCGCGCGGGGCAACCGAGGTGCGCGCGTCGCGTGACGAGGCCGAGCGGACGACGTTCTGGAAGGGGCGCAAGGCGGCCTTCCCGGCGGTGGGGCGGATCGCGCCGGACTACTACTGCATGGACGGGACGATCCCCCGCAAGGCCCTGCCGGAAGTGCTGCGGGCGATCTCGGACCTGTCGGGAACTTACGGGCTGCCGGTCGCCAACGTCTTCCACGCCGGCGACGGCAACCTCCACCCCCTCATCCTGTACGACGCCAACCGCCCCGGCGAGCTCGCCCGCACGGAGGCGTTCGGGGCGCAAATTCTCGAGCTGTGCGTGCAGGCGGGCGGCACGATCACGGGCGAGCACGGGGTGGGCGTGGAGAAGATCGACCCCATGTGCGGGCAGTTCGCGGCGGGCGAGCTGGGCACGTTCCACGCGGTGAAGGCGGCCTTCGACCCGGACGGCCTCCTGAACCCCGGCAAGGCCGTTCCCACCCTGCGGCGCTGCGCCGAGCTGGGGGCCATGCACGTCCACGCCGGGGCCCTCCCCCACCCCGAACTGGAGCGGTTCTGAGCGTGGCGCGGGACGCGGACCTCACCGTAGTTCTGGCCGACGCCGTGCGCGCGGCCGCCGAAGCGGGCACGCCCCTCTCCATCCGGGGCGGCGGGACGAAGGGCTTCTATGGCCGCGCGGCCGAGAGCGAGCCCCTGGACGTGGCCGGGCACCGGGGGATCGTGCGGCACGAGCCGACGGAACTGCTCCTGACCGCTCGCGCCGGGACACCGCTTTCGGAGATCGAATCGACCCTGGCCCGCGCCGGGCAGATGCTGCCGTTCGAGCCCCCCGCGTTCGGCGACGGCGCCACGCTCGGCGGGACGATCGCCTGCAACCTCTCCGGTCCCCGGCGGCCTTATGCGGGGGCGGCGCGGGACTTCGTCCTGGGGACGCGGGTGCTCACCGGCAAGGGCGAGGTGCTGCGCTTCGGCGGCGAGGTGATGAAGAACGTGGCGGGCTACGACGTGTCGCGCCTGATGACCGGCGCCATGGGGACCCTCGGCGTCCTGCTGGAGGTCTCCCTGCGGGTCCTGCCGCGCCCCGAAACGGAAGTCACGCTGGCGCATGAATGCACCGCCGCCGAGGCCCTGGACCGGATGCACGCGTGGGGCGCGCTGCCGCTCCCCGTCTCGGCCACCTGCCACGTTGCGGGGCGGCTGCACGTGCGCCTGTCGGGCACAAAGGCGGGGGTCCATGC
>CAZGRJ010000010.1:0-37256 GCA_964528115.1 uncultured Nitrospirales bacterium
CGGCAAGCCTCGGGGTTTGCGACGTACCGCGGCCCAGAGTGGTGTGGTCGCTGCCCTCCCCACCCGCCGGCCGGGCCTTCCTACGCCCCCTCCGGCTCAACACACCCCCGGTCGTCGTTCCTCGGGTTGTTCACCCGCCGGCTGACCGGGTACGCCTCCATCCGATCCGGCGGAAAGGGCCGCATGACGTCCTCGACGGCCAAGGGGTCAGTGACCTCGGGGTCAAGCCAGCGGGCGAAGTCCGAGGGATCGACGATCACGGGCATGCGGTCGTGGATGGGCGCGACCAGGTCGTTGGCGGCGGTGGTGAGGATGGTGCAGGAGTCGATGGCCTCTCCGTCGCGCTGCCAATGCTCCCACAGGCCCGCGAGCGCCATGGGGCGGCCGTCCGCGAAATGGATGAAGTGGGGCGTGCGGACCTTGCCCTCCGTCCGCCACTCGTAGAAGCCGTCCGCCGGTAGCAGGCAGCGGCGCCGGGCGAGGGCCGCGCGAAAGGCCGGGCGCTCGGCGGCGGTCTCCGCGCGGGCGTTGATCATCTTGTAGCCGCCCTCGGGGCCCTTCGACCAGGACGGAACCAGGCCCCAGCGGAGCATGCGCAGCTCCCGGCCGCCCTCCGCCCCGGCGCGCACGGCCGGCACGTCCTGGGACGGCGCGATGTTGAAGCGCGGCACGAGGTCGCGGGGCACCTGGCTGAACTCGAAGATCATGAGGAGCGTCTTCGGGTCCGTGTAGAGGGCGTAGCGGCCGCACATGACCGGCAGTATACGGCGGCGGGTCGGGGGCGACGGCCGCCCCTACCCTCCCCGCCCGCCGTTTGCGCGCGGCGTTACGCCCGCAGCGGGAAGACGGACTCGAACCGTTGAATGGTGGGCGGCCCGACCGTCTTGTAGGCGGCGGGGATGCTCTTGGCCAGGTCGGATTCGCGGTAGGCGTTCAGGGACTGGGCGGAGTCCCACACGTAGACCCCGCCGTAGTGGTTCGGCTTGTCGCCCTTGATGTAGTACTTCTGGACCAGGCCCGGCAGCTTTTGGAACTCGGGCAGGCGCTCCCGGGCCACGGCGAAGACCTCGTCCTCCGACAACGCCGACTCGAACGTGACGACCAGGACGATCACGGGGGGGAGACGGTGTGCTCCATGGCCTGGGCGTGGCCATGGAAGTGCCCTGTGTTCACGGCGTACAGGGTCAGTCCCACCGCGATGACGACGCCGGTCAGGACGATCGCGCCGCGCACGTTGGGGATGCGGCGCACGACCCACGGGTGGGTGGCCGACAGGATGCCCGTCCACACGGCGGCGACCGCGGCCATGTACGGCGCGAGGAGCGTCAGGGCGCCGGAAAGCTCCAAGACGGCCGCGCCGACGAAGAGCGCGAGCACACACCACCATTGGGTCTTTCGCGCCGACAACCCGCTCTGCGCGGCGGAGGAAGGCATGTTAGGCACCCTACCCCATCGGGGGCGGCTTCGCAAGGTCGCGAGGCCGGCGCGGGGGCCGGCTCAGGGCGCGGCGTGCTCGGCGTGGCCCGGCTGCCGGGCGTCGAACATCTCGACCATCTTGTTCAGCTTGCGGGCCGTCTCGTCGTTGCCGAGCCGGTGGTACAGGTCGGCGCTGGACCGGAGGGCCTGGATGCCCTCGCCGTAGCGGCCCGAAATCAGGTAGACGGAGCCGAGCTTGGCGAGCGCGTCGGCCTCCGCCGCCTGGTCGCCGCTCGCCCGGGCCTGCGCGAGCGCCGCCTCGGAGTCGGCCGGCGTCATGGACATCTGGGCCCGGCCGTGGGGGACGGACGCGGCGTCCTCGGCCACGGCGACGGACGGAACGGCCACGAGGGTGATGGCCAGCAGGGCGATGCGTGCAGGGGTCCGCATGGAAAACCTCTCGCGCTGGGGGGGGGTGAGCGCGGGAAAGGATACCGGAGGGGGCGGGGCGGGCGCTACGGGACGGGCGCGGCGAACGCGGACGTGCACGGCTTTCCCCCAACCGGTTGGGGGGCGGGATCGCGGGGGGAGGAGGGAAGGCCGGGCGCTATGGGCGCCGGAGCGTCAGCCGACGCGGGAGAGCATGGCGCGGACGGCGTCCTCGGCGTCGGGGTCCACCTTGACCAGGTGGATCACCATGCCGTCGGGCTCGTGCCGGACCACGTCGCCCACGGCGTGGGCGGGGCGGGCGTCGTCGCCCTCGCCGGTCAGCATGGCCACCTCGCAGCGGGTGCCCTCGGGCAGGCGGCCGTCGGTCTCGACGAACATGCCGATGCCGCTCATGTTGCGGACCCAGCCGCGAATCCGCTCCCCTTCCGGGCCGCCCACCGAGGCCGCCAGGTGACACTCCACGCGCATGCGCCGACGCTGATCCATGACCGAATCCTCCCGTTGGGGGGCCCAAGCCCAGGCGCACCGGGCCCCGGGGTCGTATCGGCCGGCCGGAGGCGGGACATGAGCCGGGGTAACCGGTTTCGACCGCATTTTTTCTGGACATTTAAGGGCTGGGTTTGATATAGGTTCAGGCATCTGAACAGGTTCGGACCGGCGCAGGGGATGGCGCCGATCCGTGACGGTGGGGAGGAAGCCATGCGGCAACGCGGCCTGGAGGTCGTGCTGGCGGCGGTCCTGATGGGGCTGCCGATGACGGGGAGCACCGCGTACGGGTCGGGCGACCACGACGGTGGGCACGAGCGGCACTACTACGACCTGGACCGGATCCAGGAAGCCGGCGAAATCTCCCTGCACATCGTCCACTGCGTGGAGGGCGGCGCGGCCGGTATCACCGCCTACCTGCCAGGGCATTCGTACACCGCGGTGGCGCCGCCGAACGGCAAGGTGCGCTTCAGCTTCGTGCCGCGGGGCACCTACAGCGTGGTCCTGGCGCGCGGCGGGGACATCCTCGAGGTGGTCAACGACGTCGAGGTGCGGCGCGGCAAGCGCACCGACCTGGGCGACATCGACCTGTGCCCGGACCGCGACCACGACGGCTTCGACGCCCTGGACGACTGCAACGACCTGAACGCCGCCGTCCACCCCGGCGCCGCCGAGGCCTGCAACGGCAGCGACGACAACTGCGACGGGGCGGTGGACGAGGGCTGCCCGACCTGCACCGACGCCGACGGCGACACCTACTTCGCCCAGGCGTACTGCGGCGGGTTCGTCGATTGCGACGACACCGACGCGAGCGTGTTCCCGGGGGCGGACGAGGTTTGCCTGGACGGCATCGACAACAACTGCGACGGACGCGTGGACGAGCCCGGGGCGATCGGCGAGGGCACCTTTTACGCCGACGCGGATGGCGACGGCTGGGGCGACGAGACCTCGAGCGTGATGGCCTGCGACGCGCCCGACGGCTACGCCCCACAGGCAGGCGACTGCGACGACACCAACCCGGACGTCAGCCCGGGGGCGGCCGAGGCGTGCAACGGCAACGACGACACCTGTGACGGGGTGGTGGACGAGGGCTTCGACCTGGTCACCGACGCGGACAACTGCGGCGCGTGCGGCGTCGTCTGCGGCACGGGTGTGACCTGCCTGGCGGGGGTCTGCGAGGCCCCCGACGGCGACGGCGACGGCTTCCCGGCCAACACGGACTGCGACGACGGGAACCCGGACATCCACCCGGGCGCGGACGAGGTGTGCCTAGACGGCATCGACAACAACTGCAACGGCCTGGTGGACGAGGGCGTCACGGACACCGACGGCGACGGCGTGCCCGATTGCTCCGACCCCGTTACGGACTTCGATGGTGACGGCTTCGCCGCCGAGGACGACTGCGACGACACCGACCCGGCGGTCCATCCGGGACAACTCGAGGTCTGCAACGGCATCGACGACAACTGCGACGGAACGGTGGACGAGGGCTGCGCCCTGGCCTGCGCGCCGGGCACCTGCGACGCCAACGGCCTGTCGGTCGACGGCTGTGAGTTCAACCTCCGCATTCCCGACGCCTGCCCCGGTGCGGCCGTCGTACTGTCCCCGGTGCGTGGCGACAACGGCGCCGACACGGCGGTCTTCGTCGGCAAGGGCGACCAGTGGTTCCGGGTCCACGTCACGGAGGACGACAGCTCCCTGTCCGCCGTGCCCCTGTCCGTCCGAATCACGCTGCAGCCGGCACCGGGGACTGACTATGACCTGTCGGCAATCTGCGACGGCTGCACCGGAAGCGGCGAGGCGTCGAGCAACCACAGCGCTGGTGGAACCGACACCGTGACGCTCGCCTGGGATGAGAGCAGTCTCCTCGGCATTCCGATCGGTACCGATTCGGGGCGGGATATCTACATCCACGTCAGGTATTTCGACGCGGACGTGTGCGATACGTACGCCCTTGCCGTAACGGGCAATACGCCCTTCAGCTCGTTCACCTGCAGCGACCAATAGCGCCGTAACCGCCCCCCCCCCGGCCCGCGTTCCGGATCAGACGCGGGCCCGGGGAGCGTGGATTGCGCTACGCTTGCCCGGCCGGGCGCCGTGGGGGCGCGCCGGCCGGGAGGCGCGCGGCGTGGACATCGTCCTGGACAACGTGGAGGCGCGGGTGCTGGCCTGCCTGATCGAAAAGCAGGTCACGACGCCCGAGTACTACCCCATGACCCTCAACGCCCTGACGGCGGCGTGCAACCAGAAGTCGAACCGGGACCCGGTCATGGCCCTGGAGGAGACCTTGGTCGTGCGGACGCTGGACCGGCTCCAGGACCGGGGGCTCATCGTGCGCACGGTGACGGCGGGGGGGCGGGCGCCGAAGTACCGCCATTCCTTCACGGAGCGGGTGCCGCTGGGGGCGGCGCGGGTGGCGGTGCTGTGCGAGCTGATGCTGCGCGGGGCCCAGACCGTGGGGGAGCTGAAGGGGCGGGCGTCCCGGATGCACCCGTTCGAGAGCCTGGACGCGGTGGAGGCGGCGCTCACGGCCCTGGGCGGGCACGAGCCGCCGCTGGTGACGCAGCTGCCCCGGCAGGCGGGGCGCAAGGAGCCGCGCTGGGCGCACCTGCTCTCGGGGGCGCCGGAGGTCGTCGAGGAGGCCCCCGGCGAGGTGCCGGTGGAGGCGGCGCGGGTCAAGGTGCAGGCGGAGGACGAGCGCGTGGCGGCGCTGGAGGCGCGGGTGCGGGCGCTGGAGGGGGCGTTCGCGGCGTTCCGCAAGCAGTTCGAGTAGGTCGGGGGACGCCCTACCAGAAATAGAGCGAGTAGGCGAAGCCGCCGGCCGAGGCCGTGCCGTCGGCGCTGGCGTTGGACAGGTTGTCCTCGATCTTGGTCGAGCCGGTCTGGACATAAACGTCGATCGAGCCCATGGTCCCCACGAGAAAGCGCAATCCCGCCAGGACGTGGAACTCACTGCCGTTGACGTCCAGGGTCGTGACGCCCGCGGTGTCGTCCACGCGGTCGAAGACCCCGCCGCCGGCGCCGACGTAGGGAACGACCGGCCCGTCGAGGGGGAAGTCGAAGATCGCCTCGGCGGCGAACTCGCTCTCACGCACCTCGTCGTCCGGGAGGCCGGGGTTCTCCTGGGTGAACTTGTCGACGCCCAAGTGCGCGATCACGGAGAAGTTGTCGGCCAGATAGTAGCCGATCCCGGGCGTCAGGCCGCTGAGCGGGTCCAGGGTGAAGGACAGGATCCACGAGCCGCGGGCGAAGCGCGGGTCGGGGCCGCCGTCGTCGGCGAGGGCGGGGGTGGACACGAACAGGCAGAGGACGGCGATCAGCGGCAAACGGCGCATGGCGGCCTCCGTACAAAAAGGATCTCGAATTGTGCAGACGGGGCGATTGTAGAGGACTACGGGGGGGCGTGGCCAGCCCGGGGCGGGGCGGGAGGAACTCCCGGGCCCCGGCGGCCGTGGAGGGGGAGGCGGCGGCCGGGGTCCGGGAGGGGGGCTGGAAGCGGTGCTAGAAACTCCGGATAAACGCCAGGCCGACGCCCGCGAAGGGGTCGGCGGACCGGGTATCGAGGCGGTTGTCGGCGTCCAGGCTGGCGGCGCTGACCGTCACGAACAGGCGCACGCCGGCGTCATGGCCCGCCGCAAGGCGCAGGCCGGCGCGGGCGCGCAGGTCGAGGCGCGTCACGTCGTCGGTCGGGACGCCGGCGGAGCGGTCGGGCTGCGGAAGCGAGGCGCCGTCCAGGCCCAGGTAGGGGGTGAAGCGCGGGCCGTGGGGGTAGAGTGCGGCGTTCAGGTAGGTAAGCATGGCGGAGGTGCCGGTGGGCACCGTGACCACTTGCAGCTCGACGCCCTCCCCGGCCGCCGCCGCCCCCGGCAGAAGCCACAGGCACAGCGCGGCGGCGAGGACGATGCGGGCGGGGGCCCTCACCACGCCAGGGTCTCGCCGAAGCGCAGGGTGCAGCAGGCGACCTCGGGGCCGTGGCGGCGGCAGGTCTCCACCAGGGCGTCCACGGCCTCGTGGAACGCCGGATCGGGGTCCTTGAACACGATCCCCATGCCCTGGCGCCCGTCGGCGAGGGAGCGCACGACCCACGCGTCGCAGGTGGCCTCGTGGCCGTCGGCGGCGATCTCCACCACGCAGCGCTCGCCCGCGGGCAGCGGGTTCAGGCAGTGGACGAACATACCGGCCGCACTGATATCGGCCGTGCTGCCGATGAAGTTGGTCATGGGGTCCAGCGTCTTGACCCAAATCTCCCCGGCCACGCGGTCGGCGCGCCGCATGTTGGCGCCTTCCGCATCCGCCTTCGCCGAACCTACCGGCTTGAGCGTGGCCGTGGACCCCTTGACCAGAATTCCCTGTGTGTCCCGCATGGCGCTCCCTCCGTTCCGAGCCCCCTCCAAAGGGGCGTATCGATCCCATCTCCAACCTACGCGCCGATTGTGGCGCGCGCGGAGGGCCGTGTCTGTCCCGCGAAGGGGGGAAATGCAGTACGGGGAAGGGGTTGCGGCGTCCCCCGAAGGGGGGATTCGGGAACTACTCGATGAGGATGACGATGCGCTCCTCGGGGCTCTCGACCTCGAGGATCGTGCCGATGGACTCGCCGGCGGCGGCCTCGGCCACGGCCTTCAGGTCCACACCCTCCTTCGCCAGGGCGTCGGCCACCTTGCCGGGCAGGAGGCGCGCCACCACGCCGAGGGTCTTGAGGGGCACGATCACCTTGCTGTCGGGCTCGGCGGCGCCCGCCTTGTAGATGAGGATCTTCAGCTCGGCCATGGGGACTCCGGGAACGGGGGGCGGAAAGGTCGATGATACAACGGCCGGGGCGGGGGTCCTCTATGATGGCCCGGATCATGCGAAAGTCTGCCCCTACTCCCCGACACCCGCGCGGGGCGCCGCGGCGCGGGCCCCTGGGCTTCTGGGGGGCCGTGGCGATCGGCGTGGGCGGGATGGTGGGCGGCGGGATCTTCGCCGTCCTGGGGCTCTCGGTGCAGCTCACCGGAGGCGGGGCGCCGCTTGCGTTCTTTCTGGCCGGGCTGGTGGCGCTGCTCACGGCGCGGTCCTACGCCCGCCTCTCCGTCGCCTTCCCGAGCCAGGGGGGGACGGTGACCTTCGTCGACCGGGCATTCGGGCGCGGCCTCCTGGCGGGGAGCCTGAACGTGCTGCTGTGGCTGGGCTACGTGGTCATGCTGTCGCTCTATGCCCACGCCTTCGGGAGCTACGCGGCGTCCCTCATCGGGACCGAGAAAGGCGCCGTGTGGCACGGGTTCGCGAGCCTGGCGGTGCTGGCCCTCACGGGGCTCAACGCGGCCGGGTCGGCGGTGGTGGGGCGGGCCGAGACGGCGATCGTGGGGGTGAAGGTGGCGATCCTGCTGCTGTTCGTGGGGGCCGGGTTCGCCAGCGTGGACGCGGCCCGACTGGCCCCGGCCACCTGGGCGGGGCCGGGGGCCCTGCTGGCCGGGGGGATGCTGATCTTCCTGGCCTACGAGGGGTTCGAGCTGATCGCCAACACGGCCCACGATGTGCGCGACCCGGCCCGCACGCTGCCGCGGGCGTACTTCGGCGCGGTGGGGTTCGTGATCCTGCTGTACGTGGCGGTGGCGGCGGTGACCGTGGGCAACCTGCCCCTGGCCGCCATCGCGGACGCGCGCGACTACGCCCTGGCGCGGGCGGCGGAGCCGTTCCTGGGACACGCGGGGTTCGGGCTGATCGGCGTGGCGGCGCTGCTCTCCACGGCCTCGGCCATCAACGCCACGCTCTACGGGGCGGCGCGGTTCTCGTACATCATCGCCAAGGAGGGGGAGCTGCCCGAGGCCCTGGAGCACAAGGTGTGGGGGCGGCCCATCGAGGGTCTCCTGATCACGGCCGGGGCCACCCTGCTGATCTGCAACCTGGTGGACCTGTCGGGCATCGCCGTCATGGGGAGCGCGGGTTTTTTGCTGATCTTCGCCGTCGTGAACGCGGCCGATACGCGCCTGGCGGGGCGGACGGGCTCGCGCCCGTGGCTGGGCATCCTGGGGGCCCTGGCCTGCCTGGGGGCGCTGGCGGCGCTGCTGGTCCAGACGGCGCAGACCGCCCCGGCACGGCTGCTCGCCCTGCCGGTCATGGTGGGGCTGGCGGTTGCGGTGGAAGCCGCCTACCGGGCCTGGAGCCCGGGACGGCGGTGAATGATCGGGCGCGGCGCGGCGGGCGCGGTCAGCGCAAGAAGCTCACGGCCACGGCGGCCACCACCAGCCACAGGGCGGCGGCTCGCCAGGTGGCGGAACGGATGCGTTGCATCCTCCTCCCCTCGTAATGTGGGCCCGCAGTGCGCCCTTACCGGCGGGCCGGCACTGTTTAGTGCTATTTGATCATTAAAGCGGCTTTTATGCAAGTCGGCCGCCGGGGGCGGTCCGGCCCTACGGGAGGCGGGAGACGGTGCGCAGGATGAAGTGATAGTCGTCCGGCGAGAGGTCGTCGAACTGGAGGCCCATGCCCTCGGGGCTCACCCAGGCGACCCAGGCGGCGGTGCGGAAGTGGTGGACCCGGTCGCCGTCGCGCATGAGGGTGTTGACCTGGACCTCGGTCTCCCGGGGGAAGGGGTCCTCGGTTTCGACGAACATGCCCCCGGCGCTGAGGTTGCGGACCCAGCCGCACACGCGGCTGTTCACGTTGGCCACGGTCACGGCGGCCCGGATGGGCACGCGGACGTGGGCCCGGCGCTCGCGGGTCGCGGTGGTGGCGAAGGTCTTGCTGGGGCGTGATCGCATGGCCGATCCCCTCTGTGGTCCACCTGGACCCCCTGAAGACCCTCATCGGCCGCGGGACGGCGGGGCTTGACCCCGAAACGGGGTGGGGGCCCGGCCCGCCGCCCGGAATTTCCGCAAGAAACACAAGAAACGCAAGAGACGCAGGGCGGCAAGGGGCCGGACCCGGTACAACCACAGCCGGACCCCGGGGCGCCTGGGGCGCGGGGGGCGGGCGCCCGCCCCGGCCGGACGGCCACGCGCCGCGCCCCGGGGTCTCCCCCCGGGATCGCCGGGGGATTCGAACGTCTCCGGGGGGTCACGGATGGGGTCAGCGGCAGAGGGGTCCACGGTCCGGGTGGCGCTGCACCCGCGCCAGAGCGAGGCGTTCTCCTCCCCCGCCACGGAGCTCCTGTACGGCGGCGCGGCGGGGGGCGGCAAGAGCTTCCTGCTCCGGGTCTCGGGGCTGCGCTGGTGCCTGTCGGTGCCGGGGCTCCAGTGCTACCTGTTCCGCCGCACCTTCCCCGACCTGCGGGCCAACCACCTGAGGGGGGCGGGCTCCCTCCCCGACCTGCTGGGCCCCCTGCTGGCCGACGGTCGGGCGTCCTGGTCGGAGCAGCGCGGGGAGTTCCGCTTCAACAACGGGTCGGCCCTGAAGCTGGCCCACCTGCAGCACGACTCGGCCCTGATCCGCTACCAGGGGGCCGAGATCCACGTCCTGCTCATCGACGAGCTGACGCACTTCACGGAAGCCCAGTACCGCTTCCTGCGGGCGCGGGTGCGGCTGGGGGGGCTCAAGCCGCCGGAGGCCCTGCGGGAGCGGTTGCCGCGCATCGAGTGCGCGACCAACCCGGGGTCGGTGGGGCACGCGTGGGTGAAGCGGACCTGGGTCAGCCCGAAGCCTCCCCGGGAGGTGTGGCGCGCGGGCGCAGCCGAGGGCGGGATGCGGCGCCAGTACCTGCCGGCGCGGGTGGCCGACAACCCCACCCTGCTCGCGAACGACCCGGACTACCTGGACCGGCTGGAGGGGCTCGGCAGCCCGGCCCTGGTCCGGGCGCTCCGGGACGGCGACTGGGACATCGCGGCCGGGCAGGCCTTTGAACAATTCAACCGGGACCGGCACGTGATCGAGCCGTTCCCCGTCCCGGAGCACTGGACCCGGTTCCGTTCCCTGGACTGGGGCAGCACGCGGCCGTTCTCGGTGGGCTGGTGGGCCGTCTCGGACGGCTCCGACCCGCGCCTGCCGGGGGGAGCGCTGGTGCGCTACCGGGAGTGGTACGGATGGACCGGACGGCCCGACACGGGGCTGCGGCTGACCAGCGCCGAGGTGGCGGACGGCATCCGCGAGCGGGAGGACCCGGACGAGCGCATTGCCTTCTCGGTGGCCGACCCGGCGGCGTTCGGGCGGTCCGACGGGCCCTCGGTGGCGGAGCGCATGGCGGCGCGGGGGGTGATTTTCAAGCGCGCGGCCAACGACCGCAAGGCGGGCTACCAGGAGGTGCGGGCGCGGCTGGGGGGCGAAGCGCGTGACGGCACCGGCGTGCCGATGCTGTTCGTCTTCTCCACCTGCACGGACGGGTTCCTTCGCACGGTGCCGGAGCTGGTGCTGGACGCCCACGACCCGGAGGACGTGGCCACGAACCAGGAGGACCACGTCTACGACGAGGTGCGCTACGCCTGCATGAGCCGGCCCTGGCGGAGCACCGCGCGCGAGCCGCGCGCGCGTTCGGGCGACCGGTGGAAGCGGGCCTTCGAGACACGACAACCCCACGGCTGGAGGGTGGCATGAACGATACGGAGACGACTCCGCGCACGGATGCGATGGACCCGGAGGCGGAGCAGGAGCTGCTCGCCCGGCTGGTGGGCTACTTCGACCAGGCGGCGGACGCGAGCGACACGGCGCGGGCGGCGGCGGAGCGCGACCGGGACTACTACGACGGGCGCCAGTGGACCGCCGAGGAGGAGGGCCAGCTCTCGGCCCGGGGGCAGGCGGCCATCGTGGTCAACCGAATCAAGCCCAAGATGGACTACCTGCTGGGGGTCGAGCGCGCCACCCGCACCAAGCCCACCTGCCTGCCCCGCACCCCCGCCGACGAGCACGCCGCCGCCGCCGCCACCCAGGCGGTGCGGTTCGTCCTGGACGACAACGACTTCGACCGGGTGCGCTCGGGGGTGTTCGAGACCCTGCTCATCGAGGGAGCGGGCTTCTGCGAGGTGGTCGCCGAGGCCGGCGGCGGCGACGGCGCGGGGCGGGTGCGCATCCACCCGATCGCATGGGACCGGGCGTTCCATGACCCCCACGCCCGGCGGCGCGACATGGAGGACGCGCGCTACCGGGGGCAGGTGATCTGGATGGACCTGGACGAGGCCCGGACGAAGTACCCGGACCGGCACGAGGCGATCGAGGCGGCATACTCCCAGGGCGCGGCGGCGGACGACGACACGTACGGCGACCGGCCCGCGCGCTGGGCCGACCGGCGCCGGCGGCGGGTGCGGATCGTGGAGATCTGGTACCGCGAGGGGCGCCGCGTGATGCAGTGCGTCTACTGCCGGGGGGGCGTCCTCAAGGGCCCGGTGGAGAGCCCCTACACCGACGACGAGGGGCGGCCGGAGGACCCGTACGTGTTCTGCTCGGCGTTCGTCACGCGGGAGGGGGAGCGCTACGGGGCGGTGCGGCAGCTCACCGGCATCCAGGACGAGATCAACAAGCGCCGCTCCAAGGCCCTGCACCTGCTCTCGGTCCGGCAGGTGCGGGCGGAGAAGGGGGCGGTGGAGGACATGGCGGCGGCGCGGCGGGAGCTGGCGCGGCCGGACGGGTGGATCGAGACGGTGCCCGGGTTCGACTTCGAGATCCTGCCCACGGGCGACATGGCGGCGGCGCAGTTCAACCTTCTGGCCGAGGCCAAGGGCGAGATCGACGCCGTGGGGGCGAACGCGGCCCTGACGGGCAAGGGGTTCACGGACGCGTCGGGGCGCGCGATCCAGGTACGTCAGCAGGGCGGGCAGCTGGAGCTGGGGCCGCTGTTCGACTCCTTGCGCGCGTGGCAGGGCCGGGTGGCGCGCAAGGCGTGGGGGCGCATCCGCCAGTTCTGGACCGCGCCGCGCTGGGTGCGGATCACGGACGACCCGAACGCCCCGCAGTGGGTGGGGCTGAACCGCCCCGTTACCCTGGCCGACGAGCTGGTACGCGAGCTGGGGGCGGTGCCGCCGGAGCTCCTGGGCGACCCGCGCCTGGCGACCGTCGTGCGGGTCGAGCACGACCTGGCGGCGCTGGACGTGGACATCGTGGTGGGCGAGGCGCCGGACACGGTGGTGCTGCGCCAGGAGCAGTTCGCGGTGCTCGCGGACCTGGCGCGGGCGGGCGTGCCGATCCCGCCGGAGGCGCTCATCGAGGCCAGCGGCCTGCCCGAGAAGGACCGCCTGCTGGCGATGATGCGCTCCGACCCCGCCGCCCAGGCCCAGGCCGAGTCGGAGGCCCGGGCGGCGCGGGCGCTCCAGGCCGAGAATCTGATCGGCGAGATCGCCGAGCGGCGGGCGCGGGCGGAGAAGTACGTGGCCGAGGCGGGACGGACGCGGGTGGAGGCGGTGCGGATGGCGGCGGGGGCGTAGCTACCGGTCGCCCCCCGTTCCTGGACATCGGCGCGCCGGTCGGCGGAGACTCCCCTACGCTGGTTCCGATTGGCAGGAATATTGGGAGCAGTACCGATGACAAGGAGGCGGTGGTGCCCGTGGGTTCTCGGCGGCCTTGTACTGCTGATGGTGGCGTATGTGTGGCTGCGTGTTGTGATCCCGAGTACGCGGTTCATTCCGATTGAATGCACGGTGGTGAACGACTCCGCCCAAACCATCGAGCGTGTAGCCGTCACCGTCTTCCACCGCACCTACCGCGCCGAGGGGCTGGCGCCGGGCGGGTCGTTCTCGTTCATGTTCGATACCGCCGGGGATGACCATTACCACGTGGAGGCGCAACTGGCGTCCGGCGAGCAGCGGGTCGCGGATGTGGGATACCTGACGACCGGGGCAGTCCAAGCGGACCGAATCGAGATCGGGGCCGACGAGGTTCGGATCGATTCCGCCCTCCAAGACTTGGCCTACTGACCCCTTCCCAAGTGAGCTTCAGGCCACGGCGCCGCGGACGAGCAGGGCGAGGTAGGCGGCGAAGGCGAGGACGAGGGTGGCGCCCTCAGCGCGGGTGATGCGGCCCTCGCGGCCGAAGCCGTAGGCCATCACGAACAGGGCGAGCATCAGGCCAATCATCACGGGGAAGTCGCGGAAGAGCAGGTGGGCGTCCACCGGGCCCGGGCCGATCACGCCCACGATCCCCACCGCCACCAATGTATTAAACGTGTTGGAGCCCAGGACGTTCCCCAGGGCGATGTCGGGCTGGTCCTTGCGGGCGGCGGCGACGCTCGCGGCGAGCTCGGGCAGGCTCGTGCCCAGGGCCACCACGGTCAGGCCGATGACCAGGTCCGACAGGCCGAACCAGCCGGCGATGCCGGACGCGGACCAGACCAGGACGCGCGACGCGGCCACCAACAGCACCAGGCCGACAGCGACCCGCGCGAGCGACCGGGACACGCGCACGTCGGCGGGCAGGCGGGCGGCGTACTCGGCGGCGATGGGATCGGCGGGACGGCCGCGCTCCCGCATGGCGAACCAGACGGTGGCGTAGAGGACGAGGGCGAAGGCCGCGAGCAGGGCGAGGCCGTCGGCCCGGCCGAGGCGGCCGTCCAGGAGCAGCATCAGGCACAGGAGCATGGCCGCGAGGGGCACCGGCAGCTCGCGCCGCAGGAGCACGGAGCGCACCGCCAGGGGCCGGACCAGGGCCGCCACGCCCAGGACCAGGGCGACGTTGGCGATGTTGGAGCCGACCGCGTTGCCGAGGGCGAGCCCCGGGTTGCCACTCGACGCGGCCATGGCGGAGACCACCAGCTCCGGGGCCGAGGTACCGAAGCCCACCACCACCAGGCCCGCCACGAGCGGGCTGACGCCCAGGGCCCGGGCGAGGGCCGCGGCGCCGTCCACGAAGCGGTCGGCGGACCAGGCTAGGAGGGCCAGGCCGACGACGAGGCCGGCGAACCAGGGGACCAGGGGCGACACGGAAGACGACGAACCGGAGCGGGCCCGTAAGGCGCCGGCTCAGGCGGCGGCGTAGGGGGGCGGTTCCGTGGGCGGCCTGCGCACCTCGCGGCAGACCAACAGGCGCAGGGAGCGGGGGCCGACCTCGACGCTCTGGCCCGGGAAGCAGACGTCGTGGTCCGGCTCACCGGCCGGGAACGCGGTGTCGATCACGGGGACCCAGCAGTGGGCGGACGCCCGGATGTTGGGGACCTGGAAGTCGGTGGGCTTGGCGCCCGGGTTCATGAGCAACAGGAAGGTGTCGTCCGGCTCCTCCTCGCCTTGGGCGGTCAGGTGCATGCGGCCCGCCTCGCCGGAGAACAGGGCGCCCAGGGCCGCGCCCTCGCCGTCGGCCCAGTCCTCGGCCTCCATCTCGCCGCCCTCGGGGCGCAGCCAGATGACGTCCTTGACGTCGGTGCCGGGGATCGGCGTGCCGTGGAAGAAGCGGGTGCGGTGGAAGACGATGTGGGCGTGGCGCAGGGCGGTCATGCGCCGGACGAAGGCGAGGAGCTCCTGGGCCTCGGGGTCGGCTTCGGCGGCCTCCCAGTCGATCCAGGCGGTCTCGTTGTCCTGGCAGTAGGTGTTGTTGTTGCCGCCCTGGGTGCGGCCCAGCTCGTCGCCCGCGAGGAGCATGGGAACGCCCTGGGAGAGCAGGAGCGTGGCGAGCAGGTTGCGGATCTGGCGCAGGCGGCAGGCGCGCACCTGGGGGTCGTCGGTGGGGCCCTCGATCCCGAAGTTGCGGCTGTAGTTGGCGTCGTGCCCGTCGCGGTTGTCCTCGCCGTTCGCCTCGTTGTGCTTCTGGGCGTAGGAGACCAGGTCGCGCAGCGTGAAGCCGTCGTGGCAGGCGACGAAGTTGACCGACGCCCAGGGGCGGCGGCCGCGGTGGTCGTAGATGTCGGAGGAGCCCGCCAGGCGCCAGCCGACCGCGGGCCGCACGCCGTCGTCGCCGCGCCAGAAGCGGCGCATCACGTCGCGGTACTGGTCGTTCCACTCGGCCCAGCCGGGGGGGAAGTTGCCGACCTGGTAGCCGCCGGGCCCCAGGTCCCACGGCTCGGCGATGAGCTTGACGGTCGAGAGCACCGGGTCCTGCGCCACGGCGTCCAGGAAGCCGGCGTGCTCGTCGTACACGCCCCCCACCCGCGCGAGGGTGGTGGCGAGGTCGAAGCGGAAGCCGTCCACCCGGACCTCGTTGGCCCAGTAGCGCATGGAGTCGGTGACCATGCGCAGGACGTACGGGTGGCGCAGGTCGAGGGCGTTGCCGGTGCCGGTGAAGTCGGTGTAGTGGCGGCGGTCGCCCTTGGCCAGGTGGTAATAGCTGTAGTTGTCGATGCCGCGGAACGACAGGGTGGGCCCCAGGTGGTTGCCCTCGGCGGTGTGGTTGTACACCACGTCGAGGATGACCTCGATGCCGGCGTCGTGCATCACCTGGACGAAGGTCTTGACCTCCCACAGGCCGCCCTTCTCCAGGTAGGCCGGGTGCGGGGCGAAGTAGCCGATGGAGTTGTAGCCCCAGTAGTTGCGGAGCCCCAGGTCCACCAGGCGGCGGTCGTGGACGAAGGCGTGGGTGGGCATCAGCTCCACCGCCGTGACGCCCAGGTCCTTGATGTGATCGACCACTTCGGGAGTGAGAAGGCCCGCAAAAGTCCCGCGCGCGCCGGCGGCCACCTTGGGGTGGCGCATGGTGTGGCCTCGCACGTGCAATTCGTAGATGATCGTCTCGTGCCAGGGGCGCCGCGAGGGGCGCTCGCCCCAGGTGAAGGCCGGGTCGATCACCTGGCACTTGGGCACGAACGGGGCCGAGTCGCGGCGGTCGAAGCTGAGGTCCTTGTGGGGGTGGCCGACGGTATAGCCAAACAGGGCGTCGTCCCACACCAGCTCGCCGACCAGGGCCTTCGCGTACGGGTCGAGTAGCAGCTTGTTGGGGTTGAAGCGGTGGCCCTCGTCGGGGGCGTAGGGGCCGTGGACGCGGAAGCCGTAGCGCTGCCCCGGGCGCACGTCGCGCAGGTAGCCGTGCCAGATCTCGTGGGTGCACTCCGGCAGCGGCACCCGCGCGGTCTCGGTGTAGCCGCGGTCGTCGAACAGGCAGAGCTCGACCTTGGTGGCGTGGGCCGAGAACAGGGCGAAGTTGGTGCCGGCTCCGTCCCAGGTGGCGCCCAGGGGGAACGGGGAACCCGGCCAGAGGCGCAGGTGGTTGGCTTCCATCGGGCCTTCTTTCCGCCCTCGGGTCAACGCCCCCCGGGGCGGCGGGAGCCCGGCGGAGGACCGGCTAATAGTGTAGCAGCCGGACCCCGGACGGCAGTCGGGGCATGGCGCCCTCGTCCGTCACCAGGTAGCCGATCGCCCCCGGGGTCGTGTCCACCACGGCGAGCATGGCGGCGGTGTTGTGCGCGTTGCGCGGCGGCGCGATGCCTTCGCGGAACACGAGCCGGACCCAGTTGAGGCGGAAGGCGGAGGCGGTCATTCCCAGGCATTGCGTCACGAACTTGCGTTCGGCGGCGGTGCCCTCGCCGTAGGTGAAGGGAACCACCCGCACCTGGCCCACGAACCGGACGTCCCCCAGGAAGATGCCCTGGACCACGTCGCGCGTCAGGGAATCCAGCGGGAGGCCGTCGTGGACCAGGATCCGGCAGCCGCCGGGTTGGACCGGCCCCGCCGCGGGCGCGGGTGCCGCCGCCAGAACCATCGCCGCGAGCGCCGCCGCCGCCACGGAGCGCACCCCCTTCGCCATCCGAAGCCTCCCATCGGCCGGCGAACGGTCCGCCTCGAGCAGCGGGATCCGCCCTAAGCCGCGTGCCACCGCCCCACGCGATGGGGCTGCCACGCGGCCTGCACATATAGGTAACAGAAAAGCGGCCGGGGCGCACACCGGCCCGGACGGCCGTCAGTATCCGGCGCGATCCCAACCGGGCTCCTCGGAGCGGGTCCGGCCGGCACCGCCCGTGGTGAGGAGGACGCCGCCGTCCACCCCCGCCGCCGGCGGCATGGGGGACTCGACCGTACCCCCGCGCAGGGCCACGAGGCGCTGGCTGAGCTCCGGGGCCTCGGGCACGCGGTCGGTCCAGCGGGCCAGGTGCTCCTCGGCCTCGGACATGGCGCCCCGCTCCAGGAGCAGCTCGGCCGCGTAGAGGGCCTCGCGCACCGCCTCGCCCTCGAACCCGAAGGCGTGGAGCTCGTCGGCGAGCTGCATGCGGTGGCGGGCGTTGACCGGGTCGAGGATGCGGATGCGGGCGAACACCTCCAGGGCCTCCGCCAGCCGTCCCGCCGCCTTCAGGTGGCGGGCGTAGGCGAGGTAGCCCTCCACGGCGTCGCCCACCTTGTCGCAACGGGCGTTGAGCTCGGCCACCTGGCGCTGGATCTCGGGGCGCGAGAGGTCGAGCTTCAGGACCTTCTTGAGGGTGGCGACGGCCATGTTGTTGTAATGGCTGGCCTCGAAGCACTGGGCCGCCTGGAGCCAGGCGTCGATGGCCTCCACGGGGCGGCCGGCCCGGACGTGGATGTCGCCCAGGTGGTTCCAGGCCCGGCCCGCAACGGCACCCTCGGCGCCCTTGAGGAAGCGTTGCCAGATGCCCATCGCCTTCTCGAGGCGGCCCTTCTGCACCTGGCGACTGGCCTTCTCGGCCGCGGCGGCATAGTCGGACTCGCGCCGGTGGCGCACCTTGGGCACCGCCGTGTCGGCGCCGTAGGTGCGCTTCAAGGGGGAGCCGGGCAGCGCGCCCACCGGGGCGCCGTCCGGCCCGGGGACCAGCTCGGACTCCACGGGCGAGACCCGCTCCAGCGAGCGCGCGTCCGGCTCGGGCGAGGCGACTTCGTCCGCGACGTCGCCCAGGGTGGCGTCGGCCTCGTCCTCGGCGGGGAACACCTCGCCGGACGCGCCCTCCAGGTCACCCAGGGCGATCTCCATGCCGGGGGGGGAGGTGTCCGACGGCGTCGGGGGCAGACCGTCGTCCTCGGGCGGGTCGAAACCCTCGTCCAGGAAGCCGCCGGTGCCCGCGTCCAGGGGCATGCCGCCCCACTCGGGCGGGAAATCGGCCTCGGTCAACGGCCCGACGCCAGCCGGGTCGGGGACGACGACGGGGGCGTCGTTGGAGGCGTCTTGGTAGGCGTCGTGGAGAACCGGCTCGGCGGCGGGCGCCGGGTCGGGCTCGGCGAAGGTGAAGGCCGGGGGCTCGGGGGCCGGCTCCGGCGCCGAAAGGGGAGCCGAATGGACGGGCACGCCGGCGAGGGAGGCGGCCGCCTCCAGGAGCTGAAGGGCCGCGGCGCCGGGATCGGCCTCGGTGTCGATGCCCTCGCTCAGGCAGACCAGGCGGGTGCCGCCCTCCCGGAGGCGGCGGGCGACCCCCATCAGCTCCTCCAGAGTGCCGGCCAGGCCGGGGACGGCGTCCACCACCAGGGTGGCGCCCCAGGCGGCCTGGACCGCCGCGTCGAGGGTCGAGCCCTCCTCCCCGTCCGCGAGGATGTCGTCGAGGGTCAGGCCCTGGGCCTTGCACCAGGCCCAGATGCGGCCCCGCTGGGCGTCGAGGTCCGCCCGCCCCGAGTCCGTGGCCCCGTCGGGGCTCCGCACGTATCCGACCGCCTTCGTCATGCGCCGCCTCCGCAGCCAGGTACACCACCGCGACGGCGGGCGCAGACCGGCCCACCGCCTCCCTTCCCCTCGGCGGATCGGGGCCGGTTCTTTAAGGTCGATCGGGCCCGGAGGCCTGGGGCGAGAGGCGCCGGAACAGGCGGCGGGCGCCGGCCACGGCGAGCAGGACGAAGACGGCCGCCACCAGGGCGGCGGCGCCCGGGCCCAGCCGTCCGGCGACCCCGCCGGCCAGGTAGCCGGTCGCCCCCAGCAGGACCGCCCACAACAGGCCGCTGAGGGCGTTCAGCACCGTGAAGCGCGTGGCCGAGACGCGGCTCATCCCCAGGAGGACCAGGGTGGCGATGCGCAGGCCGTAAAGGCCCCGGTAGCACAGGATCAGGAGGTCGGGGTGGCGCTCCAGGTGGGCGAGGAGGCGGGCGGCCCGGGTCCGGACCCGGCCCGGGGGCCCGGTGAGGCCGGCCGTGAAGCGCCGCGCGACCGGCGCCCCGCCGCGCCGCCCGGCCAGGAACCAGGCCTGGTCGGACAGGAGCGTCCCGGCGAGGCCCGCGGCCACGACCCCCGGCAGGGCCAGGAGGCCCAGGTGGGCCGCGGCGGCCCCGAGCAGGAGCACGGCCTCGCCCTGCAGGAAGGTTCCGACGACCAGGGCGGCGTAACCGTAATCGTGGATGAGGTGGGCGTACGTCATCGGCGGCCGAGGCCGCGGAAATATACCCGAGGGGCGTCTCCGGCGCCAGCGTCACCCCCGCCGGTTACGGCGCCGGGTCCGTAGAAGGTGGACGACCCAGACCAGCGCGCCGGCCGCGGCGACCGCGGCGGCCAGGGCGCCCTCGTAGCGCTTGAGCTCCCCCAGCCAGACCTCGGCCGCGTGCCCCACCAGGTAGCCCGCCCCCGCCACGGCGGTGGCCCAGGTCAGGCCCCCGGCGGCGTTCAAGAGCGTGTAGCGCCAGGCCGGCACCCGGCTCATGCCGAGCACGAACGGTGTGACCGTGCGCAGGCCGTAGAGGAAGCGGAACGCCACGATGACCAGGTCGGGGTGGCGCTCCACCAGGGCGAAGGCGCGGTCCGCGGGGGCACGCCAGCGCGGCAGGCGCGCCAGGATGCCGGGGCCGTGCCTGCGGCCCAGCTGGAAGTAGAGCTGGTCGCCCATCAGGGTGCCGGCGAAGCCGGCGGCGATCACGCCGGGAAGGTGGAGGTAGCCGAGCTTCGCCGCGAGGCCGCCCAGGACGAGGATCGTTTCTCCCTCGAAGAAGGTGCCCGCCACCAGGACGGCGTAGCCGTAGTGCTCGACGAACTGGACGATCTGGTCCGGTGCCACGCGCCCGCTCCCCTCCCCCCGCCGGAGGGCCAGTGTAGCGCGGCGCGAATGGGGGTATCAGGGCCTGCGGGCCATCAGGGGGCGTGGACGATCGTCGGGACCACGTCCCAGCCGGATTGGTAGGCCATGTAGGTGAGGTCCTGCTTGGCCGGGTCGAAGGCGTGGCTCAGGCCGCCGGGCTGCTCGCAGTTGAGGCACGACGAGAAGTAGCCCTGGACGTCCTGGGAGACCATCTGGCCGATGGTGCGGGAACCCAGAAGTCCGCCGAACCCCGGCGCCGAGAGGCCGCCGAACGCCTGCTGGAAGGTCTGGCGGCCGGCGACGCCGTCCATGTTGTCGCCCGGCGTGGTCGCGTCGCCCGGGTCCGACCCCTCGGTCGTGAACGCCCCGGACAGCTCCACACTCTGCTCCAGGCGGAAGTCGGTCACCACCTGGGTTCCCGACGTCAGGACGGAGAAGGTCGGGTCGTAGCCCACCTGGGAGCGGAAATTCTGGGCGAAGTGGGCATCGCCGCCCAGAGCCTCCCACGCCTCCACGTAGCCCACCACGGTCTGGTCGATCCACTGCTCGCGCGCATTGCAGTTGGCCGTGAGGGGGGTGTCCTCGGTGCTGGTGGTACAGGGGACCGGTATCGCGAAGTCGACCTGGCCCGACAGGTGGACGTACAGCGTGGCCCGGTCCTCCGCAGTCAAGATGCTGCAGAGGGCGGATCCCAGATAGCCGTTGCACCAGGCGCTGACCAATGCCCGGCCGCCGTGGGTCAGGCCAGTGGCGCGGACGTAGCTGGTGAGATCGGCGATGTCGAAGACGATGCCGCCGCCGGGGGAATAGGTGGTCTGTCCGGCCGGGAGCGAGAGGAGGGTGACCATGTACTCCTCCATGGTGCTCGACCCCGGGATGGTCTGTCCGTCCACCGGCATGCCGCCCACGACCGCCAGCTCCTGCATGAACAGCAGCTCGATCCGGGTCAGGGGACCCATACGATCCTGGCCGCTGCCGAACAGGTCGTACTTGTGCTGGCTGAAGATGGGGAAGAAGCCCGACGGGCCGAAGATGTTGCCCGCGTTGTTGGGCACGAAGGCGTTCGTCGCCAGGAGGAAGGAGCCGGAGGGCTCGAAGTAAATGTCACCGTTCGGGCTGTTGCCCTGGATGGCCTGCACGGCCCGCAGGCCCAGCTCGCCGCAGCCGAGCGGGTTCGTCCCCTGGCTGCCGATGGGCTCGGTGCAGAGGTTGGGCGTGGTGACGAACTCGCCCGCCACCGAGGGGTCCACGTAGGCGCTGGTGGTGTTGACCGTGAGGTTGTCGGCGGCGTGGGCATGCCCGGCGGCCAGCAGGAGGGCGACGCCCACCAGGGGCGTCCGGACCGTGCGTGCCCAATACCCCATCTCAGAAAGCCAGGTGCCCTACTGCCCCCCGTGCTCCACCGTGGGCACCACGTCCCAGCCGGACTGGTAGGGCATGAAGGTGAGGTCCTGCGGCTCGGGCGCGAAGGCGTGGCTGACACCGGCCTGGGGGTTGTCGCAGTTGAAGCAGTTCATCAGGTAACCCTCGACGTCCTGGGAGACCATCTGGCCGAACTTCACCTCCAGGCCGCCGAGGGGCCCCGAGACTGCCTGAAAGGCCACCTGGAAAGTCTGGCGGCCGGCGATGCCATCCATGTTGTCGCCGGGGGTAATCACGTCGCCGAGGTCGGAGGCGCGGGTGGTGAAGGCGCCGGAGAGCTCCACGCTCTGCTCCAGGCGAAAGTCGGTCCAGACCTGGGTGCCGGAGTCGAGGATGGTGGCGTTCGGATCGTAGCCGACCTGAGAGCGGAAGTTCTGGGCGAAGTGGTCGTCGCCGCCCAGCGATTCCCACGCCTGCACGTATCCCGTGACCACCTGGTTGATCCACTCGTCGCGGTTCTTGCAGTTGCTCTCGTTGATCAGCCCGTTCTGCTGGGTGCCGCACGCGTCGGTCTGGACGCTGGGGAAGTGCACGACGACGTAAAGGAGGCCGACCAAATCGTCACCGAATGCGGTGCACAACGCGGGCCCGATCGTGGCGTTGCACCAGTTGATCGCCGTGGTGCGCTTGCCCGAGGTGAACCCGGTGACCTGTGTGTAAAAGGCCATTTCCGCGTAGTCGAAGGTATGGCCCCCCAGGTTATACGTCGTGGCCCCCTCCGTATTCATGAGCAGCGCGGCGAGGTAGGCCACCCTGGTGTCCTCGCCCGGCGTGGTCTGGCCGTTCGTGATACCACCGCCGGTGGTGGCGATGCTGCCCAGGAACAGGATCTCCTCGCGGGTGAACGGCCCCATCCGGTCGCCGGCGCGGCCGAACAGGTCGTACTTGTGGAAGGTGAACAGGGGGGAGTAGCCCGTGTTGCCGACGTTCGAGCCCTCGTTGCCGGGGACGAAGGCGTTGGTGGCCTGCAGGAAGGAGCCCACAGGCTCCCAGTACACGTCGCCGTACGGACTGTCGTCCTGGATGGCCTCCACGGCCCGCAGGCCCAGTTCGCCGCAGCCGAGCGGGTTCGTTCCCTGGCTACCGATGGGCTCCGTGCAGAGGTTGGGCGTGGTGACGAACTCGGCCGCCACCGAGGGGTCCACGTAGGCGCTGGTGGTGTTGACGGTGAGACTGTCGGCGGCGTAGGCCGGCCCCGCCAAGGCACACACGAGCGCCACGGCCGGGCCCCATACCCCCTCTCCCCATCTGCCTCCCCGTCGATCCACAACTCCCCCGTCCGAACGCCGGCTGGCCGGCGGAAATCCGTCCCTCTCACGGATGTGTCGAAAACATATGCATTATTCGTTCCAATTGCCAGTGAATATGGATACCGGACCCTGTACATAACACTAACCATCTGCAAACACATGGATTATCGTGTCCGCCCCACACGCCGGGCGGACACGCGGCCGGGGGGCGAAGTGCCGGAAGACCGTCGGTCCGGCGGAATGTAGGCAAAGCGGTTCCCAGGCAGACGGTCACGGGCGGATGCTGGTATCCTCCCGGCACGCCGCATGCGGGAGGCCCCGTGCAGGTCTTCACCAGGAAGCACCACAAACACCAGGAGCCGGGGACCCCGCCGGGTACCCTGCCCGAGCCCGAGGCGGGGGTCCGCGCGCCACTGACCATCCGCATGGTGGACTACACCACCGAGGAGGTCCTGGACCGGGAGCTGACCGACGCCACCGACTGCCTGCCCTACCTGGAGCGCCCCACCCGCACGTGGATCCACGTGCAGGGCTCGGCCGAGGCCGACACCCTGCGGGAGCTGGGGCGCATCTTCGACCTGCACCCCCTCGCCCTGGAGGACGTGGTGCTGGGCGACCAGCGCCCCAAGACGGAGCGCTACGACGCCCAGCTGTTCATGATCCTGGCCGACCCGGAGGTGCGCGACGGGCGGGTGCAGGTGCACCAGGTGAGCCTGTTTCTCGGCAACCGCTTCGTCATCAGCTTCCACAGCGGCCCGAAGGACCCGTTCGGCGTGGTGCGCGAGCGCCTCCGCCACCCGGAGGGGCGGATGCGCTCGCGTGGGCCGGACTACATGTTCTACGCGCTGGCCGACCTCATCATCGACCGGGGCTTCCCCTGCCTGGAGGCCCTGGGCGACCGGGTCGAGAACCTGGAGGACAAGCTGCTGCAGAACCCGACCCGCGAAACGCCGCGCGAGCTGCAGTCCATCAAGCGCGACCTGCTGCTCCTGCGGCGCAAGCTGTGGCCCCAGCGCGAGGCCGTCAACGCGGTGCTGCGCGACGAGGGGCGGCTGCTGACGGACGAGACGCGCGTCTATCTGCGCGACGGCTACGACCACGCGATCCAGGTGATGGACCTGGTGGAGTCGTACCGCGACGTAACCGCCGGCCTGCTGGACCTCTACCTGTCGTCGGTCTCCAACCGGCTGAACGAGGTGATGCGGGTGCTCACCGTCATCGCCACGATCTTCATCCCCCTGACGTTCATCACGGGGCTTTACGGGATGAATTTCCACAACCCGGACAGCCCCTGGGACATGCCGGAGCTGCACTGGTACTGGGGCTACCCCTACGCCCTCGGGCTCATGGTCGTGGTCGCGGCGGGGATGCTCGTCTACTTCAAGCGCAAGGGGTGGTTCTGACGGGTACCGGGACCGGCGGTCCGCCCCCGCCGGCCGAGGAGACCGCGGAGACGACCGGGGCCGCCGTCCGCTGGCTGCGGCGCCTGGTGCCGGTGGCCTTCCTGGCGGTGGTGGGGGTGCTGGCCGGACGGGAGCTGGCGGCCCTCGACCTGCACGCCGCGCGCGTCACCCTGAAGACCCTGCCGGCCGGGGCATTGGCCGGGGTGCTGGCGCTGGGCCTCGTGGCGGTCGGCGCCATGACCCTGTACGACTGGTGGACGGCGCGGGCCCTCGCCGTCCACTTACCCGCCGCGCGCATCGCGCGCTACGCGTGGGTGGCGAACACGTTCAACAACCTGGTGGGGCTGTCGGGGCTGGCGGCCTCGGGCATCCGGTTCCTGCTGCTGGCGCGGGAGCGGGTGGGGGCGCGCCGGAGCGCCGCGTACGCCGCCACGGTGATGCTCTCCGGCCCGGTGGGCCTGGCGGTCCTGTGCTGGCCCCTGCTGGCGACCGGGTTGCCGGCGCGGTCGGGGTTGCCGGTTCCGTCCTGGGTGGCCGTGGCGGCGGTGGGCGGCTTCGCCCTGTACGTGCCGGTCTACGTGCTGCTGCTGACCGGACGGGGCCCGGGCCGGCGGCTGCTGGCCGGGGTGGCGCCGCCGTCGTGGCACACACCCTTCGTCCTGGCGGCGGTCTCGGCCACGGACTGGCTGCTCGCGGCGGCGGTGGCGTGGACGAGCCTGAAGGCGGCGGGGGTCACCCTCCCCGTGGGGCCGTTCCTGTCCGCCTACGTCCTGGCGTCGGTGGCGGCCATTCTGAGCCTGGTGCCGGGGGGCCTGGGGGTCCTGGACGGGCTGCTCCTGGTGCTCCTCGCTCCCCTCGCGGGCGCGCCGGGGCCGGTGCTCGCGGGGCTCGTCCTGTTCCGCCTCGCGTACTACGTGGTGCCGTGGCTCATCGGCGTGTGGCTCGGGGCGGGCCTGCTGGTCGCGGGGGACGCCACCCAGCACTCCCGCCTGATGCGGCTGCTGCACGTGCGCTCCCTGCCGCCCCTGGTCCGGCTGCCGGTGGTGGTGCTGGTGGCGATCGGGGTCCGGGCGCTGGCGTGGCTCACCCTGGGGGCCGGGATCCTGCTCCTGCTCTCGGCCGCCTTCCCGGCCCTGGCCGACCGCCTGGCGGTGCTGCGGGCGCACCTGCCGCTGGCCGCGATCGAGGCCTCGCACCTGCTCTCGGTCGGGACCGGCGTGCTGCTCATCGCCCTGTCACGCGGGATCGGCGATCAGGTATTGGGAGCGTACCGCGCGACGATGGCCCTGCTCGTGGCGGGGGCCCTGTTCAGCGTGCTCAAGGGCATCGATTTCGAGGAAGCGGCGGCGCTGCTCGTGGTCGCGGTGCTGCTTCGCACCCAGCGCGGGCGCTTCTACCGGCGCGGACACCCGGTCTTCAGCGCCCGGAGCCTGGCGTGGGCGGTGGGGCTGGTGGCGGCGCTGTCCGGCTACGCGCTGCTGGGGACCTGGGTGTACGGCGACATCGGGCGCTACAGCGACATGCTGCTGCGTTTCGCCCCCACGGCCGAGGCGCCGCGCTACCTGCGCTCGCTGCTGTTCGCGGTGGTGGTGGCCCTGGGTTACCTGGCGGGATCGCTGTTCCGCAGCCGGGGACCGACGCTGGCGTCGACGACGGACGCGGAGCTGTCCGAGGTACGCGCGCTGCTCGACCGGCACGGGGGCGACGTCTTCGGACACATCGTCCTGATGGGCGACAAGCACCTGTTCTGGCCGCCGGACCGTCGTGCCGTGATCGCCTTCGGCCGCATCCGCGACCGCCTCGTCGCCCTGGGCGACCCGCTGGGCGACCCGGCGGCCACCGACGCGGCGGTGGGGGCGTTCCGCGACTACGCCGACCGGTACGGGATGCTGGCCGTGTTCTACGAGGTGGGCGAGCCCGAGGTGCACCGCTACCACGACGCGGGCTTCGCCCTGTTCAAGCTGGGCGAGGCGGCCTGGGTGGCGACCGAGACGTTCACGCTGGAGGGCAGGCGCGGGCAGGACGTGCGCTACGGCGTCAACCGCGCGCGGCGCGAAGGGGTGGCCGTGGAGATGCTGGAGCCGCCGTTCGCGCCCGAGGCGCTGGGCGAGTTGAAAGCCGTCTCGGATGCGTGGCTCGCGGGGCGTGGGGGGGCGGAGAAGGGGTTCTCGCTGGGACGCTTCGATCCGGACTACCTGGCGCTGGCGCCGGTGGCGGTGGCCCGCGCGGGCGGGCGCGTCGTGGCGTTCGCGAGCCTGATGCCGGGCTACGGCAGCCGGGAGGCGCTGTCGGTGGACCTGATGCGCCAGGTCCCGGACGCGCCGCCGGGCACGATGGACATGCTGTTCGCCGAGCTGATCGCCCGGGCCCGCGCCGAGGGCTACCGCTGGTTCAACCTGGGCATGGCCCCCCTGGCGGGCGTGGGCGAGACGCGCTACGCCCGGCCGCGCGAACGGCTGGCCCGCCTGGCCTATGAGCACGGCACGCGGCTGTACAACTACAAGGGTCTCAGGAGCTTCAAGGAGAAGTTCCACCCGGAGTGGCGCGGCAGCTACCTGGCCTACCCGCCGTTCACGCCCCTGCCCACCCTGCTCCTGGACATCGCGGCGTTGGTGGCCGGGGGCTACCGGCGCATCCTGTGGCGCGGCCGGGAGCGGACGGAGGGGACCTAGGGCCCGCCCGCCGGCGCGGGGAAGTAGCGGTCCGGGCTGCCGCGCAAGGCCGAGGGGGCGAAGGCGCGCTCGGACAGGTCGGGGTCGATCCGCATGTCGGTGACGACGAGCTCGGCGCGGGCGCCCGAGTCGGGGTCCACGCCCGTCACGGTTTTCCATACCCACTTCCCGTCCACCTGTCGCCAGGTGGTGTCCACGCGCCGGGCCACCCGGCCGCTGGGGGTGTGGTGCTCGGCACGCAGGGTGAGGTAGTCGTCCCGCGTGATCCAGCGCACCGTGCGGGGGTACGGGAAGTCGGGGCCGTGGGTGGTCTCGAGCACCCATACGGGGCGGCCGTCCAGCTCGTCGGCACGGAGGAGCTTGTGGGTGTCCAGGTCGGGCGGGCGGGGCGAGAGCTCGGCGCGGCCGAGCACGGAGGCGTGGAACGGGTCGTCCTCCTCCGCGCCCTGGATGCGCCGCGCCGTCCGCAGGTCGGGCAGGTACATCCAGGCCGCGTCGTCGGCGCGGGTGCCCTCCCGGGCCAGGTGGCCGAGCCAGGCGTAGCCCTTGCGGTCGAGCGGGAACTCGGGGAAGAAGACCACCTTCTGGGCCACGTCGCCGTCGGTGTAGCGCTTGTAGAGCATGGCGAACTTGAAGCGGCGTTCGCCGCCGGCGGGGTCCGTCAGCGTGAAGGTCACCCGCGCGGCCCCCTCGTCCCCGCCGGTCACGCCGTAGGCGCGGGCCGCGACCTGGTCGGCGGTGGGCAGGGGGATGACGCCCCCTTCAGGGACCGCCTCTTGGGCCGCCGCCGGGGCCGCGATCCAGACGGCCGACAGGACGGCCACGACGAATGGATGCCTCGGGCGGACGTTCAAGGGGCGAGCTCCGGGGGGACAGCATACGCCGAGGGGGCGTGGCGGGACAGTTGGTCTACCATGGGGGCTGACCCACCCAAGGCAGGAGAGACGATGCCCAAACGCCCGGTCCTGTTCTCGGCCCTGGAGGCCCTGCACCCGCGCTCCATGTCGCGGTTGAGCCATCACCTGGGCGCCCTCGTGGAGGGGCGGCTGTGGCTCAAGGTGCTGATCGGCATGGTTCTGGGGATCGGCGTGGGCACGATGCTGGGCCCCACCACGGGCTGGGTCGCGCCCGGCACGGCGAACACGCTGGGCAACTGGCTGGCGCTGCCGGGGCGGTTCTTTCTGGCCGTGATCCAGATGATCGTGATCCCCCTGGTGTTCGCGTCGGTGATCCGGGGCCTGGCGGCGGGCGAGGACATGGAGCAGCTCAAGCGCGTAGGCCTGCGGGTGGTCTTGTTCTTTACCGCCACCACGGCCCTGGCGGCGTCCATCGGGATCGGCCTGGCGCTCCTGGTGCGGCCGGGGCGCTTCATCAGCCGGGAGGCGGTGGCGGCCACGGCGGGCCAGACCGTGGCGGGGACGGGGGCGGGGGCGGTGCCGTCGGCGCCGGGGCTGGCCGCCCTGCCCGACGCCCTGCTCACCCTGCTGCCCGCCAACCCGCTTTCCGCCATGGTGCAGAGCCAGATGCTCCAGGTGGTGATCTTCGCCATGATCGTCGGCGTGGCCCTGGTGACGATGCGGGCGGAGACATCCCGGCCGCTGGTCTCCCTGCTGGGATCGGTGCAGGAGGTCTGCATGACCATCGTGCGCTGGGCCATGCGCATCGCCCCGCTGGCGGTGTTTGGCCTGATGGCGCAGCTCGCCATCAAGACGGGCGTGGAGGCCGTGACGGGCATGGCGGTATACGTGGCGACGGTGCTGGGCGGGCTCCTGGTGCTCTTCGTTTTCTACCTGGTGGTGCTCAAGACCGTGACGGGGACGGCACCGGGGCACTTCGTGCGACAGGTGCGGGAGGTGCTGCTGCTCGCCTTCTCCACCTCCAGCTCGGCGGCGGTGATGCCGATGTCGATCCAGACCGCCGAGGAACGCCTGGGCGTGCGGCCGAGCGTGGCCCAGTTCGTGATCCCCCTCGGGGCGACGATCAACATGAACGGCACGGCTCTCTACCAGGGGGTGGCGACGATCTTCCTGGCCCAGGTGTATGGCGTGGACATCGGCGTGGCGGGGCTCGCGGCCATCGTGGCGCTGGCGGTGGGGGCCTCCATCGGGTCGCCCGCCACGCCCGGTGTGGGCATCGTGATCCTGGCCATGGTCCTCTCCACCATCGGCATCCCGGTGGCAGGGCTGGCCCTGCTATTGGGGGTGGACCGGATCCTGGACATGAGCCGCACGGCGGTCAACGTGGCCGGCGACCTGACCACCTGCCTGGTCATGGACCGCTGGGCCGGCGCCCCGCCCGAGGCCGCGAAGCCACCAGACGGAACGCCGCCACCGGGCGGGGCGCCACCGCCACGCGGAACGCCGTTGCAGGACGAAACCTAGAAGCCGGCCAGGCGCTCGTCCTTCGGGAACGTGAGGGCGTAGCCGAAGCGGATCTTCCGCTTCTCGCCGCCCTCGAACGCGCCCTTCCACACGACGACGCCCTTCTCGCCCTCCGCGTCGGTCTCGGACGGGGCGGTGGCCCAGTCGTCGAGGTACTTCACCTCGATCGCCTCGTCGCGCGCGACCGGCACGCGGTCGTACACGCTGACCTCCACCGGGCGGGCGTGGAAGTTGCCCACCTCGATCACGTAGCGGCGCTCGATCCGGCGCTTGCCGTGGAACAGGCCGGACTTGCCCGCCTGGTCCGTGTCCACCGCGCGCGAGACGCGCACGCGGTCGTCGGCGCCGAACGCGAGGCGGCGCTCCTCGCCCGGGCGCACCGGCTCCATGGCCGCCTGTCCCACGAGGACGCCGGACCGGTAGAGGCTCACCCGGCCGCCCGGAAGCGGCGCGCCGTCGTTGGTCAGGACGGCGTAGAGGTACGCCACCGGCTCGGCCACGGGGTGGGTGCGCACCTGGAGGTCGACCGGGAAGGCGCGCTGGTCGGCGACGAAGGCGTGGGGCTCGCCGTCGGCGGGAACGCTCTGGGTGCCGGCCACGTGGTACGTCTGGGCGAACTCGCCGACCTCGGTCTTGGCGACCGCCTCGCGGGCCGGCGTGGCGACCCGGAGGTCGCGCTCGTTGTTGTCGAGTGCGCCCACGAACCCGGAGGACTTCATGGTCTCTTCCTTGGCGATGGACTTGCGGAAGAAATCCGTCGCCACGGGGTGCTCGAAGCCCACGAACCACGGCTCGGGCTCTCGCATGGCCGCGGCGGCCCCGGGGTGCGCGGTGGAGAGGGTCAGCTCGGCGCCGTCCCAGTCCTCACCGGTCTGCTGGCGCACCTGGCCGCGCAGGGTGAGGTCGAGGGAGCCCTTCTCGGGGTCGAGACGGGCGTCGTAGGTCGGCGTCCAGGAGGCGCCGGGCACCTCGTAGGTCACGGCGAAGCGGGCCGTGCCGGCGGCCCCGGCCCGCGCCTGGACGCGCACCTCGGTGGTCTGGGCGGCGCCGGTGCGCACCCGGGCCAGCTCCTGCTCCAGGCGCCGCACCTCGGCGGCGGCCTTGCGCAGGGCGATCTCCTGCTCGCGCTTCGCCTTGAGGGTGTCGTCCATGCCGTGCCCGATCGCCGTCCACGCGGCGGACCAGTCGGCGGGCTTGCCCACGAGCATCCCCTCCTTGGTCTTGGGGGGCGACACCTTGGCCACGGAGCGGATGAAGTCCGCCTGGGTGTCCAGGGCCGAGATCTTGTCGGCAATGGCCTGGTGGCGGTCGGTCGCCGCCTGCAGGTCCACCTGGATCGCGCGCTCGCGCTCGGACGCGGCGTCGGCCCGGAACACCTCCCGGGACTCGACGGACACGATCGTCAGGTCGAAGTCGGCGCTGCCCGCCACCTGGATGGTATCGGCGGCGGCGCTCGCCGGCAGGCCGGGAATGACGACGGTGGCATCGCCCGCCTTGAGGGCGGCGGCGGCGGTGCGGGTGACGCGCGCGCGGTCGGGGTAGACGGTGACGGCGGTCACGGCGGAGGCCGCGACGAGGTCCGCCGCGACGGCGGTGGTCGCCGGGGAAATCGCGGCGGCGAGGGACATCAGGACGAGGGCGGGAAGCAGTCGGCGCATCGGGAAGCTCCTTATCGGGGATCGGGCGCGGACGCTCGGGGGAATAAACGCCCGCATTGTACGCAAAACCGCGAGGCGTGTCAGGAGGGCGCCGGGCACGCACGGGAGGGCGCTCGCACAAGGGGCGAAATTCCGCAAGTTTTCCAAGAAACGCAAGAGACACAAGAGACGCAAGGCGGGGGTTCCGGCGGTCCCCTAGAGTCTCACCCGTCACGTTCGGGGCCCGGGCCAACCGCCGGCAGCGACCGGATACCACAAGGGCGACGAGGGCCATCGGCCCCCCGGACGTGACCCATTCGGCCCGCCGCCGGGGCCGCGCATCGCGGAAGTCACACGGGCGGGACGGGACGACGCCGGAACGGTCGCTTGAACGTGAGGAGGGCGCCCATGAAGACGCTGGACGAGATCGTGGGAGACGGGAGGCCGGCCGGCGAGCCGGACGACGAGGCGATGACCGCCGACGTTCCCGAGACCGCGCCGGAAGGGCACGAAGGTGCCGACGACGACGCGGCGTCTCCCGAGGACGAGGCGCGGGACCGCATGGTCCCGGTGGGCGCCCTGATCGACGAGCGCAGGAAGCGCCGGGCCGCGGAGGATCGGCTGGCCCGGCGGGGACAGGACGGCGAGGCAACCGGCACGGCCGGCTTCCGGGACGACCCGGAAGGGCATCTCGCCGCACTCCGGGCGGAGCTGGCGGGCGAGATCGCTGCCGTGCGGGTGGACGCCGCCGAGGCGGCGGCCCGGGCCCGGCACCCGGATTTCGGGCGCAAGGCCGCGGCCTTCGCCGCCGTGGCGCGGGGCGAGCCCGCGCTGCTCGCGGCCATGCAGGCGGCGCCCGACCCGGCCGAGTTCGCCTACCGGCTCGGGGCCCGGGTGCTCGCCGGCGGCGCCGGCGAAGCGGCCCTGCCCGAGTCCCTGTCGGACAGCCCCTCCGCGGCCGGGCCGGCCGCCCGCCCCTGGCGCCCGAAACCGTTGAGCGACATCGTGGGAAGGAGATAGCCCCATGGCCGATACCCTGGCCGCCACCGGTCTGACCGTCCAGCAGTGGGACGACCGGTTCTTCGACGAGTACGTCCGCGCGAGCCGCTTCGCCCGCTACTACGGGACGAACGAGAACGCGGTCATCCAGATCAAGGAGAACCTCACCAAGAACAAGGGCGACCGGATCGTCCTGGCCCTGGCGCACGAGCTGGCCGGGTCGGGCGTCACCGGCAACACGACCCTGGAGGGCAACGAGGAGGCGCTGGACACGCGCTCCCACGCCATCACCGTGGACGTGCTGCGGCACGCCGTGATGGTCACCGACTGGGAGGAGCAGAAGAGCGCCATCGGCCTGCGCGACGCCGCCAAGGTGCGGCTCAAGAACTGGGCCATGAAGCACCTGCGGGCCGATATCATCGCGGCCCTGCACTCGATCAACGGCGTGGCCTACGGGTCGGCGTCCGAGGCCCAGAAGGACGCCTGGCTGACGGACAACGCCGACCGGGCGCTGTTCGGCGGGTCGGTGTCGAACAACAGTGGCAACGACCACTCGGTGTCGCTGGCGAACGTGGACGACGTGGCGGCCGACCGGCTGTCGCCGGCCATGGTCTCCCTCGCCAAGCGCCTGGCCCAGGAGGCCGACCCCGCCATCCGCCCGGTGGTGGTGGGCGAGGACGAGGAGTGGTTCGTGCTGTTCACCGGCAGCCGGCCGTTCCGGGACCTGCGCAACCACGCCGACATGCTGTCGGCCAACCGGGACGCCTGGACCCGAGGGCAGGACAACCCCCTGTTCACGGGCGGCGACCTGATCTGGGACGGGGTGATCGTCAAGGAGATCCCCGAGATCGGGACGCTGGGGGCCGTCGGCGGGGGCGGCGCCGAGGTGGCTCCAAGCTTCCTGTGCGGCGCCCAGGCGATCGGCGTGGCGTGGGCCCAGCGCACGCGCACCGCGACCCAGGACACGGACTACAAGTTCCGCCACGGCGTGGCGATCCAGGAGATCCGGGGCGTGGAGAAGCTGCGCTTCGGAACCGGGTCCGCCGACACCGACGACCTGGTGGACAACGGCGTGGTGACCGTCTACTCGGCGGCCGTGGGCGACGCCTAGGGCGAACCGGGCACGGGGACGGGGCCGCGGGGCCCCGCCCCCTTCACTCCGGTCGGGAGGGCAGACGTGACCCAGAGCGAGATTCAGAAGGCCATTCGGACCCAGGCCCTCGTCCGGCTGGGCGTGGTGGCGGCGGACGGCACCCCGTCCGCCGCGGACGACGCCACCGCCGCCGCGGCCCTCGCGCGGCTGGTGGACGACCTGGGGGCCCGGGGCGAGGCGTGGTTCACGGCGGACGCGATCCCCCAGGAGACCCGCCACGGGCTCAGCCTGCTCCTGGCCGCGGACCTGGGCGACGCCTTCGGCGTGCCCGAGGAGCGCCTGCGGCGGCTGCTGGCCGAGGCGCAGGAGGCCCGGCGGGCGCTGCGCGGCATGGGCCGCGCCCTCTCCAGCGGGACCGTGACCTTCATCAACCACTAGAACGACAGGAGCCAAAGCGATGGCCGCGACGGTGGAGATCTGCGAGAGCAACGGGGCCGGTGAAACGGTCACCCACGACATCAGCAACTCGAACATGGGCAGCGTGGACGCCGCCCAGCTCGACCCGGTGGCGAACCCGGTCACCCCGGGCAACAACACCTACGAGAAGTGGCAGCGCATCCACGTGACCGCCATGGGGGGCTCGTCGGCGATCGACAACCTCAAGGTCTGGCGCACCGGCGCCCTGGGAGGCGCGGCGGTGCACGTCACGAACGCGCGAGAAAGCGGCTACAGCCAGGCGTCGTACGCCATCCCGCTGGCGACGGCCTCCTCGGTGGCGACCCAGACCATGCCCACCAGCGAGCCGTCCGGGGCAAACCTGGGCGTCGGGGGGGCGCTGGCGGGCCAGCTCACCGCGGCGGGCTACTCCGACTACGTGGTGCACCAGATCCAGACCGACCCGGGGGACACGGCGGGCGCCACGACCACCATGAACTACCAGTACGACGAGACGGCCTGACGCCGGGCAGCCGGATCCCACCGGGCGCGCAAGCGGCAATCCAATGCCCACCTTCACCTACCGAACGCCGGATGGCGCGGACGAGGCGGTCGAGGCCGAGGCGTGGTCGTGGACCGCGCGATACGCGGACGGAACCACCGTGGCGCAATTCGACGCCCGTGACGGCACGTTCCACCGCTTCGACGAGATCGACCTGGGACGCATCGCCGAGCTCGAGGTCCGCCCGGCGCGGGGGCCGGGATGTGCCTTCCGGGTCCACGTCGTGCCGGGAATGCGGCCGATCTTCTTCAAGCGCCACCGCCGGCTGCACGTGGGGACGCCCCACGAGCGCCACGAGGTCCTGTACTGCTTCGGTTACCAGGAGACCGTGGGCGGGCGGAACGTGAAGTGCGTACTCACGGTGGGGGCCGACGGCGCCGTCTCCATCCGGAATCACGACGGGAGGCCGGAATGAAGAAGTCCTTGGACGGCCACTTCTGGAACAGCCGGCCCGCGGGCCCGGGGGCCACGGCGTTCCACGTCGGGTGGGTGAGCTACCTGGACGAGAGCGACCTCTGGAAGCCCATCGACTGCGTGTTCACGGCGGGGCCCACGGGCTTCACCGTGCGGGAGGCACCGTTCCTCTTCCAGGCGCCGCGCTTTGCCGACCAGGCGGCGTACTTCGAGAGCAACTGCCGGTTCGACATCTTCAAGAAGGAGCGCATCACCGCGCCGCCCCTCGGCAAGCACCTGACGGCACTGGACGCGGCGCACGTGGAGGGCCGGCTGTTCGATCCGGACGGCGACGGCCAGCCGGACGCGGTGCTGTACGAAGGTGCCTTCCCGCAGTGGGGTGCGGACCTGATCTATCGGGTGCACCACGGCCGCGCACCCCGGATGGAGAAGCTGATCCGGTTCCATGCGCCGCCGCCGGGCGACGTGGCGGCCCGGTTCGCGCTGGAGTACACGGGCGCGGTGGAGCTGTCGCCGCGCAGGGTCATTGGTCCGCGCCGGAACGCCATCTGGAACCGGGTGGGACGGCTGCGGCATCGGCAGGGATTCTATGTGCGGGCGCTGGACGAGCCGCAGAAGCGCGGCATCGGCATCCGCACGCCCCGCGTGTGGGACGCGAACCCGAACATCCCCAAGGTCGCCGGGATCGAGGCAACGATCGAGGAGTCAGGCGGGCGGCTGATCCTGACCAAGCATATCCCGGCGAACTTCTTCACCGGCGACGTGGTTTATCCCGTTCACACGGATACGACGAGCACCTTCTACCCGGACCCCGACCCGGAGACGACCACCGTCGACGGTCTGGTGCGGCGCGACGCGACCAGCCAGTCCTTCAGCCTGGAGCGGGGCGGCGCGGGGGACGAGGCGTACCCGTCCCTCTCGACGTCCCGGGTCGAGATCGAGTGCGCCGGAATCACCGGCCAGTTCCGGTATATGGGCCGCACCCACGTCATGTTCGACACGTCCTCGCTTCCGGACACCGCTACGATCAGCGGCGCGACGCTGTCGCTCTATGGCCACAGCGTCGACGAGAGCCTGGAGGCGGATGAGGTCGCGCTGGTCTCGGGCAACCCCGCGAGCAACACGGACCTCGTTCCGACGGACTATGCCACGTCGCAGTTCGGCTCGGTGGAGCTCGCGCCGCGCATCGCCTCCGGCGCATGGAGCACGTCCGGCTACAACGACTTCGCCCTGAACACGGGCGGCCTGGCCAACATCAGCAAGACGGGGGCGAGCAAGTTTGGCTTCCGGCTCGGGCTCGACCTGGACAGCGAGGCGCCGACCTGGACGGCCCAAAGCGACCGAGTCCGCATCCGTTGGCTTTCGGCCGACACGACCGGGACGACCCAGGACCCCACACTCGCGGTGACGTACAGCGGGACGAGCACCTACGGCGTCCAGAAGGGCGCGGGGTACGCGGTCCGGGCGACTGGGGCGGTCACGAAGGGGACGGCCTACGATGTTCAGTCCGCCTCCAGCACGCTCGCTCAGGCATCGGCGCGGTACGCCATCGTGGCGCCACACGGGACCCAGAAGGGGCTCGTGTACCGGCTGCCGGCGCCCGTCATGCTCCGCACACTGCAATACGCGGTCACCTCGCCGCGCCTGTCCGGCGTGATCAAGGACCGGCGCGGCACCACCGTCAACTGCGCGAATTACAACGTGCGGATCAATGTCTACCCCGTGAACAACACGGGCAACCCGCCGGTGGCGACCCTGCTGGTCACGACGACGAACGGGGCATGGACGATCAGCGGGCTCTCCAGCGTGACGAAGTACCTGGTCACCTTCGAGCACGAGGGGACCTACACGCCGCTGGGCGACAAGGACATCGCCGACGCGGCGTTCATGACGTCGAGCCTCTGACGTGGTCGCCAACACCCTCACGATCAAGAACGCCGCCGGCGCGCAGGCCGACCGGCCCTTCCAGATCGCCCGGCCCTTCGCCGAGGGCGAGATCGCGGATGCCCCCCAGGTGGTCGTCACCGGGGGGACCTACTCGGGCGACGCCCTGACCACCCAGGCGGACGTGAAGCAGCGGTGGCCGGATGGCTCCGTGAAGCACGCGATCCTCACCTGGCACATGGACGTGGCGACGGGCACCACGTACACGGTCGCGTTCCAGAACCAGGCGGTGGACAACACCGGGTTCCTGTCCGCCGGGGGGATGACCTCGGGCTCGTTCTCCGACTTCGACGCGCAGATGGCCCTGACCAACGGGACCACCGAGAGCGCGTCGTGCCGGACCATGATCGGCGCCGGGGACTTCACGTATTGGATGCAGGGGCCCGTGGCCACCAGCATCATCGCCGCCGACCACTCGGCCTCGGCCGCCTACGACATCGGGTTCGATGCCTACACCCCGTTCCGGCCCATCTTCCACGCCACGTTCTTCCCGCTGACCGGCCAGGTGCGGGTGCGCTTCATCGGGGAGGCCGCCAGCACCGAGGCGTTCGAGGACCTCACCTACGCCCTGGCGCTCAAGACCGGCTTCGCCAGCCCCACCACGGTCTACTCCAAGGCCAGCCGGACCCATTGGGCCGGGAGCCGGTGGACGAAGGAGCTCTGGATCGGGGGCACGCCGCCCACGGTGGACGTCGACCACAACCTCGCCTACCTCGTGGACCTGCCCGGGGCGGTGCCCCACTACGACGTCACCAAGACCCCCTCGGAGAGCGCCCTGGCGAGCGCCTACAGCACATGGAACTCCGCCGCCAAGGACATCGGCGACGCCGGCACCATGCAGAAGGCCCAGAACATCGGGGGCGACCGGGACGACATCGGCCTGAACCCCGAGTGGGTGGTGCGCTGGCTCCACACGGGCGACCACCGGGCGGCCGAGGAG
>CAZGRJ010000011.1:0-36721 GCA_964528115.1 uncultured Nitrospirales bacterium
CGGCTCCGGGTACTGATGCACCACTTCGGCTACCGGGACGGCGAGATGTTCTGCGAGGACGTGCCCCTGGCGCGCATCGCGGACGAGGTGGGCACGCCCTGCTACGTGTACAGCCGGGCCACCCTGACGCGGCACTTCCACGTCCTGGACGACGCCTTCGCATCCGTGCCCCACCTGACCGCCTTTGCGGTGAAGGCGTGCGCCAACCTGGCCGTGCTCTCGCTCCTGGCGCGGGAGGGGGCGGGCGCCGACATCGTGTCGGGGGGCGAGCTGTTCCGGGCCCGCAAGGCCGGCATCCCGACCGAGCGGATCGTCTTCGCCGGGGTGGGCAAGACCGGGGCCGAGATCGGCGAGGCCCTGGACGCGGACATCCTGCTGTTCTCGGTGGAGAGCCGGGCCGAGCTGGAGCTGATCAACCAGGTGGCCGGCGCCCGGAAGAAGCGCGCCCGGGTGGCCCTCCGGGTCAACCCGGACGTGGACCCGGAGACGCACCCCTACATCGCCACGGGGCTGCGCGAATCCAAGTTCGGGTTCCCGGCCGCGGGCGCGGTGGAGGTCTTCCAGGCCGCGGACGCCCTGCCGAACATCCAGGTGATCGGCCTGCACCAGCACATCGGCAGCCAGATCACGCGCATCCCGCCGTTCGTGGACGCCCTCGGTCGCGCCGCCGATTTGATCCGCGACCTGCGCGCGGCGGGCCTTTCCATCACCCACCTGGACATCGGCGGCGGCATCGGCATCCCCTACGACGAAACGCTCCCCCCCACCCCCGCCGAGGTGGCCGAGGCGATCACCCCCCAGCTGAAGGCGCTGGACGTGACCGTGGTCACCGAGCCGGGCCGCGTCATCGCCGGCAACGCCGGGGCCCTGGTCACCCGCGTCCTGCGCCTGAAGAGCCAGGGCGACAAGGGCTTCGTCGTGGTGGACGCGGCCATGAACGACCTGCTTCGTCCCAGCCTGTACGACGCCTACCACGAGATCCGGCCCGTGGTCGAGCGCCCCGCCGAGGCCGTGGTGGCCGACGTGGTGGGGCCCATCTGCGAGTCGGGCGACTTCCTCGCCAAGGCCCGCAAGATGGCGAAGCCCGAGGCGGGGGAGCTGCTCGCCGTGATGAGCGCCGGGGCCTACGGCTTCACCATGTCGTCCAACTACAACGCCCGTCCGCGGGTCGCCGAGGTGCTGGTGGACGGCGGGCGTTTCGACGTGGTGCGCGACCGCGAGACCTACGACGACCTGGTGCGGGGGGAGCGGATTCCGTGGGACCGGACGGGCGGGTGAACGGCCCCGGGGACCCGCCGGACCCGGACCGTCCGGCGCCCAGCCCCCGCCCCCGCGTCCCCCGCCCGGGCGACCCGTTCGCGCGAGCCGCCGGTCCCGCCGGGCACGCCACATCGGCCAGGCCCCCGCGCAAGCACCGCAGGGGGCGGAGGTTCTTCCTGTTCCTCCTGACCACGGGCGCGGTCCTGACCGTGGGCACGTTCGTGCTGGTCTACTACTTCGGCAAGATGCCGTTCCACCACATGACGATCGAGTTCTACCACGACGTGGTCGTGCCCCGGGGCATCCCGGAGGCCCTGCCGCCGGACTACCCCAAGGCGGACGCGGTGCGGCTGGTGAAGGCCCTGGACGACTTCTTCGCCCGCGCCGACCAGGGCGGGATCGGCGACGACGCGGTGATCGCGGTGATCGCCCGGATCGAGAAGGCGATGGCCGACAAGCGGATCACCCCCGAGGAGGCCGAGGACCTGATCGCCACCGCCCACCGCGCGGAGCGGGAGGGCGCCGTCCCGTCGGTTCCCGGTCCCGCTCCGGGCATTGCTCCGGGCACTGGACCGGGCGGGGGAGAGGGCTGACGCGGATGGGCACCTTCCTTCACTTCGTGCTCGAGAACCCGCTGGACAGCTTCGCGTTCTTCGTCTTCCTGAGCTTCACCATCGGCTACCACGGCTTCTACCAGTACATGGTCCTGCGCAAGCCGTCCCTCATCTTCAAGGGCAAGATCAACATCGTGCGGCGCGCCTGGGTGGCCAAGATCTTCGAGGAGAACACCGCCATCATCGCGGTCCAGACCCTGCGCAACATCACGATGGCAGCCTCGTTCCTCACCACCGCCTCGGTGGTCCTGATCGGCGGGCTCATCAGCCTGCTGTTGAACCTGCCGGAGACCCAGCACTACTTCCTGACCCGCGAGCACCCCCACATCACCGACCCGGTCCTGGCCCTGAAGCTGGTCAACCTGATCGTCCTGTTCGTCGCCTCCCTGTTCTACTTCTCGTTGTGCGTGCGGCTCCTCAACCACATCGCCATGCTCCTGGGCGCCCCGCCCCAGTCCATCCGCGACGCCATGGGGGAGGACGCGGTGACCTTCGTCTACAGCCTGTACGCCAAGGCCGGGCGGCACTACACGTTCGGGATGCGCTCGGTGTACTTCCTGATCCCGGCGGTGCTGTGGTTCATCGGGCCGAGCCTGTGCATCCTCTCGTCCGTTGCGGTCGGGTTCATCTGCATGAAGCTCGACTTCGGCCAGCTGCGCATCCCGTGACGGCGCTCCGCCTGGTCCTGTTGCGCCACGCGGAGACGGAGGCGAACCGGGCCCGGGTGATCCAGGGCCAGGACGACTCGCCCCTCACGCCCGAGGGAATCGCCTCCGTCGCCCAGCTCGCCGACAAGCTGCGGACCCTGAACCTGAAGCCCGACTTGGCGTGGCACTGCTCCCCCCTGCCCCGTGCGCGCGAGACCCTGCGCCGGGTGCGGGACCACCTGGGGATGGGCGGCCCGGTGCGCTACGACCCGCGCCTCATGGAGATCGACTTCGGCGAGCTGGCGGGGCGCCCGGTCCTGGACGTCCTCGCCACCATCCAGCGCCACAAGCGCGACACGGCGCGGCCGTACCCCGGCGGCGAGAGCGGGGCCGACCTGAAGCGGCGGGTGCTGGACTTCCTGGCGGAGGTGACGGGCGACGGGGGCGCCGGATCGGAGGGGCCGGTCCTCGTCATGACCCACTTCGGCGTGATCGAGACGGCCCTGCGCCACTACCTGGGCATCCCGCTCACGGAGCGGGTCCACCCGCCCCACGACGCGGTCCACGCCATCGACCTCTCGCCCGGGGCGCCGCCGCGCCTCTCCCTGCTCTGACGGGGGGCCTCAGGCGCGGCGCAGCAGGACGATCCGCTCGTCCAGGTAGGAGAAGCCCGTGAGGGGCACCTCCCCGGCCGGACGGAAGGCGCTGTCGATGAACGCGAACAGCGCCGTGGTGCCGCAGGTGCGGGCCCTTCCACGGGCGTCCGGCGGCTCCCCCACGATGGCGACGCCCTGCCCCGGCACCGTGCGCTCCAGCAGCGCCCGCGCGGCCCCGGCCACGGTGTCGTTGTTGTCGATCCAGGCGAGCAGCAGCACGTCCGCCGGGTCCGGCCGGGCGGTGGCGAAGTCGGCCACCGTCATGGGCACGAAGCGGTGGCCCAGGTGCAGGTCGCTCGCGGTCACGTCCCGGCCCAGGCGCTCCCGGAGCAGGTACTCCCAGTAGCCGCCGCCCGCGCCGTAGGAGGCGATGCGCGCCCCGCCGGCGAAGGCCGCGAGGGCCTCCAGGGCCTCCCGGGTGGGGATGGACCAGGCGTAGACCGCCGCGAACACCGCCCGCAGGAGCTTGTCGTGCCCCGCCTCGGGGGGGCCGAACCGGGCGAGCACGTCGCGCCACCAGGCCGCCGGGTACACCTCCCCCGGGTCGAAGGCGTCCAGGAACGCGGCCAGCGCCGCCCGGGACCCCGGGTGCGGATACGGCAGGCCCTCGGCGAGGGCCCGGGCGTGGGCCAGCGACGCCCTCGGGTCGGCCCAGACGTGGTCCTCGTCCAGCCGGTCCAGGAGCGCCCCCCGCCCGTCCGCGCGCAGCTCCTTGAGGACCAGGCCGTACTTCAGGTGCGCCTCCCGCACGTCGGGCCGCGCCGCGAGGACCGCCGCGTAGCAGTCGATCGCCTCGGCCTGCCGCCCCCGGCCGCGCTGGGCGTCGCCCAGGGAGCCGCGCGCGGCGAGGTCGTTCGGGTTCGCCGCCAGGGCCGCCTCCAGGTGGGAGACGGCCTCGTCGTGGCGCCCCGCCCTGGAGAGCACGACGCCCAGCTCCCGGTGCGCCTCCGCGGCCTCCGGGGTCTTGGGAACTTTGGGGGCCCCGGCACTCAGGGCCAGGGCCTCGCGGCAGGCGGCCTCCGCCTCCGGGTAGCGCTTCGCGTCCCGCAGCACCCGCGCCAGGGCCAGGTGGGCGGCCGGGGCGTCGGGACGCAGGGCCACGAGCCTCCGGCAGGCCGCCTCCGCCTCCGGGTAGCGCTCCGCCTCCTGGAGCACCTGCGCCAGGGCCACGTGGGTGGCCGGGTTGCCGGGCTCCAGGGCCACCGCGCGGGCGCACGCCGCTGTAGCCCCGGCGAGGTCGCCCGCGGCCGCCAGGGCCTGGCCCAGGACGGCCCGGACGGCGCCCGACTTGGGGTCCGCCTCGGCGGCCCGGCGGTAGTGTTCCATCGCCTCCGCCGGCCGCCCCCGGCCCCGGGCCAGGTGGCCCAGCCAGAGGTGGGCCGGGGCGTGTCCCGGGGCCGCCGCCACGACCCCGCGCAACCGTTCCTCGGCCGCGTCCGGCTCCCGCCGGTGGGCGTGGACCGTGCCCAGCAGGAATTGGGCCTGGACGTTGTCGGGCTCGCGCGCGAGCACCTTGCGGTAGAGGGCCTCGGCCGCGTCCAGCTCGCCCTTCTCCTGGGCCCGGGTGCCGTCCCGCAGCCACGCCGCCGGGTCGCCGGAGGCCGTCACGCCTGCCCCCCCGCGGCTGGACCGCTCAGCACATCGGCCAGGGTCCGGGCCACCTCCCGGCGGCGGTCCGCCAGGGAGAAGCGCCCGCCCGTGCCCGCCGCGCCCCGGGTCAGCGTGTCCAGGAGCCCCGGCTCGGTGGCCAGGCGCAACAGGGCCGCGGCCAGGGCGTCCGGGTCGCGGGGCGGGACCAGCAGGCCGTCGGCGCCGTCCGTCACCAGGTCCGGGATGCCCCCCACCCGGCTCGCGACCACCGGCACGCCGCAACTGAGCGCCTCCATGACGCTCACCGGCGTGCCCTCGTTGTGGGACGGCAACACCAGGCACTGGGCGCCCCGCATGGCCTCCGCCACGCCGGTCCGCGGAAGCGTGCCGACGAAACGGACCCCGTCGCCCTGCCCGGCCTCGGCCACGCGGGCCTCCAGCTCGGGGCGCAGGGGGCCGTCGCCCACCAGGTCCAGGGTCACGGGGGCGCCCTTCGCACGCAGGTGCAGGACGGCGTTCACCAGCTCCGGCACCCCCTTGGGCGGCACCATGTCGCCCACGAACAACAGGCGCAGGGGGGCTTCGGGGGTGGGATCTTGGACGCGATCTTCCGCACCATCTTGGACTCCACCCGGCGCCGGGTGGAAGATCGCCGTGTCCACGCCGCACGGCACCACGGAGACCCGCTCCGGGGGCACGCCGAAGCGGTTTACAAGGCGCTGCTCGATGTCCCGGCTGACGGCGAACACGTGGCGCGCCCGGGCCAGGGTCCGGCGCGTGAGCGCCCGGTAGACGGCGGAGCGCTCGGCGTAGTCGCAGATGTCGGAGCCGTGGGCGTAGAGCACCAGGTCACGCCCCCCCAGGAACGCGGCCGCGGCCCCGATCACGCCCGTCGGCACCACCCAGTGGGCGAAGACGCACCGGGCCGGGCGCGCCGCCCGCAGGGTCGCCAGCACCCCCGCCATCATGTAGCGCAGCATGAGCCAGGTCGGGGTTCCGCCGTACTCCTTCAGGAGCCGCCCCCGGGAGCCGAACGCGAAGCGCGTGACGGGGATCTCCTTTCGGACCTCGGCCGCCGGATCGGTCGGGTAGATGAGCGGCGCCACCACCGCCACGGGGCCGTTTTCCAGCAGCCCCAGGGCGATGTCCTCCACGAAGGCGCCCCGCGTGGGGGCCGCGGGGCTGGGATAGGACGACGTGACCAGGCAGACGCCCGGCCGGGCCGCGTTCGCCTCGGACAAGGCGGGGTCCGTCAGCCCAGGCGCTCCCGGACCGGGACCTCGGCGCGCTCCTGGTGGCCGCGGGTGAGCATCTCGCCGAGCAGGCCCATGGAGAAGAACTGGAGCCCCAGGAGGATCAGGACCCACCCCCCGATCATGATGGGCCGGATGTACATGGGCTCGCCCAGGAGCCAGCGGGCCACGAAGTAGAGGCTGATGCCGCCGCCCACCAGGAAGCACAACAGGCCCACGCTCCCGAACAGGTGCAGGGGCCGGCGCTCGAAGCGCACCAGGAACATGACCGTGATCAGGTCGAACACCCCCTTGAGCAGGCGCGACGAGCCGAAGCGCGAGCGGCCGTAGGGGCGCGGGTGGTGGCGCACCGCCAGCTCCCCCACCTTGAAGCCGTTCCAGTGCGCCAGGACCGGCAGGAAGCGGTGCAGCTCGCCGTACACCCGGATGCGGTCCGTCACCTCGCGCCGGTAGACCTTGAAGCCGCAGTTGAAGTCGTGCAGGCGGATGCCCGAGACCCGCGCCGTCACCCAGTTGAACAGCCGGGAAAGCGCCCGGCGCGCGAGGGAATCGCGCCGCACCTCCTTCCAGCCCGAGACCAGGTCGTAGCCACCCGCGTTCAGGGCGTCGAGCATGCGCGGCACCTCGGCCGGGTCGTCCTGCAGGTCCGCGTCCAGGGTGACCACCAGGCGCCCCCGCACGGCGCGGAAGCCCGCGTCCAGGGCGTCCGACTTGCCCCGGTTGCGCCCGAAGCGCAGCACCCGAACGCGCGGGTCGGCGGCATGCAGCCCGGCGAGGACGGCGAAGGAGTCGTCCGTGCTGCCGTCGTCCACGAACACGACCTCGAACGGCATCCCGAGCCCGTCGCTCACCTCGCGGATCGCGTCGTAGAGGGCCCCCAGCGACGGGCTCTCGTTGTAGAGCGGGACCACGTAGCTCAGCTCCGGCGCCACCATTTCGGGCGCCTCCGGAACGGCGTCGGCCGGGCGGGCGGCGGTCAGGTGTCGTCCCGGTCCGGCCATTGCGGCTCCTCGGGGCCCTTGCGGACCCGGTACAGGACGTTCTCGATGAGCTTGCGGTTGGCCGCGATCAGGTCGGCCACCACGCCGAGCACGAAGATCTGGAAGCCCATGATCAGGAGCACGGCGGAGAGGATCAGGGACTGGATGTGCCCCGCCGTCCCCTCGGTGAAGTAGAGGTACACGAACCGCACCCCCGGCACGAGGCCCGCGATGAAGACCAGCGCCCCCATGTAGCTGAACATCTTGAGCGGCTCGTACATCGTGTACACGCGCAGGATCGTGGCGGCCGAGCGCTTCACGTAGCTGGTCACGCTGCGGTACAGGCGGCTCTTGCGCAGCATGGGGTTGGTGCGCACCGGCACGTGGTCGATGGCCACGCTCTGCTTGCCCGCCTGGATGATGGTCTCCAGGGTGTAGGTGAAGTCCGAGACCACGTTCATGCGCAGGGCCGCCTCGCGGCTGTAGGCGCGGAAGCCCGAGGTGGTGTCCGGGACCTCGGTGCCCGAGAGCTGGCGCACCACCCAGCTCCCCCACCGCTGCAGGCGGCGCTTGACCGGCGAGAAGTGGGCGATGGTCTCCGGCTGGCGGTCGCCGATCACCATGTCGGCGCGGCCCTCGATGATGGGGCGGACGAGCAGCTCGATGTCCTTGCCCACGTACTGGTTGTCGGCGTCGGTGTTGACGATGACGTCGGCGCCCACCGTGAGGGCGTAGTCGATCCCCGCCATGAAGGCCCGGGCCAGGCCCTTGTTGTTGGTGAAGCGGACGACGTGGTGGACCCCCAACTCGCGCGCCACCTCGGCGGTCCGGTCGGAGGAGCCGTCGTCCACCACCAGGTACTCGATCGCATCCACCCCGTCCAGGTGGCGGGGCAGGTCCCCCACCGTGGCAGGGAGCGTCTGCTCCTCGTTGAAGCACGGAATCTGGATGACGACCTTGATCGGGCGTTTCAGCCTCACCGGCCCCTCCCCTCCGGCGCCTGCGTTCTCGTCGGAATTCGACGGTACAGCATAGCCTTCCGGACGCTCCGGCCCAAGCCCGGCCCTGGTCATCCGGCCTTACTCATGGCGCAGCCGGATCACGCCGTTGTTCTGGTTGGACGGCAGGGACAGCTCGTACACCCCCGAGCTGGTCAGGTCGTCGGACGAGACCGTCCCGACCCCGGTGCCGGCGAAGTTGATCTCGATGTTCGACTGGGGGGCGTTGACCGCGTCGCTGACCTGGCCCTGGAGCAGCACCGACGAGGGCGAGGCGGCCAGGACCTGGAGCTGGGCGAACGAGGCGGAGTCCGGGAACACCCGCACCCGCGCGTTGCCGTTCTGGCCGCTCGTGGACGAGATCCACGCCTCCCCCGGGGGGACGTTGAAGGCGATGAACCGCCCCGAGGTGTCCGTGACGTTGCCCGGGATGGGGTTGCCGGCGGCGTCCAGGTAGACCAGGTCGGGCATCACGTCGCCGTCGTCGTTGGTGACGGTCACGGATACCCCGTCCACCGGGGCCAGGGTTGCGTAGAACAGGCTCATGGAGTCGGAGAACCGGTTCGCCACGGCCAGGTCGTCGCCGGGCAGGGCGTCGAACAGGTCCGTGTCCACGGCCAGGGGCTGGACGCCCGTGGGGATCGCCGGGCGCGGGCAGCCGTCGCTGCACTGCCACTTCGTGAACGCCCCGTCGCCGGTCCCCAGGTAGACGGTGACCGTCCCCAGGCCCGAGCAGGCCACCACCAGGTCGAGGCGGCCGTCGCCGTTGGTGTCCACCAGGGCCATGGCGCGGCCCGAGCAGCCCGCGTCCAGGTTCACCGGCGGCGCCAGGCCCGAGGCCACGCCGCCGTCCACCTGGATCACGTCCACCGTGTTCGTGCCGCTGTTGAGCACCACGTACTCCAGGTCCCGGCTCACGCCGGCCACCGCGTCGCCGTTGATGTCGAGGCGCCGCAGGTCGGAGGGCGCCGCGCCCGAGCCCAGGGAGATGACCTCGGTGAGCAGGAGGGCGTCGCCCACGTTGTCGTAGGTCTCCACCTGGTCCGAGCCCTCCATGGCCACGACCACGTCGTCCAGGGGCGCGAGGGGGTTCAGCACGCCGGCGGTGTCGGCGATGGGGTCCACGTCCCGCACCAGCAGGCGCGCGGGGCCGCTGCCCTGCAGGAGCGTGCCCGAGTAGGCGGCGGGCTCGTACTGGCGGTCGTCGTTGCGGATGAAGACCGACAGGGTGGGCGAGCCGCCGCCGCCGTTCAGGACCACCAGGTCGTCGCGGAAGCCGTCGCCGTCCATGTCGCCGACCTCGATGCCCACCGGGGCGTTGCCCACCAGCAGGCGGCGCGACGGGTCCTCGCGGAACACGCCCCGCACGGTGCCCAAGAGGAACGTGACCTCGCCCGACGTGGCGCCCTGGGAGAGCACCAGGATGTCGCCCACGCCGTCGCCGTCCACGTCGGTGCCCACCAGGTCCACCGGGTTGGCGCCCACGGGGTAGCTGCCGGAGTAGACGAACTGGCCCGTGGAGGTCCCGAAGTACACCGATACCGAGTCGCTGTCGCCGTTGGCGACGATCAGGTCCACGATGCCGTCGCCGTTCAACAGCGCCTCGCCGATGGCCGTGGGACCCTTGATGCCGTCGGTGACGGCGCACGAGGCCACCCCGATCGTCGCGTCGCACGGGGGCGGGCCGCCGGGGTCGGTCTGCCAGTTGCGGGAGATGACCTGGCCGACCACGATGCCCTTGGTGGGGTCGAGGGTGATGGATCGGCCGGCCGCGTTCGCGGCGGCCACGATCTGGTCGGCGTGGTCGCGCCCCAGGCCGTAGACGGTCTGGTTCCGTACCGGCGCGAGCAGGGTGCGCAGGTTGAACGAGTAGGTCGGGAAGTAGCCCGAGCCGGCGTCGGCCTCGACGACGTAGGAGCCGAGCACCCCCAGGGTGGTGTCGTAGCCGCCGGTGCCGTCGGAGAACAGGCTCAGGTAGCCGAAGTCGGCGGCGCCGGTGCGGGCGGGCTCGCCGTGGAAGGTCACTTCGGCGCCGCCCAGGCGCGTGCCCTGGAAGTCCTCCACCGTGCCGGACACGGGGACCTTCTCCTGGGGCGCGTCGCCCACCAGCACGGTACCCAGGGTGGTCACGCCGCCGGGGAAGACGCGGGCCGACCGGCTGCCGGTGTCGTCCTGGGAGGTCACGTGCACCAGGACGACGCCGGGGGGGACGTTGAAGATCACGAAGTCGCCCGCGGTGGAGGTGCTGTCGAGCTTCTGGGGCAGGCCCTCGTCGTCCATGTAGCGGGTTTCGCCCACGGGGAAGCCGTCCACGTCGAAGACCCCCAGCTCGATGCCCTCCACGGTGCTGGCGGTGTTCACGTCCACCACCCGGCCCACGAGGATGCCGGCCCCCGGGTCCAGGGTCACGCCGGCGATGGCGGCCATGGCCTCCACCTCGGTGCGCGGGTACACGGTCAGGTTGCGGATCACCTGCTCGGTGCCGTTGGACAGGAGCGTGGGCGAGGCGGTCGTGACCGGCTGGTAGGTGGGCACGTACTTGCTCTGTCCGGGCAGGTCGGCGACCCGGAAGACGTAGCTCGACTGGATGGGCAGGTTGGACGAGACGTAGTCGAACCGGTCGTCGGCGGGGCGGCGGTCGGTCCGCAGGATGGTGTACTCGCCGCCGGAGAACGAGGTCCGCGACCGGATCGGGCCGTCCGTCGCGCCCGGGCCGCCGGGGTAGCCCGCCACGTCGATGGTCACGTCGCTGACGGTGTTCACCAGGTCGGGCAGGAGCACGTTGCCGCTGACCGTGGCGACCATGGGGGCGAAGGGGTTTTCGGCCTCGGCGCTGGGGGCCATCTGCAGGTCCACGATGCTGGCGCCGCTGAAGTCGAGGCACTCGTCGAGCGTGATGCTCGGGTCGTTGGGGTCGATGCCCGGGGGCAGCCGGTCGGCGTAGGCGTCCATCTCCCGGGCCCCCACCCAGGGCTGGAACGAGCCGCTGCTCTCCGCGGCGGAGCTGGCGCGCATGAACAGGGGCCCCGGGGGGGCGTTCAAGACCACGAAGTTGTGCTGGTTCTGGTAGCCGGGCTCGTCCTTCCGGTAGAGGGTGTCCAGGCCGTAGAACCACTCGCCGGCGGGGTTGCCCTCCTCGTCGTAAAGGCCGTAGCGCATGTTGTTGCGGGGCGTGCTCTGGTCGCCGATGAAGGTGCCCACCAGCACCCCGGTGCCGGGCTTGCACCGCACGCCGGTCTGCTGGTACCAGGCCGCCACCTGGGTGCGGGAGAGCATCTCCAGGAAGCGGGTCAGGTCCACGGCCGACCCCAGGTCCGCCAGGCTGGTGCTGAGGCTCTCGTAGGTGGTGATGTACTCGCTCGCCTCCATCTTGGCGGTGAACAGGCTGTTGGAGGGGAGCACCACCCGGAAGCCCACCAGGGGGCTGACCTGCAACAGGCCCTGGTCGTCGGAGTAGCGCGAGTCGCGTTGCAGGCCCACGGCCGACAGGTTCACGGGGAAGACGTTGAGGCCGGTCAGCCAGTCGGTGATGGGGCCGGTCACGCCGATCTCGGCCACGGCCACCGGGATCACCGACAAGGGCTTGACCGAGATGGCCTGGTCGAAGGCCCCCACGTGGTCCGTGCCCCGGCCGCCGCCGCTGGCGAGCAGGAACACCTCGCCCGGGGGGGCGTTGAAGATGGTGAAGGAGCCCTGGTCCGCCGTGCCGTCCGTGGCCACGAAGTCGGGCACGCCCCCCAGGCCGTTGTAGAACACGTCCGGCAGGATGTTGCCGTCGAAGTCGCGCACCTGGAGGGTCACGCCCGGCACGGGGCTGTTGCCGGCCACGGTGAAGCCGCTGATCACGCCGCCCGAGACCACGGTGGAGACGTTGGCTGCCGACAGCAGGTTGGCCAGGTCGGCGGCGGAGTAGATGCGCACGTCGGCGGAGGTGTCGGTGCCCCCCTTCGAGCCCCGGTCCCGGGCCCCGGTGGGGAAGTCGAAGTTGTAGGTATCCACGAACGGCACGTCGCGCACGCCGGCGGACTCCGGGTTGCCCGGAAACGGCGTGGCGCTGCACGCCCACAGGCCGGCCGCCGCGAGGAGGAGCGCGGGCCATCGCAGGGCGCACAGAGCGCCCTTAGAACTGATAGGCGACTTCGGCATAGACCCTGGAGGCGTTCTGGAAGAAGCCGGCGAAGTGGAACTGGCCCGGCAGCGGCTCGCCGCGGGGGCCCACGTCGGCGATGTGGCCGGTCATCACGTCGGCGCCCACGGAGAACTTGACCCGCTGGGTCAGGAGCACGTCGGTGCGCGGACGGATCACCCACTCGTCGTCGTTGATGAAGTGGATCGCCAGGCACTGGGCGGTGACGATGTTGTTGAAGAAGTTCTTGCGCACGAAGGCGGCGTGGACGGTGTCGTCCTTGTCGGCGATGATGGCGCTGTCGTAGTTCAGGACGTGGGCGGTCATGTACTGGAGCGAGAAGTCGATCCCCAGCAGCGTGAAGTCCAGGCTGGTGGCCCACTTGTAGTAGCGGCGCCGGACCTCGCCGTCCACCGTGTCCGGGGGCGGCGTGGCGCCCGCCCCCAGGAAGGTCCCCCACAGCTTCCCGATCACGTAGGCGGCCTCGGCGTTCCAGATGAACGGCCCGACGGCGCGCGACAGGGTGGCGCCGGTGATGTGCAGGCGCGGGGGCCGGGGGACGAAGTCCACGTCCGGCGTGACGCCGAACTCGGCCGAGTTGCCCACCCCCACGATGGACCGGAACGCCGCCGGGAAGTCGTCCCACGTGTCGAAGTAGCTCAGCGCCAGGGTCGTCTCCATCACGTTGAAGGTGTACCTCGCGGCGTACTCGGCGTTCTTCGCCCCGCTGTCCGGGACGTCCAGGCCCGGCAGGAACTGGAACTGCTCGAACTCGGTGCCCGGAGGGGCCGGCTTGTGGGTCCGGATGTCGGGGATCCACAGCAGCTGGAGGTTGGAGTCGTCGAAATAGTAGTCCCACTTGGCCATCCACAGCGGGATGTAGCGGTCCACCACGTCGCGCAGGATGAACTCCTGGAAGTCCAGCGGGTTGATCTCGTCGGTGATGCGGGCCCCCTCCACCACGCCCCAGCGCACGATCTGGCGCCCCAGGCGCAGGTCGGAGTTCTCGAAGTGGGTGTCCAGGTAGACCTCGCGCAGCTCGGCGTCGGTCTTGTTCTCGTCCACCAGGCGCACGTTGTCGCCGCTCAGGTTGTTGATCAGCTGGGGGGTCTGGTCCTCCGAGAGGATCGTCACCGGCCCGCGCCGGGGGTGGACCGTGTCCACGTCCTCCAGGTCGTACACGGCGTCGTAGGCCACGCGCGGGACCATGGTCAGCTCCATGTCCCGCCCGATGGGGGTGACGGTCTCCAGGCGCATGACGTTGAGGACCTTGGAGAACGCCGACGGGGTCACGTAGCGGTAGGCGGTTTCGTTGCGCACGTAGCCCCGCACGGAGGTGTCGGTGACGTCCAGGAGCCGCCCGACCACCCCCTCCTCCGCCGACGGGGCCGCCTCGGACACCGCCGCCACCCCCCCCGCGGCGCGCTCCGGGTCGGCCCGCAGGGAGACCGTCTCGGCGAACGCGCGGGCCGGCGCGAAGGCGGCGAGCAGGACCAGGGACATCCCCAGGGCGAGCACCCCCAGGACGCGGGCGGCCCGGGCGCCCTCATAACCCCCTCGAACGGAGGGGGAGGAGGCCGCCGGGAGAGGCGACCGGGTTGCCCCGGTTCGGGCCCGGAATTGCCGTGGAAATGGCATCCCCTGCCGTCCCGTCGCCGGAATTCCGGCCACGGCCCCGCGAGGGACCCGGTCCTCGGCTACAAAAACCTTCAAAATTCATCCGTTACAAACATCGGTTGCCGCTTGCCGAACCGGGATCACCGGCCCGACCCCTGGGATTTAGCAAGATCGGGGCCGTGATTTTGCGGGGATTTTTCGGGAAATTCGGGAGACCGGAGGGGGGCGGAGCGCGGGGGTCTTGAGGGGACCCTCTAGGGGGCGGCGGGCGGGGGTCCGGAGGGGCCCGTTTTCGCCGCCTCGAGCCGGGCCCGCAGGGCCGCCACCCGGGGGTCGCCGGGCAGGCGCCGGTCCAGGGCGGCGAGGTCCGCCTCGGCGGCCTCGATCTCCCCGGCGGCGAGGTGGACCGCGAACGCCATGCGGTCCCCGGTGGGGTCGTCCGGGGCCTCCTCGCGCAGGCGCGCCACCCCCCGGCGGGCGTCGTCCAGCCGGCCCGCGGCCAGGGCCACCCGGACCAGCTCGGCGGCGGTGGCGCCGGGGCGGTAGAGGTACTTGTAGCGCCGGGTACGCAGGTTCGTGCGCTCCGCCGCGTCCAGGCGCTTGAGGGCCTCGACCGCCTCGGGCCCGGGCCCCATGCCCACCCGCGCCCGGGCCACCTCAAAGAGGACCCGCGGGTCGTCCGGGAACCTCTCCACCATGGGGGCGAGCAGGTCGAGGGCCTCCCGGTAGCGGCCCTCGCGCCCCAGCACCTGGGCCAGGCCGTGGCGGGCATGGGGGGAGGGGTTCGAGTCGAACGCCCAGCGCAGCTCCCGCTCGGCGCCCTTGAGGTCGCCCGCGTTCATGCGCATGAGCCCCAGGTTGATGCGCGCCAGGTATGAGCCCGGGGCGTGGGCCGCCGCGTCCGACCACAGGGAAAGTCCACTGGCCCAGACCCGCTCCCGGTGGACCGCGCCCACCGCCAGGAGCAGCCCCACCGCGGCGATCCCGGCGGTCACCGCGACGGCGGCCGGGCGGTGGCGGGCGGCGCGCTCCCACAGGGCCCCGGCCAGGGCCGCGAGGGCCATCCCCACCCCGAAGCTGGCGGTGTAGGCGCGGTGCTCCTGGAGGATCTGGTTCAGGTGGACGAAGGTGGAGGGGGCGATCAGGAACAGGTACCAGAGGTACCCGAAGCCCACCAGGGGCAGGCGCCGCCGGGCGGCCCAGCACCCCGCGGCCAGGGCCAGGAGCAGGAGCAGGACGCCGGCCGTGGTGGGGGTGAGGAGCCCCGCGTCCGGGTCCACCGGGTGGACGGCGGTGAGGCCGGTCCCGAGCACCATCAGGCGCAGGTTCTCCACCAGGCACCAGAACGCGATCGCCAGGCGCCACGGGTCCGCGAACACCCGGTGCAGGTACCCGAAGGTGTGGTTCACGTTGGGCATGACCAGGAGCACGAACACGAGCCCGGCCGCGTAGGGCAGGTAGGGCCACCAGGGGCGCAGGCCCCGCATGCGGTGCCCCGTGGACCCCGGGCGGACGAGCCACAGGTCGGCGGCCACCATGGCGGCCGGCAGGGCGAGGGCCGTCTCCTTGCACGACAGGGCCGCCCCCACCGCCAGCAGGTGGGCGACGTACCACCCGGCCGCGGCCGCCGGGCGGGCGGCCAGGCGCATGCGCAGGTAGAGGCCGAAGGCCCAGGCGGCGAAGGTGCCGCACATCAGGGACGAGCGGGCCGCGACGTAGTGCACCGCCTCCACGTTGAACGGCACGATGCCCACCCAGACCGCCGCCAGGAACGGCACCGCGGCGGGCACCTCGGGACGGTGGCGGCGCAGGACGGTCAACGACCAGAACAGCCCCAGCACCGTCAGGGCGTGCAGGGCGACCTGGGTGACCTTGAAGGCGAACGAGCTCAGGTCCGGGGAGGCGTTGGCGGCATAGCTCAGGGCCACCAGGGGGCGGTAGTGGACGGTGTGGACGACCCCCGAGTAGAGGGTGTGGTCGGTGAAGAAGCGGGTCCAGTCCGGTCCCAGGCCGTGCTGGACGGCGGCGTTGTACACGACGTACACGAGGTCGTCGTAGACGAACCGGCCGTGCAGCTCGAAGGCGTGCACGCCCGCGGCCAGGGCGACCGCGAGCAGCGCGAGCCCCAGGGTCCGGGCGCGTGTCCCGGCCGCGGCTGTCCCCCCCCGCGGCACGCCTAGAACGCGTAGTTCATGGTCACGATCGCCTCGTCGCGGCCGTTGATGTTGGACAGCTGCACCTGGTCGGTCAGGATGTCCTGCACGTCCACCGGCACGTCCACCGACGAGCGGGCCTCCACCCGCGCCAGGCTGAAGGTCCAGGTGGTCTTGGGGTCGGGCCGGTAGAAAAAGCGCAGGGAGTAGGACAGGGACGACTGCTGCTGCGCCGTCTCGACGAAGACCTGCTGACCGGTGTCCGGGTCCCTGAACGAGCTGATGAGTCCCCGCAGGAAGTTGGTGACGGAGTAGGTGCCGGTGAAGGCCGCGTTCACGTGGGGATAGATCGGGAAGCCCAGGGACAGCGAGCCTCCGACGTTGTGGGAGTCGATGGGCAGGATCTCCGACGGGTTGGTCGGCAGGACGTTGGCCGTGCGGATCTCGGTGGCGTCGCTGGCGAAGGCGTTGAGCCCCACGGTGCGCTGGCCCGCGAAGCTGCGGCGGGCGCCGAGGGAGACCTGGACCTCGGTGCGGTCGGTGTCGAGGGTCGCGGCGATCGCGTCGCGGACCCGGTGGGTGTAGCGCACCTGGCCGTTCAGCTGGACCCCGGAGCCCACCGGCATCGTGTGCCCCACCTGGCCCAGGGTGAGCTCCTCGAGGTAGTTGTTCGTGGGGTTGGTGAACGACGTGAACTCGGTCCGGCGGTACTGGGCCGTCACGTTCCGGGGGAACGGGACGTCGAGCCGGGCGACGGCCCCGGCGGCGTAGGAGTCCGAGGTCTTGCCGCGCTGGGTGCGGGTCCGCGCGAGGGTCACGTCGGGGGTCAGCTGCAGGTGGGGAACGCGCACCAGCGCCTGGGCGTTGAACCGGTTCTGGTTCACGTAGGTCTGGAACGAGTAGAACAGGTGGTGGTCGGTGGTCACCCCGAGGGGCAGGGCCAGGAACTGGTTGCGGAATATGACGTACTGGGCGTCGAAGGTGATGCGGCTGGAGACGCCGCTCTGGGGATTCGTGGCGGAGTTGTTGGCGTTGGTGTTGTAGTCCACCACCGTCTGGGCGAGGCTCATCCGCAGGCGCCGGCTCTGCTCGATCTGCTGCCGGGCGAAGTCCACCATGCGCTGGTCGTTCGGTCCGGCCACCGCGATGGCGCGCTCGAACCACTCGGTGGGGGTGGCGTACTTGGGCTGTCCGGCGGCGGCCGTCTGGCTCGTCACGATGCCGGCCAGGGCCGATTCCGCCTGGATCTCGGGGCGCGGCGGGGCGGACCCCAGGAGCACGGCGAGCAGGCCGCGCTCGACCAGCAGGTCGGTGGTCTCGTCGTGACCGGACAGGTACCAGTCGTACAGGGCCGCCGCCTCCGTGGGCCGGTCCAGGCGGCGCAGCATGCGGCCCAGCTCCAGGACGACGTTGACCTGGTCCGGGTTTTTCGCCAGCACCGCCCGCAGGGTGGCCACCGCCTCGTCGCCCAGCCCCGCCTGCTCCAGGGCCGCGGCCAGGGTCATCTGGACCTCCACGTTATCCGGCGACGCCTTGGCGGCCTTGCGCAGGGCGACGAGGGCGTCGTCCATGTGGCCGAGGGCACCCTCCACCTTGCCCAGGTAGTACTGGAGCTGGGGGTCGTCCGGGCGCGCCTTGATCGCCTCGAGGATTCGGTCGCGGGCCTCCTCGGCCTTGTCCAGCTCCATGAGCAGCTCGATCTCGCGCACCTGCATGCCGCGGTGCTCCGGGGTGCGCTTGAGCGCCTCCCGTATGGCGAACAGGCCGCGCTCCGGGTCCTTGCGGGCGTCCAGGGCGTTGGCCACCTGGAAGTAGGCCGTGGCCTTCTCCTTGCGATCCGCCTCCTTGAGGGCGTCGCCAAGGAGCTTGCGGGCCTGGGCCACCTCGGGCTCGTTGGTGCCGTAGCGCAGCACCTCGCGGAACTCCTTGACGGCCAGCTGGGAGAAGCCGGTGAGGTAGTAATACCCTGCCAGCCGGAAGTGGGCCTGCATGTAGTCGGGCTTTAGGGCCACCGCCTTCTTGAAGGCCTCGAAGCCCTCGGCCAGGTGTTTCAGCTCCAGGTCGAGGATACCGGCGTTGTAGTAGTAGTAGGGGTTCTGGTCGTCCAGCTGGATGGCCTTCTCGTACTGGGCCAGGGCCTCCTCCAGCTTGCCCTCGCCGACCAGCTTGTTGCCCGCCAGGAAGGCGTCGTGGGCGTCCTTCTTGGCCACGGCCTCGGCCAGGAGGGCCTCCACCCGGTCCACCTTCTCCTTGGCCTGGGCGTACAGGGGGTCGTCCGGCGGGGCGTAGCGGACCACCTGCTTGTAGGCGTCGTAGGCCTCCTCGAACCGGCCGGCGCCCTCGTAGATCAGCCCCAGGCCGTAGTGGCTGGGGAAGTGGGTGGGATCGCTGGCCACGGCCTGCTTGAGGGCGTCGATGGCGGGCTCGGTCTTGCCCTGCCGGGTGTAGACCGTGGCCAGGTTGTACAGCGCCAGGACGTTGCCCGGCACCAGCGCCAGCACCCCCTTGAGGTCGCGCTCGGCGTCCTCGAGCCGGCCGGCGTCCAGCTCCTGGACCCCCTGGTCCAGCAGGCGCCGGACCTGGCGGGCGATCTCGGGGCTGGTGCCGAACAGGGCCAGGCGGCGGCGCGACTGCTCCGCCTCGGGGCTGTTGCCGCCGTACCTGACCGTGTCCTGGAAGGCCTTCAGGGCGTCGGCGTCCCTGCCCGCGGCGTCGTAGAGCTTGCCCAGCTCGAAGGCGGCCCGGAAGTACTTGGGGTCCACCGCGAGCGTCTTCTCGAAGGTCCGGACGGCGGCGTCGGTCCGGGCCATGCCGACCTGGGCGAGTCCCAGGAGGAACAGGGCGTCGGTGCTGTTCGGATCGGCCTGCAGAATGCGCTGGAAGTACCCGGCCGCGGCGGCGTCGTCCTTGTCGGTGAAGAGGGCCACCCGCCCCAGGGCGAACAGGGCGTCGCGGTCGTTCGGGGCGGCCTTGAGGATCTGCCGGTAGACTCGGGCGGCGTCCTGGGGCCGGTCGGCGCGCTCGTACAGAATCGCCAGGCGGCGCACCAGGGCGATGTCGCCGGGGCGGCGCCGAACGGCCTCCTCCATGTGGGGGACGGCGTCGGCATAGCGCCGCACCTCCCCCAGGACCTGGGCCAGGTTGGCCCGCACCGCGACGTTGCCCGGGACCAGGCCCACGGCCTCGGTCAGGGCGCCGATCGCGTCCTCCCAGCGCTTGGCCTGGACCGCCTGCTGGGCCCGGCCGAGCAAGGCCCCCAGCCGGGCCGCGTCCTTGGCGTTGGCGCCGCGCTCCTCGAACAGGCGCTTGATGGTGGCCCCGATGGGGTCGTCCGGGGACTCCTGGACGAGGGCGTCAAAGATGGCGTATGCGGCCTCGAGTTGGCCCTGGGCCGCCAAAATGTTGGCAAGCAGGAACCGGGCGTCCCGGTCCCCCGGGTGGGCCTTCAGGACGTCGGAAACCACCTTCTGGGCGTCGGCCGCGCGGCCTTGGCTCAGAAGCTTGCGGGCGTCGTCCAGGGGCGCGGCCCAGGCGGACCCGGCCGCCAGGACCAGGACCCAGCACAACAGGGCCCGGCCGACGCGTAGGATCCGTCTTGACTCTGCCAAGCTGCCTGCACAACACGTTGCGGACGCAGGGAAAGGCCCGCGGGGGGAGGGACAAGGTATCCCAGTCCGGCGAGACGAATCCAATATCCGTGCCACCTTGGGGTCCCGCGCGCCGGACAAAAAAAGGGGGCTTGGCCATTCGGCCAAGCCCCCTTGTACGTGCCTTACTCAGGCCCCGCCGGCCCCCCTCTTTCGAGGGATGCCGGCGGCAATGCGGCTTACGTCATCCGCGGGTTACTGACCCCCGTGGACGATCGTCGGCACGACGTCCCACCCCGAGGAGTACGGGTTGTACCGCACCTCGAGGTAGTTCGGCGTGACCGTGTGGTCACCGCTGTTGGCGGACGTGTCACAGCTCATGCAGGAGAAGAGGAAGCCCTCGATGTCCTGCGCGACCAGCTGGCCGAGCATGAAGTGCCCGCCGCCGCCGGCCGCCGTCGGGTTGCCACCCGCGGCGCCGGTCGTGCCGAACGCCTGCTGGAACGTCTGCCGGCTGGCGTCGTTGTCCAGGAAGCCGCTGGCGCCGTCCAGCTCGACCATCTGCTCCAAGCGCTGGTCGATTTCGCCGCCCACGTCCGCAAAACCGGGGTCCGTGCCGGTCTGGTTGAACTGCACGCGCAGGTTCTGCGCCAGGGTGACGTCACCCTCGCCGCCGTTGGCGTCGTTGCCGTCCAGATTCTGCAGGCTCTCCACGTAGCCAATCAGGGTCTGGTCGATCCACTCCTGGTGCGAGGTGAGACTCCCGATGCCGGTCGGCGCACCCATGCCGTTGCAGTTGTTGTCGATCGCGTCACCCGGCGTGTCACAGGCGTAGTTCAGGCCCGTGAAGTAGCTGGAGCCGTCCGAGCGGAAGATCCCGCTCATGAACGGGTTGTCCCCCGTGGGACCCACCAGCGCCCAGCTGTCGCTCGGCGAGTGGCTGAACGCCGGAACGGCGTCGCCACCGGAGAAGTAGTTCTCCGGCTCGGTGCCGGCCGCCTGACCCACCAGCGCAGCGCCGTGGTCGGGACAGCCCACCGTGCTCGAGCCGCCGATGGCGGCGTTACAGTCGCCACCCGGCTGCACGAAGTACGGGACGAAGGACCCCGCCACGCTCGGGTCGACGTACTGTTCCGTCTGGTTGATCGTGGTCAGGTCGGACGCGTGGGCCATGCCGGTAAAGGCAACGGCGGCCGCGGTTCCGACTGCCAATGAGATTTTCCGATTCATTTGACTTTACTCACCTAAAACGTCGTGCTTCCCGGCCCCCGGCCAATTCCGGAGACCGCTGGCGGCCCGCAAAACACAGAAGCCGCCCGGGCACCTTGTGCCCTTGTGCGAAGCATTTTCTTCGCACGTCATATCAACCGGTCCGAATCGCGTTCCTCTTTCACATAGGCACCTCCTTCGTCCGGCCTCGTCCCGCGCCCCGCCTCCCCCCGGTCAGGACGCCCCCCCAAAGGGGCCGCTCACACACCTTGGCCCCAAGCCTCCCCGCTCAACCTCCGATGCTGGTCATGGAGGTGAGCATCTTCTCCGGCCGCTCCATCGTGATGTTGTGGGCGTCCGGCTTGATCTGGAGCACCTCGTCGAACAGCTCGTTGAGCTCCTCGTCCGTGGCCCCCTCGCGCATCGCCGTGCGGAAGTCCACCTCGATCTTGCCGAACAGGCACGGACGGATCCGGCCGTCGGCGGTGAGGCGCACACGGTTGCAGGTGTCGCAGAAGTGGTTGCTGATCGCGTGGATGAAGCCCACGCGGCCCTTGTAGCCCGGCACGCGGAAGTTCTCCGCGGGACCGGCGGCCGCGTCGCCGTCGTACACGGGGATCAGCTCGCCCACCCCGTCGGCGATCCGCTTCTGGATCTCCTCGATGCCGATGTACTTCTTGCGCCAGTTGTCCCAGTCGGACACCGGCATGAACTCGATGAACCGCATGTCGACCCGCAGGTCCTTGGTGAGGTTCACCAGGTCCACGATCTCGTCGTCGTTCACGCCCTTCTGGGCCACCGCGTTGATCTTGATGTTGGGGAAGCCGACGTTGACGGCCTCCATGATCCCCGCCCAGACCCGCTCGAACTGGTTGCCGCGGGTGATGGCGGCGAACTTCTCGGGCTGGAGCGAGTCCATGCTGATGTTCAGGTGGCGCAGGCCCGCGTCGTAGAGGGCCTGGGCGTTGTCCTTCAGGAGGATGGCGTTCGTGGTCATGGCGGTGTCGGTGATCCCGTCGATGGCGCCGATGTCCTTCACCAGGTCCACCACCCCCTTGCGGACCAGCGGCTCGCCGCCGGTGATGCGGATCTTGTAGACCCCCCGCTTGGCCGACAGCTTGATGATCCGGAGGATCTCGTCGTCGGACAGGATGGTGTCCTTGCCCATCCAGTGGTTGCCCCACGTCGGCATGCAGTAGTTGCAGCGGAGGTTGCAACGGTCGGTGACCGACACGCGCATGTACTTGACCGTACGGCGGAAAGAATCGACCAGTTCAGTCACGGCGGCACCTCACCCGATCTATGAAGTTCATCCCCAAAGCTTCGAACGCGACCCCCCCAGAGGCAGCAATCATCGTGCCACCGCTTGGACGGGCTTAAGTGATTGAAAGTCCGGATGGGCCAGGAGAGGTGCGGGCGGGCCCTGGGAAATCCCTTTCCCAATAGGGGAAGGAAAAATACTTCCCTTGGGACGGGCGGCCGCGCGGGTCCCAGGCGGGACGGTGGGGCGGGCCTATGGGCGGGGCCGCTTTCCGGGCCCCCGAGCGGAGACGCGCCGGGCCCTTACGGGCACTCGTACGGGCTGCCGGAGGTCTGGGTGTAGCCGGACGCGGTGGAGTAGGTGAACGACCCGGTGCAGCTCTTGTTGGTGACCACGCCGGCGGTGACGTCCTGGTAGTCCTGGGTGTAGGTCCCCTTGGCCTCGCCCAGGAGCTCGCCGTTCGAGTCCACCAGGGCGTCGATGCTGAAGAACATGTCGAACACCTGGTCGCCGTCGCCGTGGCCGCCGGAGGCACTGCCGGGGCCGGTCATGGCGAGCTCCTGGTGGAAGCCGTTGTCCAGCTCGTTGCAGCGCGCCTGGCCGGTGGTGGCGGTCACCGTGCGGCAGTCCACCCCCCCGGCCACCGGGTCGGAGGCCAGGTCGCTGCGCAGGCCCTGCTTGAACAGGGGGTTGCCGCTGCCGTCGTCGCCGTGCTCGACGTAGGACAGGTAGAAGTAGTCCCCGGTGCCGGTCTGGGGGGTCGGGTCGCCGGGGGTGTTGAAGCCGAGGGACCCGGTCTCCGGGAAGCCGCCCTGGCTGACGTTGAAGGCGCAGTCGATCCGGTTCATGCAGATGGACCGGTCCGAGGCGCCGTCCACGAGGCCGAAGCCGAACTCGGTGCTGCCCGACAGGTAGTCGTAGTCCGGGGTGAGGGGATCGTCCTGGTACAGGATCAGGTCCGAGGTGTCCGGGTGGGGGTCGGCCGGGCCGGTCAGGACGGTCGGGTCGAAGCCCCGGAAGGCGGTCATGTCGTTGGACGAGTTGCTGGAGCTGTTGAAGGTCTGGTTTTCCCCCGCCCGGGCCGCCACGGGGACCGAGAGAAGGGCCGCCGCCAGCAAGAGGACGCCCAGGGGGGCGATCCGATGGCCTATGCCGAGATTCCGAAGGTGCATCGCGCGTCCGCGAAGACTGGATGCACGTTCCATGCCGGCCCGAATCACCCCACAACACGATGATTCTTAATGTTTTTTTCGGGCCGACGGAGGTCCGGCGCCGGGGGGGCGGCAATGGGGTCGGCGATCCGTCTCCGGCCTTGCGGAAAAGCTGGCAGGCGGCCCCGGACCCCGGTCCTGGGTGGGGTCCGTCAGGGCTCCGGGACGTACAGCTCGGCGGTGTTCACGGCGAGCCCGAGGGACGGCGCCACGCCTCCCGTGATCAGGACGGTCCCGTCCTCCAGGAGCGTGGCCCGATGCCCCGCACTGCGGCGCACCGCCGGCGCATCGTCCACGGGCGACACGGCCTGGCCGCCGGCGCTGACGATCTCGGCTCCCGCCACGGGGCCGTTCGTGGGCCCGATGCCGCCCACGACGAGCAGGCCGCGCCCGTCGCCCAAGTCCACGGCGGCGTGGCGGCGGCGCGCGTCGGCCAGGCGCCCCACCTGCAGGGTGAAGGCGGTCGGGTTGTAGGCGCGGACGCTCCCCACGGCCACCAGGGTGGTCTGCCCGCCCCCGACGGCGAGGAAGCTGGTATTGCCGGCCCCCGTGTCCACCCGGTTCAGGGTCAGGTCGTAGGTCGGCACGGCCATGGGGACGAAGGTGCTGCCGAAGGTGTCCAGGTCGAAGATCTCGGCCCCGTCGGCGGCCCCGTTGGAATTCGGGCCGATGCCGCCGGCGATGAGCACCCGGTGGTCGTCCAGGGCCACGGAGGCGTGGAGCAGCCGGGGCTCGGACAGGTTGCCGGTGCCCACGAAGCCGCCGTTGCCGGCCAGGACCTCCACCGTGGCCAGGGGATCGGCGGCGCTGGCGTCTTCCTTGCCGCCGATCAGGAGCACCCGCTCCTGGCCCGTGGCCGTCACCACGCGGACGGCGGTGTGCTGGGTGCGGGGGTCCGCCAGGCGGAAGTTGAAGATCCACTCGCCGTTCAGGCCCCGCGCCGGATCGTAGACCACGCCGGTGCCGTGCACCCGGGTGACGCCCAGGGTGGCGTCGTAGTAGTCGCCCCCCGCCACCAGCACCTTTCCGTCCGCGAGCAGCGTGGCGGTGTGGTGGCTGCGCGGGCCGATGACCGGTACCCCCGGCTCGGGCACGCTCACGTCGGACAGGCTGGGGCCCGGCAGGAAGGTGCGGGTGTCGGGGTCGTAGATCTCCACCGAGTCGAGGGGCCGGCCGGTGGCGTCCTGCCCCCCCACGATGAGCACGCGGCCGTCGGCCAGGCGGGTGGCGGTGTGGAAGCTGCGGGCGACGTTCATGGGGCCCACCCGCGCGAAGCCCGACTGGGCCGTGCCGGTGTAGCCCAGGACCAGGTCGGACAGGCCGTCCACGTGGACCCGGATGTCGCCCGTCAGGGTGTCCGTGCGGAAGCTCTGGAAGTCCACCGGGATGGGCACGGCCTCGGCGCAGTTCACCGGGAGAATCGCCGGGAGGGTGCCGGGGATCACCTCGGGGCGGTCGGATTCCACGCCGATGACGTTCACGGGGTCGATGCCGGAGTTGAAGACGTACACCTGGGACGGCACCGTCTCGCCCACCTTGGGGGTGCCGAAGTCGAGGGCGGACGGGATCAGCTGCAGGGTCGCGCCCGCGTCGCCCACGAAGACCTTGAAGGTGGTCAGGTCGGTGTTGCCGTCCTCGTCCGTGACCTCCAGGGCGACCGTGAAGGTGCCCGGGAACGGGTACGAGGTGGTGGCCTGGTCCGGCGTGGAGGACAGGAAGTCCGAGGTCAGCGTGAGGCCGTCGTAGCGGAAGTCCCACACGTACTTGACCAGATTGCCTTCGCTGTCGCTCGGGTCGAAGGAGACGGTGTCGCCCGCCAGGACCAGGAGCGAGGAGGCCGCCACCGTCGCCGAGCCGCACGCCGAGCTCGAGGGCGGGAGCAGCTGGATGTGGGCCTTCGGGAGCGGGCCGGTGGGGGTGGTGCCGCCGCCGTCCAGGGGGGTGACCGAGTTGCCGCAACCCGACAGGAAGGCGCCGAGGGCCAGAATGCTGGCAAAGACACCGGCCCGTGCACCCGCCCGGAGGGCCGGGAATCCGGCAACCCGGCGGCCGCCGGGGCGATGCCGCCCGGGGGTGGACCGGGCCATGGAACCCATTGTGTTCACTGGCAAATCAGACCTTCGCATCGTGCCGGTCGGGGCCGTGCCCTTCGGGAGGCGACGTCCGTGCCGCCGGGACATCCCGGAAAATTTGCAACATCCGGGCCAACTCGTATTCTCATAACCCACTGAAATCCATTGGATTTTGAGCATCTTCCCGGTCCCTCTTCCGGGGGGGTCGCAAGGGGGTGCCCACAGTGGGAAGGCCGGGGCCGAAAAGGCCCGGGAAAGTCGCCTGCGGCCCGCACGGCCCTCCCTACGGGAAGTCGGGCGCCGCGTAGCGCGGGTTGGCGGCGGTCTGGGGCGGCACGTTGCGGACCTCGATGCCGAAGCCGAAGTCCACCACGTCGCCGCTCTCCAGCTGGTGCCGCAGGGTCACGTAGAGCCGGTCGCCCAGGATGCTGCCGGTCAGGTTCGCCCAGCTCACGTTGTAGGTGCCCGTGGGGGCGTCGTAGGTCACGGTCACGTTGGCCGCGTTGCTCCAGGGGGCGTAGGCGGCCCCGGTCTGGTTGACCGCCGAGACCACCCGCAGGTTGCCGGTGGAGGACGGGGCGTAGCGGGCCCCGCTCTGGTCGTAGAACCGGATCCCGGTGGAGAAGGTGGTCGTCGCCGGGCCGATGGTGGGCGACACGGGCTGGAGCACCACGTGCTGGAACACCCCCGCCGCCACCGCGCCGCCGCCCGCCACCGCGAACTCGGTCGCGCCGTTCAGGGTGCGCCCGTCGGTGGCGCCCAGGGCGTCGGACAGGGGCGTGACGCCCACGAGCCTGGTGTCCACCAAGACCATGTCGCCGGGCATGACCGGGGACCCCGGCAGGAGGGTGACCTGCTGGCGGTACCGGCCCGGGAACGGCTCCGTGAGCGCCCCGAGCACGTAGTCCGTTCCGGCCGAGAGCTGGGTGGAGGTGGTCTGGTTCCTGAGCACCAGGCCCGAGGCCGGGAAGTCGGCCTGCTGGAGGCCCTCGAGCCGCTTGCCCTCCTGGTCCTGCACCCCGTACAGGATGCCGAAGGCGGTGCCCACGATCACCTGGTCGGTGTCCGTGTCCACGTTCAGGACGTGGGCCTTGCGGGCGCCCGGCGTTCCGCCGCCCGAGACCGTGATCTCGACCGAGGCGACGTCGCTCTTGCCGTAGGGGTCCGTCACCCGCAGGGCCACCACGTGCGTCCCGAGGGCGGTGAAGGTGTTGGCCACCACGGCGGAGGCCACGTCGGGGACGAAGTCGCCCTCGTAGTCGAAGTCCCACTCGTAGGCCAGACCGTCGGTGGTGCCGTCGCCGGAGGTGCTCGCCGTACCGTCGAAGGTCACGAAGCCGCCGCTGGCGATGCTGGTGGCGCTCGCCTGGATGGTGGCCGTGGGCGGGCCGAACTCCACGCTCACGGTGTGGGTGCCGATCCCCTGCCCGCCGGCGCCGTCGGTCACCCGCACGGCCACCGTGTGGTCGCCGGGGGTGGCGTAGGTCCAGGTGGCGGCGCTGCCGGTCACGCCGGGCTGGGCCACGAACAGGCCGGGGGCGCCCGCGTAGTCGAAGTCCCACTCGTACTGGACCACGGTGCCGTCGATGTCCACCGCATTGGTGGTGAAGTCCACCGCCGCGTCCACCAGGGCCGTGTCGGGCCCGCTCACGGCGACCTGGGGCAGGGCGTTGCCGCCCGACGTGGCGACCACCAGGACCTGCTTGGTGCCCGTGCTGACCGAGCCCAGGTTGTCCGTGGCCCGGAAGGCGACGGTGTGGAACCCGGCGCTGTTCGCCCCGTAGTTGTACGAGACCAGGGGCCCGGTGGCGACGGTGTTGAACGTGACGCCGTCGTAGTCCATGTCCCACTCGTACAGGGCGATGGCGTCGGTGGCCCCGCCGGTGTTGCCGGCCAGGGTGAGCACCGTGCCCTCGTCCACCGTGGCCGGGCCGTTGATCGATGCCGTGGGGGGCACGTAGAGGCGCGGGCTGGTGTAGTAGGCGTTGGTCAGGGCCACCGGGGCGGCGCCGGCGGCGCCCGTGAGGAGCGAGAAGCTCAGCTCGCGGCTGACCTGCGGGGTCTCGGCGTAGCGCACGGTGACGTACTGGCGCATGCCCGGGGTCATGGACGTGAGCCCGGAGAAGGTCAGGTCGTAGGCGTCCGTGGTGGCGTTGTAGGAGGCCGAGAGGCCCGGGGACTGGCTGCCGCCGCTGCTGTCGGTCCAGGAGACCAGGCTCCAGGCCTGGTTGCCGTCGTCGGTGGGGTTCAGGTTGCCGTCGTAGAACCGGACGCTGGCGCCGAAGGAGGTCTGGTCGGCGGCGATGTTCACCGCGTTCGGCTGCACGGCGCCCCAGCGGAACACGTCGGCGGGCGCCGCGGCCTCCACGAACACGGTGGCGGCGGCCCACAGGGTGCGCCCGTCGGTGGCCGTGGCGTCCGCCAGGGTGGCCTGGACCTGGAGGGGGCTGCCCGGCGAGATGGCGGCGCTCCCGGCCAGGGCCAGGGTCACGTCGTAGACGCCGTCCGCCTCGGCCCGCTCGCCCACCCAGCTGGCGGTGTAGTCGATGCCCGGGGTGAGGGCCAGGCCGCTGCTCAGGTTGGTCAGGACCAGGCCCGCGAAGGCCCCCGCGGACAGGCCCGAGACGCTCTGGCCCTGCTGGTCGCGCACGGCGTAGCGCACGTTGAAGGTCTGGCCGCGCTGGACGTTGTCGGGGTAGGCGTCGGCCTGGAAGACGTAGGCGATGCCCGCCTGCCCCACCGCCGAGGCCAGGTTGTCGATGCTGATGGCGCCGGCCTGGATCGAGTTCGCGCTCTCGCTCGTGCCGTCGAAGGCCCGGATCACGTAGTAGTAGGTGTTGCCGTCGGTGGTGGTGGCGTCGGCGTAGGTCGTGGCGCCGTTGCCCGGCAGGGTCGCCAGGAGCGTGTAGGGCCCGCCGGAGACGGTGGCGCGGTAGACGTGCTGCTCGCTGACGTCCACGCTCGTGGAGGGCGTCCAGTTCAGGGTGATGCTCCCGCCCGTGTCGGGGGTGGTGTCGGCGGCGGTCAGGGCCGTGGGGGCGAAGGGCGCCAGGTTGTCGATCGGGGTGGCGCCGGCCTCGCCCAGCCCCACCGACTCGATGCCGTTGAAGGACCGGATCTGGTAGTAGTACGTGGTCCCGTTGACGAGGCCCGAGGTGTCGGTGAAGGACGACGTCGTGTTGTCGCTGATCGTGGTCACCAGGGTGGGCCAGCTGCCCGACGTGGTGCCGCGGTAGATGCGCTGCTGGGTCACGCCGCCCGAGACCGACGGGGTCCAGGTCAGGCTCAGGGCGAAGCCCTCGTCGCCCGGCACGTCGGCCGCCGCCAGGCCCGTGGGCGGCGACGGGGCGCCGTTGTTGGCCGGACTCGCGCCGGCCTCGTTGGAGCCCGGGCCCTCCTGCACGCCGTCGTAGGCCCGGACCACGTAGTAGTAGGTGGTGCCGTCGGTGAGGCCCTCGTCCACGTAGGCGGTCGTGGTGTTGTCGAACACGGTCCCCACGGGGCTGGCGCCGTAGCTGCCCGGCGCCGTGCCGCGGTAGATCCGCTGGGCGATCACGTCGGTGGAGGCGGACGGGGTCCAGTTCAGGCGGATGCGGCCGCCGTCGTCGGCCGGCAGGTCGGCGGCCGAGAGGCCCGTGGGCGCCGCCGGCGGCAGGTCGTTGAGGGACGAGGCGCTGGCGGTGTTGGAGTCGGCGCTGACGCTCGTGCCGTCGAAGGCCCGCACCCGGTAGTAGTAGGTGGTGCCGTCCGTGGTGGTGGCGTCCACGTAGGCCGAGGCCAGGTTGCCGGGCAGCGTGGCCAGGGCGCCGAACGGCCCGCCCGGGCTGGTGGACCGGACGATGCGCTGCTCCACCACGTCGCTCGCCACGGACGGGGTCCAGGTGAGGGCGATCCGGCCGCCGTCGTCGCCCGGGGCGTCGGCCGCCGCGAGGCCCGTGGGCGCCTGGGGCACCAGGTCGTCCGACGCCACGGCGCTGGACTGGTTGGAGTTGCCGCTCTCGTTGGTGCCGTCGGAGGCGCGCACCACGTAGTAGTAGGCGGTGCCGTTGTCGGCGGTGCCGTCCACGTAGCCCGTGGTCACGTTGTCCTGGATCACCGCCACCAGGCCGTAGGGCCCGCCCGAGGTGGTGGCGCGGTAGATGCGTTGCGAGGTCGCGCCGCCGGAGGCCGACACGGTCCAGCTCAGGGAGATGCTGTGGCCGTTATCGTTGGGCGTGTCGGCGGCGGAAAGGGCCGTGGGCGGCAGGGGCGCCACGTTGTCCACCGGGACGGCCGAGGCCTGGTTGGAGCTGATCGACTCCACGATGCCGTTGAAGGCCCGGACCACGTAGTAGTAGGTGTCGCCGTTGACCAGGCCCGTGTTGTCCACGTAGTTGGTCTGGGTGTTGCCGGAGAGCGTCGCGATGGGCGTGGGCCCATAGGCGCCGGGGGCGGTGGCGCGGTAGATGCGCTGCTGGGTCACGCCGCCGGAGGTGGAGGGCGTCCACGACAGGGTGAGGCTGCCGCCCTCGTCGCCCGTGGTGTCGGCGGCGAACAGGGACGTGGGCGCCTGGGGCGCGCTGTTGTTCTGGGGGATGGCGGACGACTCGTTGGAGTCGCCGCTCTCGTTGACCCCGTCGAACGAGCGGACCACGTAGTAGTAGGTGACGCCGTTGGTCAGCCCCGTGTCGGCGTACGACCCGGTGGTGTTGTCCGTGATCGTGGCCGCCAGCGCGTACGGCCCGCCCGCCACGAGGGCGCGGTAGATCCGCTGCTCGGTCACGAAGGCGCTGGACCAGGGCGTCCACGACAGGTTGACGATGCCGCCCGCGTCGGCCGGGGCGTCCACGGCGGAAAGGCCCGTGGGCGCCGCCGGGAAGGTGCGGGCCACCACCACCGGCGAGGCCGAGATGGAGGTTTCGTTGCCGCTCGGGTCGAAGGCCGTGACCCGGTAGTTGTGCAGCTCGGAGGGCGAGAACGGCCCGTCGGTGAAGCTCAGCTCGCCGGTGGTGCCCACGGGGCTGGTCAGGCTGTCGCGGAAGACGTGGTAGCCCGCCACCGCCACGTTGTCCGTGGAGGCCGACCAGGTGATCCGGATCTGGGCCTCGCTGATCGCCGTGGCCGTCAGGCCCGAGGGCAGCGAGGGCGGCTGGGTGTCGGACAGGGTGGCCACCTGGGTGGAGGTGGGGCTCGACGGGTTGCCCGCCAGGTCCACGGTCCGCACGGCGTAGCTGTACACGGTGGCGGCCGACAGGCCGGTGTCGGTGTAGGAGGTGCCGATCACCTGGGTCAGCGGCAGGCCGTCGCGGAAGATGTCGTAGCCCTTGATGCCGATGTTGTCGCTGGCGCCGCTCCAGGTCAGGGTCACCTGGGCCGGGCCGTCGGCCACCGCGTTCAGGACCGAGGGCGCGGTCGGCGGGATCGAGTCCACCACCGCCGTCACCACCGCCGAGGGCGCCGACTCGTTGCCCGCCGCGTCCAGGGCGATCACGCGGTAGTCGTAGGTCTGGCCGTCCACCACCGCCGGGTCGCTGAAGGCCGTGCCGCCCACCGTCGAGACCTCGCTGAACAGGGTCCCGTCGTCGGAGCGCTCCACCCGGTAGCCCGTGACGGCCACGTTGTCGATCGACGCGGTCCAGGTCAGGTTCACCGCGAGGCCCCCGACCGCCGAGGCCGTCAGGTTCGCCGGGACCGTCGGGGCGGCGGCGTCCCAGCCGCTCGCGCCGCCCATCTGGTACACGGCCCCGCCGTCCGTGGCGCCGCCCGGGTCGGCCAGGCTCGCGCCCACGACCAGGTCGGCCACGCCGTCGCCGTTCGTGTCGCCGCCGGTGGAGAGGCTGACGCCCACCTGGTCGCCGGCCGCGCCGCCCGCGAGGACCCGGTCGGCCGAGGAGACGGTGAGGGTGAAGGACGGCAGCGACTTGCCGTAGATGACGTACACCCCGCCCGAGTCGCTCCCGGCCCCGGCGTCCACCTGGGGCGCGCCGATCACCAGATCGGCGAAGCCGTCCTCGTTCACGTCGCCGCGGATGTCGAGGGCCGAGCCCAGGAGCCCGAAGGCCTCGCCGTAGACCGTGACGTTGGCGCCCGAGAGGTTGATGACCGACGGGAACGCGGTGGACTGGCCGTACACCACGTAGGCCGCGCCGGCGAAGGCGATCCCGGCCGGGTCGGTCCACTTGGCCCCGACCGCCAGGTCGCCGATGCCGTCGCCGTTGAAGTCGCCGCCCAGCCGCACCGCCGAGCCCGCCGCGTCGCCCTCGGTGGCGCCGTCGAGGCGCAGGTCGGCGGAGAACAGGTTGACGCTCGAGACCGCGGCGATGCCGGGCTTGCCCAGGATCAGGTAGGCGCTGCCCGCGTCCGCCAGGCCGTTGGGGTTCTCGCCGCTGGCGCCGATCAGGATGTCGTCCACGCCGTCGCCGTTGACGTCGCCGCCGTTCGCCACCGCGCCGCCGGCCAGGCCCTGGGGCTGGGTGCCCTCAAAGACCACGTCGGCGTCGTCGGCGGTCTGGTTCGCGGCCGGGGCCGTCCGGCCCAGATAGAGATAGGTGCGGCCCGCGCGGGTGATCGCCCCCACGTCCTCGCCGCTCGCGCCGACCACCAGGTCGTCGCGGCCGTCGCCGTTCACGTCGCCCGCCAGATCGAGGGCCACGCCGAAGTTGTTGCCGGGCACCCGGCCGTTGATGACCACGTCGGCGCCGCCCGAGGCCAGGTCGATCTGGGCCGGCCAGGTGGTGCGGCCGAAGATGATGTAGGCCTTGCCCGTGGCCGAGTTGGCCAGGTAGCTGCCGATGGCGAGGTCGCCGATGCCGTCGCCGTTGAAGTCGCCCCCAGTGGCGATGGAATAGCCCGTGTCGTCGCCCGCGGCCGCGCCCAGGATGCGAACGTCGGCGCCGGTCATGTCCTGAACGCCCGACAGGCAGCCGCTGCCGAACCGGACGTACACGGCGCCCGCCCCCGTGCGGCCGTTGGGCGAGGCCCCGTCGGCGCCGATGACCAGGTCGGAGATGCCGTCGCCGTTCAGGTCGCCGGTGCTGGTGACCGACTGGCCGGCCCCTTCCCCGTTCGTGGTGTCGTTCAGGATCAGGTCCAGGACGCCCGAGTCGTTGATGGGCGTCGCCGAGGCCGTGTCCGACGGGTCGCTCTCGAAGGCCGCGGTGTCGAAGGCGGTCAGGTAGTAGGTGTAGGTCGCCCGGTTGGTCAGGCACTGGTCTCTGTAGGAGGTCTCCCCGGCCCCGGCGGTGTACACGAGGTCGAAGTCACCGCCGTTCCGGCTGCGGAAGAGGTGGTAGCCGGCCAGGTCGGACTCGGTGTTGGCGTTCCAGGTCAGGTCGACCTGGCCGCCGTTGTCGGCCGGCACGTCGGCGGCCGTCAGGCCCGTGGGCGGATCGGGCGGCAGGTCGTCGATGGGGATGGCCGAGGCCACGTTGGAGGGCGCCGACTCGTTGGTGCCGTCGAAGGCCACGAGCCGGTAGTAGTAGATCTGGTTCGGCGTGAGCCCCGTGTCCGTGTAGGTGGTGGAGAAGTCGGTGATCTCCGTCACCATGAGGGGGAAGCTCACCCCGTCCGTGCCCCGGTAGATGCGGTGGCTCACCACGTCGGTGCTGGTGCTGTTGGTCCACGACAGGTCGAGGGCGTCGCCCAGGTCCAGGAGGTGGTCCGTGGCCAGGAGCCCGGTGGGCGGCACCGGCGGCAGGTTGTCCACGGGGGCGGCCGAGGCCTCGGCCGAGAAGGCGCTCAGGTTGCTGCCGTCGCTCGCCTGGACGACGTAGTAGTAGGTCACCTTGTCCGTCAGGCCGGTGTCGGTGTAGAGCCCCGTGGCGTTGTCGTCGAAGGTCGCCACCAGGCTGTACGGCGGACCCGGCGTATCGCTGCGGAACAGGAACTGCGTCACCACGTCGGGGCTGGTGGAGGGGGTCCAGGTGATGATCAGGGCGCCGCTCTCGTCCGCCGGGGCGTCCACCACCGAGCCCATGGTCGGGGCGTTGGGCGGCAGGTTGTCGGCCGGCGTGGCGGAGGCCTCCGGGCTGCGGGCCTCGTTCTCCCCGTCGTAGGCGGCCACCTGGTAGTAGTAGGTGGTGCCGTCGGTCAGCCCGGAGTCGTCGAAGGCCCCGGTGACGTTGTCCGGGATGCTCTGGATCAGCGTGTAGGGCCCGCCGGAGGTGGTGGCCCGATAGATGCGCTGGGCGATCACGTCGGGGGCGGTGGACACGGTCCAGGCCAGGGACACGGCGCCGCCCTCGTCCGCCGGGGTGTCCTGGGCCGAGAAGGCCGTCGGGGCCGGGGGCGGGATGTTGTCGATGGACTGGGCCGAGCGCTCGGGCGACGAGCCCACGCTCTCCAGGCCGCCGTCGAAGGCCCGCACGACGTAGTAGTAGGTGACCCGGTCGGCGGGGGTCGTGTCGACGTAGGTGGTGTCCGAGATCGGCGACGGGCCCACCTGCGTGTACGGACCGCCCGACGTGGTGCCGCGGTACAGGTTGTAGCCGATGGTCCCGGAGGAGGGCGACGGGGTCCACACCAGCTCGATCCGGCCGCCCTCGTCGTCCGCCACGTCGGAGGCGAACAGGGTCGCCGGCGCCAGGGGCGCGTCGTCGTCCGTGATCGTGGCGGTGTGGATGGAAACCGCCCCCACGGTGGCGTTGATGGGCGTGCCCATGGCCACGATGACGGTCTCGTCGGGCTCGTCGGTGGTGTCGTCCGTGATCGTGATGACGATGTCGGTGCTGGTCCCGCCGGCCGGAATCACCACCGGCGTCGCCGTGATGGTGAAGTCCGCCGGGTTGCCCGCCGAGCCGGTGACGACGAAGGGCAGCGTGACGTTCAGGGCCGAGGGCGCCGAGAGCTGGGCCGTGATCGTCATCGCGCCCGTCTCGACCCCGCTCGCCTGGGTGGCCGAGGTGAACGTGATCTCCGGGGCCGCGTCGTCGTCCGTGATCGTGGCGGTGTGGACGGTGACGCCCGAGGCCACGGCGTTCGTCGGCGTGCCCATGGTGACGACCACGGTCTCGTCGGCCTCGTCCACCGGGTCGTCCGTGATCGTGATGGTCAGGGACCCGGTGGACGAGAGGGCCGGGATCACGATCGGGCTGGCGGTGACGGTGAAGTCGGTCCCGTCGATGGCGGTGCCCGTGATGGTGAACGGCACGCTCACGTCGAAGGCCGACAGGCCCGAGAGCTGGGCCGTGACCGTCATGGTGCCGGTCTCGCCCGGGCTCGCCTGGGCCGAGGTGGTGAAGCCCACGGTGGGGGTCGGCTCGTCGTCGGCGATGGTGGCCGTGTGGACGGTGGTGGTGCCGAGGGCCGCGTTCGTGGGCGCGCCCAGGGTCACGACCACGGTCTCGTCGGCCTCGTCGATGGCGTCGCCGATGATCGTGAGGGTCAGGTTCGCCGTCAGGGCCCCGGCCGGGATGACCACCGGGCTCGCCGTGATGTTGTAGTCGGTGCCCTCGAGCGCCGTGCCGGACAGGGTAAAGGGCACGGTGACCGGGAAGGCCGAGGCGCCCGACAGGGTCACCGTGGCGGTCAGGGTGCCGTTCTCGCCCGTGCTGGTCTGGGCCGCGGCGGTGAAGTCCACCGTGGGGAGGGGCTCGTCGTCGGTGATCGTGGCCGTGTGGACCGTCGTCGCCCCCTGGGTCGCGTTGGTCGGCGTGCCCATGGTCACGACCACCGTCTCGTCGCCCTCGGCGATGGCGTCGCCCTGGATGCTGATGGTGGCGTCGGCGGTCAGGGTGCCGGCGGCGATGGTGATCGGGCTCGCCGTGATCGTGTAGTCCGCGGGGGTCACGGCGGTGCCGGACAGGGTGAAGGGCACCGTCACCGGCAGGCCCGAGGGCGCCGAAAGCTGGGCCGTGACCGTCAGCGTGCCCGACTCGTCCACGCTCGCCTGGGCGGCGGAGGTGAAGGTCACCGTGGGCAGGGCGTCGTCGTCCGTGATCGTGGCGGTGTGGACCGTCGTCGTGCCCAGGGTGCCGTTGAGCGGCGCGCCCAGGGTCAGGACCACCGTCTCCGGGCCCTCGTTCAGGGCGTCGGTGGCGATGGTGACCGTGATGTCCACCGTGGTGGCGCCCGCCGGGACCACCACCGGGGAGGCCGTGACCGTGAAGTCCGCCGGGTTGGTCGCCGTGCCGCCCACCGTGAAGGGCACCGTCACCGGCAGGCCCGACACGGCCGAGAGCTGCACCGTGGCGGTCATCGTCCCGCTCTCGTCCACGCTCGCCTGGGAAGCCGAGGTGAAGTCCACCGTCGGGGCCGCGTCGTCGTCCGTGATCGTGGCCGTGTGGACCGTGGTGCCGAACTGGGTGGCGTTGGTGGGCGCGCCCATGGTCACGATGACGGTCTCGGCGTTCTCGTCGATCGCGTCGTCCGTGATCGTGATCGTGATGTCGCCCGAGGGGCTCCCCGCCGGAATGAGCAGGGGGCTCGCCGTGGTCGTGTAGTCGTCCGGGTTCAGGGCGCTGCCGGAGAGCGTGAACGGCACGGTCACGTCGCGGCCCGAGACCGCCGAGAGCTGGGCCGTGATCGTCATGGTCCCGGCCTCGCCCGCGCTGGTCTGGTTGCCGCTGGTGAAGGAGACGGTCGGAATGGCGTCGTCGTCCGTGATCGTGGCGGTGTGGACGGTGATGCCCGAGGCCGTGGCGCCCGTGGGCGTGCCCATGGTCACGACGACGGTCTCGTCGTCCTCGTCCAGCACGTCGCCCGTGATCGTGATGACGATGTTGCCCGCCAGGCTGCCCGCCGGGATCACCAGGGGCGAGGCGTCGATGGTGTAGTCGGCCGGGTCGGTCGCCGTGCCGGTGACGGTGAACGGCACCGTGACGTCGAAGGCGCTCGCGGTGGACAGGGCCACGGCGACGGCCATGGTGCCCGTCTCGCTGGAGCTGGCCTGGGACGCGGCGGCGAAGCTCACCGTCACGGCGGCCTCGTCGTCCGTGATCGTGGCCGTGTGGACCGTCGTGGCGCCCTGGAGGGCGTTGGTGGGCGTGCCCATGGTCACGATCACGGTCTCGTCGCCCTCGGTGATGGCGTCGTCGATGATCGTGACGACCACATCGGCCGTGGTGGCGCCCGCCGGGATGACGGCCGGGCTCGCCGTGACCGTGTAGTCCGTGCCCTGGATCGCCGTGCCGGAGAGGGTGTAGGGCACCGTGACCGGCAGCCCGGAGGGAGCGGAAAGCTGGGCCGTGACCGTGAGCGTGCCGGTCTCGTCCACGCTCGCCTGGGCGGCCGAGGTGAAGGTCACCGTCGGGGTGCCGTCGTCGTCCGTGATCGTCGCCGTGTGGACCGTCGTGGCGCCCAGGGTGCCGTTGGTCGGCGTGCCCAGGGTGAGGACCACCGTCTCGTCGGCCTCGTCGATCAGGTCGGCGGCGATCGTGATCGTCACGTCGGCCGAGGTGCTGCCCGCCGGGATGACGGCCGGGCTGCCCGTGACCGTGAAGTCGGCCGGGTTGTTCGCCGTGCCCGACACGGTGAAGGGCACTGTCACGTTCAGGCCCGAGGCGGCGGAGA
>CAZGRJ010000012.1:0-35990 GCA_964528115.1 uncultured Nitrospirales bacterium
AAGTTGCTGGCCCCGATCAGGGCCGACGGCCCGGCCACGCGGTGGGCCACCCCGAAGTGCCGGTTGAGCAGGTAGGCCAGACCCGCGTTGAAGTAGACCTGGATCAGGATCGGCACCGCCAGCAGGGCGATCACCGCCGGTTGGCCGATGATCTGCTCGCCTTGAAAGCCGAACAGCAGTACCAGCGTGGCCAGCAGGGCGACCAGAGAAACCGGGTGCAGGGCGGCGAGCACGTGCGCCAGGCGGGATTCACCACCCGTCGCCAGAAGGCGGCGCCGCAGCGCCTGGGCCACCAGCACGGGCACCACCACATAGAGAACCACGGACAGGAGCAACGTGTTCCACGGCACCGTGATGGCCGAGATGCCCAGCAGCGCCCCCACCACCGGGGCGAAGGCGAACACCATGATGACGTCGTTGAGGGCCACCTGACTGAGGGTGAAGTGGGGCTCGCCGTCGCACAGGTTGCTCCACACGAACACCATCGCCGTGCACGGCGCCGCCGCCAGGATGATCAGTCCGGCGATGTAGGAGTCGATCTGCTCCGCCGGCAGGTACGGGGCGAACAGGGAGCCGATGAACCACCAGCCCAGCACCGCCATGGAAAACGGCTTGACCGCCCAATTGACGAACACCGTCACCCCCACGCCCTTCCAGTGTTCCCGCACTTGGTGCAGGGCGCCGAAGTCGATTTTCAGCAGCATGGGGATGATCATCAGCCAGATCAACACCGCCACCGGGAGGTTCACCTGTGCAACCTCCATGGACCCGATCGCCTGGAACGGTACCGGAAGGTAATGCCCCAGCGCGATGCCCGCCACGATGCACAGGGCGACCCACAGGGTCAGGTAGCGTTCGAACAGCCCCATGGCCGGTTTCTCCGTGTTTTCCGTGGAGCCTGCACTCATGTCCGTCGGTTCTTTCTTCATTTAGAAAAGCCTGGTCGGATCAACCCACGACCCGATGCTCGGGCCCTTCCGCGTCGTCACCATCACAAGGCGCGATGCCGCATGCCTCCGGCTGCCCCTGGCAGCAATTCTCCGTCAGGAAGTCCACCAACGCCTGCATCCGATCGAAGTCGGCGGCATAGATGATCGAGCGGCTCTCCCGGCGGGACGTGATCAGTCCCGCCCGGCTCAACTGGGACAGATGAAACGACATGGTGGCGGCGGGGACCTTGAGCCGGCGGGCGATGGCACCGGCGGCCAGGCCCTCCGGTCCCTGCCGGACCAGCAGCCGGAAGACCGCCAAGCGTGACTCCTGGGCCAGGGCGCCCAGGGCGTTGAGTGCGGATGACGATTTCATTTTTCCATTAACATCGAATTGTCATGCGCTTGTCAACCGGATCGTCAGCGCGAACGGCCCGGACCGCGGGCCGGCCGGAACGAGACCCGCGAGGGGGGAAGCCATGCAGGACGCTTGGGTGCCGGGTGGGCGCTGTTGGTCCTGGCCCGAGGCGATCCGCACGCAATCCTGACACGGACCTCACGGGAACCGTACCGAAGCTGCCGATATATAGGGGTGAAGCGGTCCGGGAGGACCCGGCCGCAGCGGAACACGAACGGAGAGGAATCGCATGGAAACCGGCATGGGCAGTCTCGAGGGGTGGCTCTTCTTCGCCGCCGTCGCGGGGCTGTTCGCATGGGGCATTCGGCTCGGAATCGCCGGGCTGATGGCCCCCCACATGGCCCACGGCCGCTACGGCCACCGGCCCGGCGCGCCGGCCGCGTACGACTGGCGCTGGATCGAGCAAAAGCGCGACCTGTACCGGGTGGCGTAGGCCCCTTACCTCTTAAAAGAGCGGCGCCCCCCGGGCCGGCTCGTTTGGGCCGGCCCTTTTTGTGTCCGCGCGGCGCCCGCGCCGTTTCTGGTATAAGAACGCGAACGCTTTCGTCCCGGCCGCGCCCGCCCCGGCGGCCCGTCCTTCGCCCTGACCCGCCCGCCCCCTGGCGCGGGCGCGAGAGGGTTGTGCATGAACCCGTCGTCCATGGACTGGAAGAACGCCCTCGTGGACACCTACACGGGGCTCATAACCCAACTCGTCCAGCTCACGCCCCGCCTGCTGGGCGCTATCGGCCTGCTTCTGGCGGGCTGGCTGGTGGCGACCCTGGCGCGGGCCGCCACGGTGCGGCTGCTCGCCGGGTTTGATTGGCTCCTGGCGCTCACCACCCGCTGGGCCGGCCCCGGCGGCGAGCAGGTCCGGCGGTCCTACGCGCGCATGATCGGCACCCTCGTCTGGTGGGCGGTGCTGGCATTCTTCGCGGCCGCGGCGGTCCACACCCTGGGCTCGCCCGTGTTCTCCGGGTGGATGGACCGCTTCGCGGCCTACCTGCCGCGCCTCTTCGCCGGGCTCTTGATCCTGCTGGCAGGCGCCCTGGTGGCCCGGGCGGTGCGGCCCGTGACCGCCGCGGCCGCCGCCTCCGCGGGCCTGGCCGGGGGCGAGGCCCTGGCGCGGGCGGCCCAGGCCGCGATCCTGGTGGCCGCCACCATCGTCGGCGCGGAGCAGATCGGCATCCACGTGGAGTTCCTCACGGTCGTCCTGCCGGTCGTCGTGGGCGTGCTCCTGATGGGCGGAGCACTCGCCTTCGGCCTGGGGGCCAGGGACTTCGTGGCCAACGTGGTGGGCGCCCGCGACGCCCGCCGGACGCTCGTCCCGGGCGCCCACCTGCGCATCGGCGACGTGCGCGGCGAGGTGTTGGAGATCACCCAGACCGCCGTCGTCCTGGACACCACCGAGGGCCGTGCCGTCGTCCCTGCGCGCCGCATGCAGGAGGAGGTGACCGTGTTCCTGCCCGATCCGGCGGTGCCCGGACGGACGGAGGGTGAAGGGCCCGATCGTGCCGCCCCGGGGACCGACCGCCCAGCGGGTGGGCCCGATCATGGCGGATGAACGCATCGAGCTGGCGGTGGGCTTCATCCGCGCCTATCCCGATTCCGCCGCCGCCGTCCTGGAGGGGGTGGCGCCGGAGGCCGTGGGGGCGTTCCTGGGTGGCATCCCACGTCCGGTGGCGGCCCTCGCCCTGGGCCACATGCTGCCGGGCCATGCCGCCCGCGCCTTAAGCGCCATGGACACGGACACGGCCGCCGCGCTCGCGGGCGACCTGCCGGCCGCCTCGGCGGCCGCGATCCTGCGCCACGTGGCCCGGGAGGCCCGCGCCGCCCTGCTGGACCGCATGCCCGCCCGCGCCCAGGCCGCCTGCACCCTGCTGCTCACCTTCGCTCGCGACCAGGTGGGCGCCTGGATGGAGCCCGAGGTCGTCACCGTCACCGCCGACGCCACCGCGGGCGACGCCCGCCGCCAGCTGCGGGGTCAGGCCCGGGCGTTCCTCACCGAGCCGGTCCTCGTGGTGGACCGGGACCGCGTGGTGACCGGCGCCGTCCCGCTGTCCGCCCTGGTCGGCACGGCCGCGCGCCTGGGATTGGCCGCCGCCCGGGCCGACGGGCCCCCCGCCGTGCGCGGCCGCACCGCCGTCGCGGCCGCCGCCCGCCACCCGGGTTGGCAAAGCCACGACGTGCTCGTCGTCGCCGACCGCCACGGGAAGCTGATCGGCGTCCTGCGCCACCGCGACCTGCGCCGCGCCCTGGGGGAGAATCGTCCCGCCCCGGCCCCCGAGGGTGCCCCGGCCGGGACGGGTCTGCTGGAGGCGTACGGCGCGGCGTTTCTCGCACTGGCCGATCTGATGGGCCCGGGCCCGGAAGCGGGGCCAGCCCCGTGAGCGCCGCCGATGCCACCACGACCCTGGACGCCCTGAACCGGGCGTTCTTCCTCAACCACCCCCGGGCCGCGGCCCGCCGCCTGGAGGGCCTGAGTCCCGCCCAGGCCGCGGTGCTCCTCGCGGCCCACGAGCCGGCCCTCATGCAGCCGGTCTGGGCCGCCCTGGTACCCGGCGCGGCGGACGCCATCCTGGCCGAGCTGCCGGACGATTTGGCCCTGCGCATGCTCTTGGGCATGGACCTGGGGCCCGCCGCCGCCCTCCTGGGACGCCTGGACGAGGACCGGCGCGAGACCCTGCTGGGGGCCATGGACCCGGGGCTCGCCGGGGAGCTGCGGGAGCTGACCTCTTACCCCGTCGAGTCCGCCGGCCACCTGATGCGCACGAGCTTCCTGGCCTTCGACGAGGGGGTCACGGCGGGCGAGGCCCTGGCCCAGGTGCGCCACCGCCGCCCCGAGGCCGTGGGCCAGATCTTCCTGTTGGACGGCGAGCTGCGGGTGCGCGGCCGGGTCCCTTTCCCGGACGCCGCCCTGGCGCCGCCGGAGACGCGCCTGGCGGACCTGGCGCAGCCGGTGGCGTGGGTCTCGGCCCTGGACCCCCGGGACGACGCCCTGGCCCTGCTCGAGACGGGGCGCATGGACGTGCTGCCGGTGGTGGACGCCCACCGGCGCCTCGTGGGGGTGGTGCGGCGGGCGGACCTGTTCGAGGCCTTCAAGGAGGACGTGGCCGCGGACATCCAGACCATGGTGGGCGCCAGCAAGGAGGAGCGCGCCCTCTCCAGCTCCCTGTTCGCCGTACGGAAGCGCCTGCCGTGGCTCCACATCAACCTGCTCACGGCGTTCCTCGCGGCGGCCGTGGTGGGGATGTTCGAGTCCACCATCGCGCGCTACACCGCCCTCGCCGTCCTCCTGCCGGTGGTGGCGGGACAGTCGGGCAACGCCGGCGCCCAGGCCCTCGCCGTGACCATGCGGGGCCTGGCCCTGCGCGAGATCACGGTGCGCGAGTGGTTCAAGGTCACGCGCAAGGAGGCGGGCACGGGGCTCGTGAACGGCCTCGCCATCGCCGTCACCTGCGGCCTGGGGGTGCTCCTCTGGAGCCGAAGCTTCGGCCTCGCCCTCGTGATCGCCATGTCCATGGTGATCTCGATGGTCATGGCCGGGATCGCGGGGGCCATCGTCCCTCTCACCCTGCAACGGCTGGGGCAGGACCCGGCCCAGTCGTCCTCCATCATCCTCACCACCGTGACCGACGTGGCGGGCTTCCTCTCCTTCCTGGGCATCGCCACCCTGCTCTCGGGGATGCTCACGCCCGGCTGACGGCCCCCGTCAAGTCGGCCGGATTTTGGGCCGATACGAGGCCGGGCGCCCGTTTCGCGCCCGGTCGAGGCCGACCCGAGGGGAGACCCATGCCGCTGCGTTCCGACGCCGCCGCGCGCCCCGTCGCGCCGCGAGCCCCTGTACGTGTCCTATCACGCATTTTGCCCGCCGTGGTGGCGATCGTCGTGCCCGTGGTGCTGGCCGTGGGTGCCAGCCAGTTCCTCCTGTCCCGCACGGTGGGCCGCTTCCACGCGGTGATGGACCGCACGGTGGCCCTGCTCTTGCCCCTGTCCACCCTGCGCGGCCACCTGAACGCCACCGTCCTGCCCGTGCAGGAGCAGCTGGCGGGCGTCGCCGGCGCCGGTGAGCGCCTGAAGACCGCGGCCGCCCAGGTGGACGCGGACCTGGCCGGCGCCGACGTCCTCACCGTCCTGAAGGCCCTGGACCCGGGGCCCGTGTCCGCCGTTCGGCGCGAGTGGGACGTCGCCCGGGAATCGGCCTTGGCCGTCTCCGACGGCCCCCCCGGCGCGCGGGTGGCGGCCGAGCGCGCCTTCGAGGCCCATCTCCAGCAGGCCCAATCGCACCTGGACCTGATCCTGGGGGAGGCGGTCCGGAATCTCGGCACCGAGTGGCGCCGGGCCGGCGACACCGGCTCGGAGCACCTGGCCGTGGCGGGCATCACCGCCCTGGTGGCGGTGCTCGTGGCCCTGGGGGCGGGCGGCCTGATCATCCGCCTGGCGGGCGACGCGCAAGGCACCGAGGCGCGCTACGCGGCCCTCACCCGCCTGGACCCGCTGACCGGCCTGGAGAACCGCCAGGAGCTGCGCCGCCGCCTGGTGGAGGAGATCGCCCGATCCCAGCGGTTCGAGCGCCCGCTCTCGGTCCTGATGCTGGGTCTGGACCACCTGGGCGAGGTCAACGCCACCCACGGCCAACTCGCGGGCGACATGGCCCTGGCCGCCGTGGCCGGAATGGTGGGCACGAACGTGCGGGCCATCGACAAGGTGGCCCGGTACGGCGACAGCTCCTTCGCCGCCCTGCTCCCGGAGACCGACCTGGGCGGCGCCTGCGTCCTGGCCGAGCGTCTGCGCCGGGTGGTGGCCGAGCAACCGGTCCGGCTGGGAGACGGCGAGCCCGTCGCCCTCACGGTGAGCATCGGCGTGGCCGCCTACCCGAGCCACGCCGAGACCCCCGATGCCCTCTTCGCCGCCGCCGGCGAGGCCCTCCACCGGGCCCGCCAGGAGGGCCGCAACCGCGTCGAGGCGCCGGCCGCCGCGACCCCCGCCGGGGTCTGATCCCTACAGCCGCGCCAGCCGCCGAAAGTCCGCTTTCTGCCGCGCGAGGCTCCGGTACCGCCGCGCCCGCGGGCTCGGGTGGTAGAGCGGGAAGAGCACTCGCCCGTTCCATTTCACCGCCCGCCCCGCGTCCGCCAGCGTCCGGCCGTGGGGGTGCAGGCGCTCCAGCGCGCCTAGCGCCACGCCGCCCATCGGCGCCACGATCTTCGGGCCCACCAGGGCGATCTGGCGCGCGAGGAATTCGGCGCAGTTTGCCAGCTCCCCGGCCAGCGGCCTCGCGTTGCGGCCAGCGGCGTCGCGGGGGTTGCACAGGACGGCGTTCGTGACGAAGACGTCCGCCCGGTCCAGGGCCGCACACGCGAACAATTCCGCCAGCGCCCGCCCCGAGGCGTCGCCCGAGAACGGCACGCCGGTCCGGTCGGCTCCGCGCCGTCCCGGCGCCTCCCCCACCAGCATCAGGCGCGCGGGCACCGGGCCGCAGGCGGACGAGAGCACGCGCCGCCGCCCGGCCATGCGGGGGCAGGCGACGCAGCTCGCGGCCTCGGCGCACAGGGAGGCGAAAGGATCATTTCGCGGCGTCATGGGTCGAGGGTCGCGCGCCGGGCGGCCGCCATGCAAGCGCCCGCAATTAGGGGCTCGACTTGGGGGGCGGCGGGGGGGCATCCTATCGCCCGCCGGACGGGGCCACCGGATCGAAACCGCGAACAGGAGACCATGGCAGCACCCCGACGTTTCTCCGACTGCGACCTCACCGAGCGGCTCTTCTACGCCGTCTTCCTGTGCCTGATCGGCATGGGCTACCTGATGGCCCTCGCCTTCCTCTACGCCACCCACGAGAACGTGGACGGCAAGCCCGGCCTGTCGCTCACCGACATCGCCTACACCTACTACGGCAACCGCAGCGGCACGCGCATCGAGGCCGCCATCCGGGGCCCCATGTCGGGCTATCTGAACGACCAGGCCCGATCGACCATCGTGGCCTGGATCCAGTCCGGCGCCTCGGAGGCCCGCTACCACAAGTCCGTGGAGCCGATCCTCCAGAAGCACTGCGTCATGTGCCACCACGCGGGCGGGCCGCTGTACGACCTGACCACCTACGCCGGCGTGCGCGAGGTGGCCAACGTGGACATGGGCACGTCGATCGTGAGCCTGGTCCGCGTGTCCCACATCCACCTGTTCGGCATCTCCCTGATCCTGTTCGCCGTGGGCTCGGTCTTCCGCCTGACCACCCTGCGCCAATGGCTCAAATCCACCCTGGCGCTGATGCCGTTCCTGGGCATGTTCGTGGACATCCTGGCCTGGTTCCTGACCCACTGGGACCAGCACTTCGCGATCACCGTCGTGGTGGCGGGCGCCGTGCTGGGGATCGGGCTGGGGGGGCAGATCCTCGTGTCCCTCTACCAGATCGCCACCACGCGCACGGGCGTGCCCCGGCCGGAGCCGGAATGACGCGCCGCCCGGAATTTCCGCCGCTACGCTTGGGGGGAGGACCCGCCATGTGGATGCGCCTGGCCGGCCTGCTGATCCTGCTCGTCGCCGCCATTCCGTCCATGCCCGCAGCCGCGGCCGCGGCCGAGAACCGCTGCACCGAGTGCCACGAAAGCCTCGCCGGCCCGGGCGGCATCGCCGAGCGCCACAAGGGCTTCTTCGAGTCGGCGCACTTTCGTGCCGGCATCCTGTGCGACGCCTGCCACAGCGGCAACCCGGACGCCACCGACAAGGCCGCCGCCCATGTCGGCGTCCTGCCCGCCGCCGACCCCAAGAGCACGGTCTATTACAAGAACGTCCCGCGCACCTGCGGCCGCTGCCACACGGGCCAGCTCAACGCCTTCCTCCAGAGCCGCCACTACCGCGCCCTGACCTCCACCGGCCAGGGGCCCAACTGCGTCACCTGCCACGGCTCTATGGCGCTGCACATCCTGAAGGCGAACCAGGTGCGCGACTTCTGCTCCAACTGCCACAACCAGCGCATGGGGATCGCCCCCGGCAAGCCGGCCGAGGCCGAGGCCACCCTGCAGCTCATGGACGCCGTGACGACGCTGGTGAATTGGGCCGACCAGGCCGCCCCCGGCCCCGAGGGCCCGTCCGGTCCCCTGGCCCAGGCGCACCTGGACCTGGACATGGCCCGCACCGCGTGGCACACGTTCGACCTGGCCGGCGTGCGCAACCGCCTGGAGGCGGCCATCGACAAGGCCAAGGCGGCCCGCGCGGCGGCCGTGCCGGCGCCCGCCGTTGAAGCTCCTGCAGACGCTCCGGCAGACGCCCCGGCCGAGTCGCCGGGCCCGTGATATCCTGACCTCACGTCCGCCGGAGGGGAACGGCGGCTCCCCTCGAACCCCTCAGCAGACAGGTGCCATGGACGACATTCGGAGCGGAACGCGGGTCGGCATCTTCGTCGACGTCGAGAACATCAACCGGTGCGGCGGCTTCGGCATGCGCTACGACGTGCTGCGCCAGTTCGCGTGCCGCGACGGCGGCCAGGCCCTGCGTCTGAACGCCTACGTCACCTTCGACCCGGACCGCGCCCAGGCCGACCCCGACTACCGCGACCGCACCAGCCGCTTCCACGGCTCGCTGCGCGACATGGGCTACAAGGTGATCCTCAAGCCCGTGAAGTGGTATACGGACCCGGACGGCAACCGCTACGGCAAGGCGAACGCCGACCTGGACATGGCGGTGGACGCCATCCTCCAGTCCGAGAGCCTGGACCGGGTGCTGCTCGTGACCGGCGACGGCGACTTCACGCGCGTGGTCACCACGCTCCAGAACCGGGGCTGCCGGGTGGAGGTGACGGCGTTCGAAAGCGTCTCGCGCGAGCTGCGCCAGGAGGCCGACTTCTTCTTCCCCGCTTACTGCGTGCCGGGTCTCTTGTCCCCCAAGCCGGGCAGCCAGCCGCCCGACGCGGAGTGGGGCGAGATCGGCTCGCGGGTGCGGGGCTGGTGCTACTTCCACAAGGAGGACGAGGGCTACGGCTTCGTGCGCTTCCTCAAGAAGGTCTCGCCCCATCTGGTGGTGACGGAGACCCGCGACCCCGACTCGCCCTACGGCACCGCCTTTCTGCACGACTCCCGCCTGCCCCCCGAGGTGAACCCCAAGGGCCTCCCCTCCCGCACCCTGATCTTCGAGTTCACCCTCGCCGACACCGAGCGCGGCGTCCAGGCCGAGGACGTGGTGCTGGCGACGAAGCTCTAGCGCGGGCGCGCAACTTCGTAAAATTACTTAGGAAAACCCGTTCCGGATTTGGGCATCCGGCGCACCATGGATGGGTGTCCGGGCGCGTCAGGGGGATTGCGTAGGCGGCGCGTCGACCGAGGGCGGGATGGGGCCCGGCGGAGGGCCGCCGGAGGGGTCGTCCATGTGGCCCTGGAGGCGCGCCTCGGCGACGATCTCGCCCAGGCGCAGGGCGTACCAGACCGCCTTGTGGGCCTGACCCCCGCTCTGGTTCAGGTAGTAGCGCATGGAGTGAAGCTCGGCGACGATCTGGTCGGCGTACCAGCCGGCTTCGGGATAGGCGGGCGGACGCGTCGAGGTGCGGCGGTCCAGCACCTCCCTCGCCCACTGCTCGGCGCGCTTCACCGCCTCGTCGACGCTGTTGGACGCGTGCAGCTCGGCATAATGGGCAAAGTGCCGGTCATCCGGCGGCTCCCCGCGATTCCCGGACATCGTCCCCCTCGCCTGCGGCCGGAAATCCCTCCCCCGGCCGCTTCCAACTGCGAACGGTTGCAAGAATGGCTCCGGCGCGCGGGCGCTGTGACACCGCGCAAGACGGTCGGGTTTTCGTGTGAGGGGTGGATCCGCTACGAGCGGGCGTGGCCCCAGCGGATGATTGGCGCGCGCCAGGTGCTGACCTGCCTACTGGCGGGTCGCTCCCCAGCGGATTACTTGCGCGCGCTGGTCCCCGACCCGCTACGAGCGGGTCTGGCCCCAGCGCTCCTGCAGCTTAGGCAGCTGGTCGGCGTGGGTGATGAGGACCACCTCGTCGTCGGGCTTGATCTCGGTGTCCGGGTCGCCGACGCGGAAGCGGCCCTCGCGGTAGTAGCAGATCACCCGGGTCTGGTCGGGAAGCTTCAGGTCGGCCACCTTGCCGGCCTCGTCCTTGCCCGCCACGAAGGAGTGGACCCGGGCCTCGTCCTTGATCATGGCCGAGATCTCGAGGGGGTTGCGGCCGTGCAGCAGGTCCGCCAGGTGGCGGCCGATGGTCTGGGACGGCACGATCGTGTCCGACAGGCCCAGCTCCAGGCAAATGCGGTCGAACTGGGGGTCGTCGATCCGGGTGATGACGCGCCCGAACCCCAGGGACCGCCCGACCAGCGAGGCGATGATGTTGGTCTGGTCGGAGTCGGTCAGGCAGAACAGGAAGTCGGCCTCCTTCGGGCCGCACTCCTTGAGGATCTGCGGGTGCGTCCCGTCGCCATTGATGAATCCGCAGTCCAATTCCTGCGCCAGCTCGTCGATCCGGGGCCGGTCGCGTTCCACGATGACCACCTCGTCGCCGTGGGCCAAGGCGGCCCGGGCGGTGGCCAGGGTGTAGGGGTTGATGCCGATGAATACGGCGCGCATGGGACGGCGCTACGGTAGCACCCGCGCGGGGGATGACGGAAGGGGGCGTGACGGCCTCGTGTCCGCCGATTCCGGTCGGATTTGGGTCCGTTGACGGCACCCCGGGGACGGCGCAGACTTTTCCCACAACCTCGATGCCCGACTCCGGGCACAGGCGGGTGGTCACTGGAGGACCCGACCATGAAGCAGAGGACAGGGATTGCCTTGGGGCTCGCGCTCGCCATCGGCGCGGGCGGCGCGTGGGCCGTGGCACCCGCGGCGGCGGACGACATGGACCGGATGCACGACATGGATCAGACCCGGCAGATGGACCAGGACCGGGAGATGATCTACGGCAGCCAGCTCATGACGGAGCAGGAGCGCAACGAGTACCGCGAGCGCATCCGCACGGCCAAGACCGAGCAGGAGCGCGACCAGATCCGCGCCGAGCACCACGAACAGATGATGGCGCGCGCCAAGGACCGCGGCGTGGTCCTGCCCGACGAGCCCATGTCGAAGGGCGGCATGATGGGCGAGAAGGGCATGGGCACCGGCATGGGCGGCGGCCACGGCATGGGCGGCAAATAGGCCGCTGACGGCTTTTCGGCCCGGGACCGGGGAGGCCCGGTCCCGGGCTACTCCCGCCGCCCGATCCAGGTGGTGGGATAGAGCAGCACCAGGACCGCGATGATCTCCACGCGGCCCAGGAGCATGTCGGCCATCAGGACGGCCTTCAGGGGCGGCTCCAACGCGGCGCGCGTGATGCCGGTGGACAGGCCCACGGTTCCGGTGGCGGAAACCACCTCGAACAGGCTCTTCAGGGGATCGTAGCCGGCTGCCAGAAACGGCAGCCAGCTCGCCAGCACCACCCCCGCGAACAGGACGACCAGGGCCAGGACCTGGGCCGTATCCTCCGCCTCCAGGGGGCGGCTCCCCAGGCGCGGCGCGAGGACCGCGTGGGGCGGCGCCGCGGCCTTGCGCAGGGCGGCCCGGACCACCGCCGCGACGATCAGCACCCGCAGGAGCTTCACCCCGCCCGCCGTGGAGCCCACCGAGCCCCCGGCGGACATGGCCAGGATCATCACCGCCAGGGCCCCCGCCGGCAGAGCCCCCACCGGCAGCACCGAAAAGCCCGTGGTGGACTGGGCGGTGACACCCATGTGGAGCCCGGCGGGGATCGCCGTTCTCCACGGCACACCGCCGTGGACGTGCAGCGTCAGGGCGAGCACGGTCGCGACTACTACGCACATCAGTGCCAGGGCCCGCAGTTCCGGGTCCTTCAGGACCCCGCGACGGTCCGGTCCCATGGCCGCGGCGTAATAAAGCGGCAGCGACACCGCGCCCAGGAAGGAGAGCCCGGTCACGACCGCGCGCGCCGGTCCGTCCAGGGCCGCGAGGCTCTGGGCGTGGGGCGCGAACCCGCCCGTCGAGATCGCCGCCAGCGTGTAGCACAGCGCGGAAAAGGCGCCCGCGCCGGAGGCCCACAGCACCAGGAACCCGACCGTCGTCACGGTCACGTAGACCACGAGCGTCCGGCGGGCATAGATGCGCATCGCCGCGGGGAGCGGGTCGCCGCCCGCCGGGTCCACCAGGCGCCGGGCGGCGGCGTGGTGGCCCATGAGCAGGGCCACGGACAGGACCACGATCCCCAGGCCGCCGTACCACTGCATCCAGGCGCGGGCGAACCGGAACGTGCGGGGGTAATCCGCGGGGTCGGCGATCGTGGACAGGCCCGTCGTCGTGACCCCGGAGACGGTCTCGAACAGGGCGTCGGGGAACGCCAGGCCGGCGCCGGTGAACGGCCAGGTCATCACCACGGCCGAGGCCATGAATGCGAGAGCCACGACCGCCAGGGCCTCGGCCTCGCGCACGTGGGCGGGCGGCGTCAGCCGCGCCAGGGGCGCCCCGAGGGCGACCAGGGCCACGATCACGTGGCCGTAGCGCCAGGCGATGTGGGTCTCGCCCGCGAGGAGGGACACGGCGAGCGGCACCACGGTGAGCGCGGCCAGCATGAGGCCGAGCTGGCCCAGGTACTTGGCCACCACCCGGCCCCGCACGGCGTAGGCGAGCGCCGCCTGGGGATCCGCCAATGTCCCCTCCCCTACGCCCGGCGCCGCCGTGTTCCGGGGCTACTGGTTGACGATGAGGAACTCGACCCGGCGGTTGGCGGCCCGGCCCTCGACGGTGTCGTTGCTCGCCACCGGCCGGTCCTCGCCGAAGCCCTCGGCCTTCACCCGCGTCGGCGCCACGCCGCCCACGTCGCGCAGGAAGCGCGCCACCTTGTCGGCCCGCAGCTGGGACAGGCTGCGGTTGTACTCGGCGTCACCGGTGGCGTCGGTGTGGCCCATGACCTCCACGTAGCTCCCGGGGAACTCGCCGATGGCGCGCACGATCTTGTTGAGCAGGCCGAAGTTGATCGCGTCGATCTCGCTCTGGCCGGGCGGAAACCAGAAGCCCTGGGCCGAGATCAGGACGTTGCCGCGCTGCAGGTAGACGCTGGCCTCGTCGGGCGTGAACAGGGCCTGCACCCGGTCGAACCTCTCCCGGGTCTCGCGCTCCTTGCGCTCCAGCGTGGTGCGCTGGGCCGACTCGGCGCTCAGCTCGGCCTCGTAGCCCTCCTTCAGCTTCGCCACCTGGGCCTCCAGGTCGGCCACGCGGTTGGCGGCGGCCGCCACCTGGTCGGTCAGCTGGGCCACCGCCTCCCGGTCCGGCACGTCGAACACCGGGTCGGCCCCCACCGGCGCGGTCACCGCGGCCAGCTGGCCCTGGTGCCACAGGACCATGTCCTCGTCGGTGTAGTCCAGGCGGTCGAAGTCCTTGATCGTCTCGGCGATGTGGGCGGCCCGGTCGGCCAGCTGGACGGCGCGGTGGGCGTGGTCGGCGGCGAGCGCGGTGTCCTTGCGGTTGGCGTCCAGGATGGAGCGGGCGACGCCCATCTCCTCCTTGGCGCGGGCCAGGGTCTTGGGGGCCAGGCGGTCGGCGCCGGCATCCTCGGCCTTGGCGATGGCGTCCTGGGCGACCTGGTCGGTGGCCTTCTTGAGGGCGTTCAGCTCCAGGGCGCGGTAGGCGTCGATCAGGGGGGCGCGCTTGGCCTTGGCGCCCTCCACGTCGCCCTGCTCCACGAGGCGCGCCACGTCGCGCAGGCGGCCGTCCAGGTCGGCCATGTCGGCGCCGTACAGCTCGCCCGCCCCGGCCTTGCGGGCGTCCTCGCGCGGGGCGAGGACGTCGCGCAGCACGTCGCGCGAGCGCGCGGCGTCGGCCCGGGCCTTCTTCAGCACCGCCAGGCCCCGGGCCGCCTCGCGGTCGGCCTCGTCCCCCTTGCCCGCCATGCCCGCCTTCAGGGCCGCGTCGGCCGCGGCGCGGGCGTCGTGGAAGCCGTCCGGGGCCAGGTCGGAGATGCCTTCCGCGGCGGCGTCGTTCAGCGTCTGCTCCAGCTTCGCCAAATCGGCGTGCTGCTCCATCGCCTCGTCGCGGGTGAGCCCCGCGGTGGTGACGCAGCCCGCCGCCAACAGGACAACCGCCACGGCCGCCCATACGGCCGTGCCTTTCAACGTGCGCTCCATGGCCCTCTCGCCTCCGCGCGGGTTGCCGACGCAAATCACCTACCCCTCCCCTGTCCGCACCGCGCATCGTACGGGTCCGGCTCCCCGATCACAACGGGTCGGCGCCGCGGGGAGGCAAATTCCAGGTGCCGCAAGGGGATCACCCATTCCAAAATCGCACATATTTCGCACATCAATCGAACACGCGGCGCCGAGGATGTTGCCGGGCGCGCCCCCGGCGGCTCCGCCGCCACCGAGACCATGGACATCGAGTTCCACTACCACGTCACCGCCATCGTGGCCCGGCACGCGGGCTTCTCGGAGGCCGACGCGGCCGCCATCGGGCACGGGGCCCAGTTCGTGGACGACAACACCACGCCCCGGGTGGTGCTGGACGCGGGCGGGCGGCCCGTGTTCCGCTCCCTGCCCACCCAGGCGCGCGGCATCCTCGCTCCGTGGACGGCCACGCGGGCGGTCTTCCCGGCGTTCCACTTCGTGCCCGGGCGGCCGGAGGACACCGCTCCCCGGACCGACGGCGCCGCCCACCCCCTCGTCACGACGCCCGACTCGCCGGGCGCCCGGGCCCTGCTCGCCGCCGCCTTCCACGCCGACCCGGACACCCGGATCATGCGCATCGCGATCGCGAGCCACACCTACGCCGACACCTGGGCCCACCAGAGCTTCGCCGGCCTGCGCCACCCGATCAACGCATTGGGTCGCGGCCTCCTGCCCGCCCTGGGCCACGCCGCCGCCCTTGCCCGCCCGGACCGGGTGGGGCTGCGCTGGACCGACCCGCGCCTGGTGGAGCCGATGGTGGACAACGGGGAGCGCTTCATGGCCGCCGCCCGCGCCTTGCACGCCCGCTACCGGGAGCACCTGAGGCCACGAGGCGGGTCCCGCTGGGAGGACCTCTCCGGCCCCCTCACGGAGATCCTCCGGCCCGACAAGGGTGGGGCGGTGCGCGGCCGCTCGGCCCGGTACGCGGCGTACGCCCGCCTGGCGCCGTGGCTGCCGCCCTACGACCCCCAGGCCTGGGAGCGGGAGGCCCTGGCGCCGTGGGAGGAGGCGCTGCACGAGGGCGACCTGACGAACGCCCCGCGCGTGGCCCCGGCGCCCCTCGTGCGGCTGTTCGCGTGGCGCACCGCCCACCCCGGGCGGACGGCCTGGCACCGCTTCCAGGAGGCGGCCCACGACCACCTGCGCTTAGGGTTGCGCATGTTCGCCCCGCTCCTCGCCGAGGCGGGCGTGGCCACGGAACTGCCCGACCTGACGCCGCACGTCGCGCCTACGCCGGTTCCCATCACCGAGCCCGGCCTGGACCTGGCCGAGCTCCTGGCCGCGGCCGAGGACACCGAAGGCGCCCCCGACACGCCCGACGCCGAGCCCCTCTCCCCCGCCGGGGCCCTCTCCTAGCCCCCGCCACGCCTTGTGACCCCCCCGGAGCCGCGCCTACCATGGCGGCGAGGAGGTGGCGACGGAGCACCCACACCCCCAGACACCCGGCGGCGGCGTGTGCATGGGCGCACTCGCCCGATTCTTCGTGAACCGTCACGGGCGGGGCACGCGCAACGTGGCCCAAGTGCGGCGCGTCCTGGCGCCGCTCGGGCCGGACGCCATCGTGCGGGACGCCCTGGAGATCGGGTGCGGCGGCGGGGCCGTGGCGGCCTGGCTGGCGGTGGAGCGGAACGCGGCCGTGGTGGCGACCGACTTCGACCTCCGCCAGGTGGCCGTGGCCCACGCCCGCCGTCCGCCCGGCGCGGACCTGCATCACGCGGTCATGGACGCGTCGCGCATGTCCCTGCGGGCGGAGCGCTTCGACCTGGTGGTCGCCCAGTTCATGCTGCACCACGTCCCCGACTGGGAGGGGGCGATTCGGGAGGTGGCGCGGGTCCTGCGGCCGGGCGGTCACCTGGCGTGGGTGGACTTCGCCCTTCCCGACTGGCTGGTCCGCCGGCTCGCGGCCCGGTCACCCCACCTGGGGCCGTTCCACGGCCCCGCCGTCGTGGCGGCGTGCGCGGCGGTCCGCCTCGTCCCGGTGTGGGGGGAGGGGCCGGGCGCGCTGGGGCTGGGCGTGCGGCGGGTGGTGTTCCGCAAGAAGGCTCCCTAGGGCGACCCCTCGCCCGGGAGGGGCACGGCGGCCACCGCGTTGGACAGGGCGGGAATGTCGGCGTGGGTCGGGTCCAGGCCGATGAGGGCCTCCAGGGCACGCCGGGCGTCGTCCCCCCGGCCCGCGGCCGCGAAGGCCCAGGCCGCCTTCGCATACCAGCCGGCCGCCGCGGCCGGGTCGGCGGCGGTGCCGCGCCCGTTGGCGAGGGCCGAGGCCAGGTTGAACGCCGCGCCGGGCTGCCCGGCCTTGGCGGCACGGGTCCACCACTTCACCGCCTCGGCCTCGTCGGCCGTCACCCCCTGCCCGAACGCGTACAACGTCCCGAGCAGACCCTGCGCCTCCGGGTTGTCCGCGTCGGCCGCCTTGCGCAGCCACTCGGCGGCCCGGGCGTCGTCGCGCTCCGTGCCGCGCCCCTGGTGCAGAAGCGCGCCGCAGCGGAACTGCGCCTCCACCTGCCCCGCCTCGGCCGCCTTGAGGTACCAGCCGAAGGCCGCCTCCACGTCCGCCGGCATGGCGCGGCCGAACTCGAGCATGGTGCCCAGCATGTACTGGGCCCACGGCTCGCCGTTCTCGGCCGAAAAGCGCACCCACTCCGCGGCGCGGCGCTCGTCCTCCGGCGTCGGCGGGCGCACCCAGGTGGACGCCTGTCCCCACGCCGGCACCGCTCCGAGCAGCTCCGGCCCGAGCAGCAGGGCGCACACCAACACGGCGGCGACGCGCCCCGCGAGGGCCGCCGGCACGACGCTCTTCATGGCGCGCATCCTTTTGGCCATGCCAACCATCCCGCGCGTCCCGGCAGTGAGGCGGGCACGCGCTGGTTCCCCCGTGCCCCCAGCGTACCACTTCGGCGGGATGCCCTCCACGGACCGAAAATGGGTATATGAGTATATGCGGATAGGCCCCGGGTCAGGGGCGCGGGACCAGCAGGATCACGGCCGCGCCGGTGAGGCACAGGGCTGCGCCCAGCAAGTCCCAGCGGTCCGGCCGGACCCCCTCCACCGCCCACAACCACGCCAGCGACGCGGCGATGTACACCCCGCCGTAAGCCGCGAAGGCGCGCCCCGCGAAGCCCGCCCCGATGCGCGTGAGCAGGAAGGCGAAGAGCGCCAGGGCGATCATGCCGGGCGCCAGCCACAGGGTGCTCTTCCCCAGGCGCAGCCACGCCCAGAAGGCGAAGCACCCGGCGATCTCGCACACCGCCGCCCCCAGCATGGCCAGGACCGACGGCACGATGGGGGCGCCCACGGGCATGGCCCGCATGATGCGGGGCCGCGCCCGCGTCGCACAAGCTTCCCTTGCCGCCCGAAAATCGGTTCAATAGACGGGCATTCCGGGACAACCCGAGCCGGGGAGGGGACCATGGCCGAACGCGAGCAGGTGGCGTTGGCGGAGAAGGGGGTGAGCGCGTGGAACCGGTGGCGCGCCGAGCACCCCGGTGTGCGGGCCGACTTGGCGAAGGCCCACCTGATCCACCGGAAGATGAAGGGGGCCGACCTGTATGCCGCCGACCTTTCCGGCGCCGACCTTTCGGGGACGGACCTCTCCGGCGCCGACCTGCGCCGGGCCAACCTGGCCAAGGCCAAGCTGGGGGGCGCGAGCCTCAAGAAGGCACTCCTCACGCGGGCGAACCTGGTGGGCGCCCAGTTGCGCGGGGCCGACCTGACCCAGGCCGACCTGCGCGAGGCGGTGTTGGCGGAGGCCGACTTCCAGAAGGCCGACCTGACCGGCAGCCGCCTGTGGGGCGCCCACCGGGCCGGCTGGAAGCTGGCGGGGGTGCGCTGCGACCACGTCTTCCTGGACCCGGAGGCGCGCCTGCGGGTGCCGCGCAAGGGGGCGTTCGAGGACGGCGAGTTCGAGCGCCGCTACCGGGTCAGCCCGTCCTTCGCCCTGTCGCTGAACGCGCCGTTCGACGCCGGCGACTACGCCGACCTGGAGCGCCGCCTGGCCGAGATCAACAAGAAGCACCCGTCCTGGGGCGTGCGCCTGGGCCTGATCGACCTGCGCGGCACGGAGGTGCGGGTGATCTTCGAGGTGGCCACGGAGAAGCACGTGGACGCGGCCCGGGCGGAGCTGGCGGACTAGCCGGGAGGGCCGCCGGACGCGCGGCCGCGGGCGCTATCCGCGGAAGACCGCGTGGCCGCCGAAGCGGACGCCGTGGAAGCTGGCGTCCTTGAGGAACGTGGCGCCGCGGAAGTCCACGTTGCCGGAGAAGTCGGCGGCGTCGAAGGCGCTCGCCGAGTGGAACCGGGTGCCGCGGAAGTCGGCGCGGTCGTCGAACTCGGCGTCCTCGAAGTCGGCGTCGCCCAAAAACTCCGCGCTCTCGAAGTCCACCTCGCCGGCGAAGCGCGCCGAGGCGAAGTCGCACACCGTGCTGAATCGCACGCTCTCGAAGCCCGCCTGGCCCTTGAACTCGGCGCTGACGAACCGGGCCGCGCCCGCGAACACGGCGCTGTGGAAGTCGGCGTCGCCCTTCAGCCGCGCCCAGCACAGATTCACCCGCCCGGCGAACACCGCGCCTCGCAGGGCCAGCGAGCCGCCGAAGTGGGCCCCGGGCATCACCACGTCGCCCGGGAAGGTGACGCGCTTGAATTCCACCTCGCCGCACTTGAGCTCGGGCAGCACGAACGCCGGCGGCGCCTCGCCCTCCTGCAGGGACGCCACCTGGGCCCGCCACGCCTCCAGCTGGGCGCGCAGGGCCGCCACCTGCAGCTCGCCCAGGCGCTCCTTGGGCCAGTCGTCCCGGTCGATGGGCGCCTGGTCGATGGGGGCGTGGAAGATGCAGTAGTGCTCCGGCTGCGCCTCGGTGCCGAAGTTGCCCACGTCGGTCACCCAGCACTGGTCGGTGCCGTCGCAGCCGTAGCCGGTCTGGGCGGTGTACTTGGCGAACTCGGGGTGGGGCGATTGGCAGCGGGGCATGCGGTTCTCCTTTGCGGGAGCGCCTCTCGGGGCACGTCCCGATGGTACCGCGTCCCGGGGCGCCGCACCAACCGGGCACACGGTCAATGTGCATATTTTATGACCATATGGAACCCGGAGGGGGGGTCGCGCGTCCAACGAACCGAACGCATCACCGCCGGCAGGGGGAAGGTGGGGCCGCCCACCAAGGATGGTGACAAGGGCGGCCCGGGCCGCGGTGGGTGCACGACGCCACAGGAGCCATCATGCGCACGCGAAACCTTCCCTTAAGGGCCGTGCTGGCCTTCGGCCTCACCGCCCTGACCCCCGCCGCCGCCCTGGCCGAGTCGTCCGACGCGGCGGGCGAGCCCACGGACCGGACCTCCGGCGGCCCCGCCGCCGCCGTCAGCCTCGACTCGGAGGCCGGCCGGGGCGACCCCTTCGCCCAGTTCGTGGTCGGGCGCCGCGAGCTGGTGCGGGCCGCCAACGAGAACGACCCCGCCCGGGCCGAGGTGGGCCTGGACTACCTGGCCCGCTCCGCCGCCGCCGGCTTCTCCCCGGCCGCGCGCTTCGCCGGGTCGGTCTACCTGAGCGGCGCCTACCTGACGCGCGATCCCGACAAGGCCCTGGCCTGGTTCACCCGCGCCGCCGAGATGGGCGACGCCGACTCCCAGCGCGTCCTGGGCGAGCTTTACTACGACGGCGAGGTGGTCCCCAAGGACCTTGCCCGGGCGGTGCGCCACTGGGAGGCGTACGTGGAGAACCCGGGCGCCCTGCACGAGCCCGAGGAGCTCTACGAGATCGCCTACCGCCTGGGCGTCCTGCACGCCCAGGGGGCCGGCGCCCCCACCGACCCGAAGCGGGCCCGCGAGCTGTGGACCCGCGCCGCGAACGACGGGCGGTACCCGCCCGCCATGGAGGCCCTGGCCGCCATCCGCGCCAAGGGCGACCCCACCGGCGCGGTGCCCGACTACCTGGAGGCCGCCCGCGCCTACCTGCGCGGCGGGTTGCGCTACGACATCGACGCCGACGCCGCCCGGGACCACGCCCGCCGCATCCTGGCGGAGATGGAGCGCCTGTCCCCCGGTGACGAGGCGATCCAGCGGCTCCAAACGGAGCTTGCCGAGGCGGCGGCCATGCGCCAGAAGCCGCCCCGCGTCCCCGCGCCCTGGGCATCGTCCTAGGGCCCCCATCCGATACCGGTACGTCCCGCGCCCGGGCGCGGGACGACAGGAGCCGTCGCATTGCCGAATTGAGCGGCAGTCGCGCATTGCACGACGGCCCGGGCACGGCCATTGCAAAAACCCGTGCATCGGGAAACCCGACATCTCGGGTTCATGAGGGCGCGAGGGAGCCGGACGCGGGGCACCAAGGGCCCCGCGCCCATCCGGGGGAGACCCACCCCAGGGGGAGTCGACCTGGTAGGAGATACACCATGAGCGTACTTTCGATCACCCTCCCCGGCGCGCTGTTCATCCTGGGCGTGATCGCCCTGTTCGGCTGGGGCGTCGTCGTGGGCCTGATCGGGGCCCTCACCGACGCGCCGCCGTTCCGCGAGGGCGGCCATGCCCCGGGCGCCGCGGGCACCTTCGACCCGCGCCTCGGGAGCCACGCCGGCCGCGCGGCGTAGGCGCACCCACCACCCCGGCGGGCGCGCCGCAACTCCCCATCTCCTCCCGGGGAGTCGCGCCCGCCGCCACGGGCGGCCCCCCTCCTCCACCGGGGGGGCCGCCCGTTTCATTTCCGCCCCACGGCGGCGGATTTTTCCTGGCACAGCCGATGCAGCTCAGTTGGGTCAACGGAACCCGGAGGTTCGGGCCCACGGGGCGGGAACACGCCGGCCGCCAAGCGCCGGGCCGCCCTGCGCCGATTCGGGGAGACCCCCCGAGGGAGGAACGGAGCGGTAGGAGTTACACACCGTGACCCCACTTTTCTTCATCCCCCACGGCGCATCGAGCCCGGGCGCCGCGTAAGCGGCGCCACGAGCGCAAGCGGACGCGCCGCAACTCGGCCTCCTCCCCAGGTGCCGCGTCCGCCGCGACGGGCGGTCTCCCGATCATCGGGGGGCCGCCCGTTTTTGTTGGGGACGTCAGGCGACCGGAAGGCGCACACCGTGGCGTTACGCCGACAGGAAACGTGCGCCGTGGCGCACGAGGAACTTGCGCAGCTCCTCCAGGCCGAAGATCAAGGGCGGCGCAAGGGCGATCAGGCCCCAAGTCCAGGGCGCCAGGGGGGCCGTGCTGAACATGCGGTGAAACGGGGCCGCGTACACGATTGTCGCGATGAACACCACCTCCAACAGGACGCCCCCGGCGATCCACGGGTTCAGGCGCGCCAGGAGGGGCACCGCGCTCTGCCGGTGACTGCGACAGGCGAGGACGTTGCCGATCTGGCAGAAGATGATGGTGGCCAGGAACGCCCCGGCCGCCTCCCGGTACAGGGGCGCGTCCGCCCCCAGCGAAGTGCCCCAGGTCCAGCCCCCGGCCCCCAGCACCAGGAAGAAAACCGCGAACGACAGGGCCGACTCGGCCATGCCGACGATGCCGTAGCTGCGCAGGAAGGTGCGCGGCCCGACCAGGTGCTCGTCGCGGCGCCGGGGCGGGCGGCGCATGACGTCCGGCTCGGGGGGCTCGTTGCCCAGGCCGATGGCGGGCAGGATGTCGGTGACCAGGTCGATGGAGAGGATCTGCACCACGGTGATGGCCAGCGGCACCGGCAGGAGCACGTAGGCGATGAAGGGCAGGATCTCGGGCACGTTGCTGGTGAGCACGTACACGATGAACTTGCGGATGTTCTCGTAGACCGCTCTACCCTCCTCGATGGCGCGGACGATGGTGGCGAAGTTGTCGTCGAGGAGGATGATGTCGGAGGCCTCCTTGGCCACGTCGGTGCCGCGCCGGCCCATGGAGATGCCGATGTCGGCGCGCTTGAGGGCGGGGGCGTCGTTCACGCCGTCGCCGGTGACCGCCACGACCTCGTCCATGCGCTTGAACGCGTCCACGATGGCGAGCTTCTGCTCGGGGGCGATGCGGGCGAGGACCACCTGCTCGTCCCGCAGCGCCTCGACAAGCTCGTCCTCGCCCATGGCGGCCAGCTGCTCGCCCTCGATCACCCGGGGCTCGGTCACGATGCCCAGCTTGCGCGCGATGTAGGCCACCGTCTCGCCCTTGTCGCCGCTCATCACGACGATCCGCACCCCGGCCGTCTTGCACGCCGCGACGGCCGCCGGCACCTCGGGGCGCGGCGGGTCCACCAGGGCGACCAGGCCCACGAACACCAGGTCCTCGGCCGGCTCGTCCGGGGCGTCCACCAAGCGGTAGGCCAGGGTCAGCACGCGCAGGCCCTGGGTGGCGTAGCGGTTCGCCTGGGCGGTCAGCCGCTCGCGCTCGCCGGGCATGAGGGGCCGCACCAGCCCCTCGGCGTGGATCTGGGTGCACGCGGCCAGCATCACCTCGGGGGCGCCCTTCACGGTCATGTACGAGGTGCCGCCGGCGGTGCGCCAGGTGGTCGACATGTACTTGGCGTCGGCGTCGAACGGCCGCCCGCCCAGGGGCTCGAAGCGGCCCCGCACCGCCTCGAAGCCGCCGTGCCGCTCCACGAACCGGGCCAGGGCCACCTCGGTGGGGTCGCCCTTGAAACGTAAGGCGCCACGCCCGTCGCCGTCCCGGGTGGAGATCACGTCGTTGCACAGGCCCATGATCTCGGTGAGGGTGTGGGTGCCCGGGTTGCGGGCGAAGGCGGTCTCGTCGTTCCAGGCGATCTCTTCCAGGCCCACGAACAGGGTTTCGACGTGCAGGCGGTTCTGGGTGAGGGTGCCGGTCTTGTCGGTGCACACCACCGTGGTGCTGCCCAGCGTCTCCACCGACAGGATCTGCTTAATGACCGCGTTGCGCCGGCTCATGCGCACCGACGACTGGGTGAGGGCGAGGGTCACGGTGGGCAGGAGCCCCTCGGGCACGTTGGCCACGATGATGCCCACGGCGAAGATCAGGTTGGTCCAGAAGGGGTTGCCGATGGCCACCCCGGCGGCGAAGAAGACCACCCCGATCCCCACCGCGAGCCACGTGATGTAGCGCACGAAGGCCGCCAGCTCCTTCTGCATGGGGGTCAGGTCGTGGGTGACCCCGCGGGACAGCTCGGAGACCGCCCCCAGGCCCGTGGAGCGCCCCGTGCGGGTGACCAGCACGCGCGCGCCGCCCTTGAGCACCGTGGCCCCGGAGGGCACCCGGCAGTCCGCCTCCACCGCGTCCGCGAGGGCCCGCTTGGGCACCGGCTCCGACTCGCCCGTGAGGGCCGACTCGTCCACCAGGAGCGCGTCGCACTTGAGGACCACGCCGTCGGCGGCGACCTTGTCGCCCTCCTGGATGAAGAGCACGTCCCCCGGCACCACCGCCTTCGCGTCCAGAACCACCCGCCCCCCGTCGCGCAGCAGGGCCACCTGGCGCGGGATGTAGTCCAGGAACGAGAGCATGAGGCGCTCGACCCGGTAGTTCTGGGCGAACGACACCAGGGCGTTGAGCACCACCACGCCCAGGAGCGCGCCGCCGATCATGCCGTAGCCCGCCGTCGGCGACAGGGCGTGGGCCACGAACGACAGGAGCGCCGCGCCCAGGAGCAGCAGGGGAAACAGGGCCGTGAACTCCCGGGCCAGCATGACCCACGGGGAGCGGGCGCGGTGGAAGACGATCTCGTTGGCGCCGTATCGGCGCAGGCGCGCGGTCGCGTCCGTCGAGGTCAGCCCGTCCTCCGTGGCCGAAAGGGCGGCCAGCAGGTCGGCGCGGGAGTGCCCCATTTGGACGGCAACGGGTTGGGACCGGGATCGCTCGGGCACGGCGTCGGCAAACGGGAAGGGGTGCCCCGAGCGTAAGGCCGCCCGCGGGTCCGTGCAAGGGGTGGCGGGCGCGCGGGCCGCGCGCTATGGCAACGCCGCCGAGGCCGGTGGCTCGGCCACGTCCTCCCGGCGGTTGCCTTTGATGTCTTCCAGGATGCGGTAGCCGACGGGGACCAACAGCAGCGACAGGAACGTCGCGTAGAGGATGCCGAAGCCCAGGGAGATCGCCATCGGGATCAGGAACTGGGCCTGGGTGCTCTTGTCCATGATGAGGGGGAACAGGCCGGCGAAGGTGGTCAGCGAGGTGAGCATGATGGGGCGGAAGCGCTCGACGCCGGCGATGCGCACGGCGGTGTCGAGGGGGACGCCCTCGCGGCGGCGGCGGTTGATCCAGTCCACGAGGACCAGGGAGTCGTTCACGACCACGCCGGCCAGGGCCAGGATGCCCATCAGGCTCATCAGCGACAGGTCCATGCCCATGAGCATGTGGCCCAAGATGGCGCCGACCACGGAGAAGGGAATGACCAGCATCACGATGATCGGCTGGGTGTAGGAGCGGAACGGGATCGCGAGCAGCGCGTAGATGCAGAACAGCACGAACAGGGTGCCCCACATGAGGCTGCCGAACGACTCGGCCTGCTCGCGCAGCTCGCCCTCGAACGTGTACCGGACCCCCGGGTAGTTCACCAAGGTCCGGTCCAGGTAGGATCGAAGATCGGTCACGATGGGACCGATCTCGACCTTTTCCTTGTCCACGTCGGCGGTCACGTCCACGGCGCGCTGGCGGTCCACCCGGCGGATGGTGGAGAAGCCCTGCCCCACCGCCACGTCGGCCACGTTCCCTAAGGGCACCTCCACGCCGTCGCCGGTGCGGATGCGCATGGCCGACAGGGCCGCCACGCTGCGGCGCTCGGCCTCGGGGTAGCGCACCATCACCCGCACGTCGTCGCGGCCGCGCTGGATGCGCTGGGCCTCGGCGCCGAAGAACGCCTGCCGCACCTGGCGCCCCAGGTCGGAGGCGGACAGGCCCAGGAGCTCGCCCTCGGGGCGCATGCTGAGCTTGATCTCGGGCTTGCCGTTCTCGAACGTGTCGGTGATGTCGAACACCCCCGGGTACTCCGCCAGCCGCGCCCGCACGGCCGCCGCGGCCGCGGCCAGGCGGTCGAAGCGCTGGCCGGTGAGCTGGACGTCGATGGGGTCGCCGCCGCGGCCGATCTCGGCCCGGAACGACAGCTCCTTGGCCCCCGGGATGGGGCCGATGGCCTGCCGCCACGCGGCCACGATCTCGGTGGTCGTGGTCGGGACGTGCCGCTCCTCGGGGGGGATCAGCTCCATCGTCACCTGCCCCACCTCCGGGCTGCCGCCGGTGGACGGCGGCCCGCCTCCGCCCCCCGCCCAGCCGTCGCTCACCAGGATGTGGCGGACGAGTGGCGTCCCGTCCTTGTCCAGGAACCGGGCGCGGATCTCCTCGGCCTTCCTCGCCATGTAGGCGACGTGGCGGGCGGTGACGTCCTCGGAGGTGCCGGACTGCATGGTGAGGGTCGCACGGGCGGTCTCGCTCTGGACCCGGGGGAAGAAGGTGAAGCCGTACCGGCCGCTGATGACGAACGCGATGATCACGAACGACAGCGCCAGGAACGTCGCCAGGGTGAGGTAGCGGCGGTTCACGCACCGTGCCAGCACGGGCTGGTAGTAGGTGCGGATGAAGCGCTCCAGGCCATCGGCGATCCTGCGCTGCGCGCGCGACAGGGCGTTCATCTTCGTGCGGTCGCGCCCCAGCTTCACGTGGCGCATGTGGGCGGGCAGGATCAGCTTGGACTCCACCCAGGAGAACAGCAGCACCGGGATCACGATCATCGGGATCTGGGCGAAGATGGGCCCACGCCGCCCCTCCATGAACAACAGCGGCAGAAAGGCCGCCACCGTCGTCAGGAGGCCGAAGGTCACCGGCACCGCCACCTCCTGGGTGCCCTTCACGGCGGCCTCGATGCTGCTCTCGGCGCGCGCGAGGTGGGTGTAGATGTTCTCGCTCGTGATGATGGCGTCGTCCACCACGATGCCGAGCACGAGGATGAAGGCGAACAGGCTGATGATGTTGATCGTCACGCCGAGCGACGGCATGAGCGCCAGGGCCCCCATGAAGGAGATGGGGATGCCGACGCACACCCACATGGCCACCGACAAGCGCAGGAACATGGCGAGGATGATCAGGATCAAAAGGCCGCCCTGCCAGGCGCTGGTGAGCAGCGTCTCCAGGCGCAGCTGCACGATGCGCGAGCGGTCGCGCCAGTAGTCCATGGAGACGCCGGGGGGCAGGTGGGCCTGCTGGTCGCGCACGTACTCCCGCACCGCCTTGCCCACGATCAGGGCGTTCTGGGAGCCGGTGCGGTAGACCTCCAGGATCACGGCGGGCTTGCCGTTGAAGGCGGCCGACAGGGGCTCCTCCTCGAAGCCGTCGTGGATGCGGGCCACGTCGCCCAGGGTCAGGCGCGTGCCGTCGGGCCGCGTGAGGACCACGATCTTCGCGAAGTCGGCGCCGACGTAGGCCTGACCCTTCGTGCGCAGCAGGATCTCGCCGCCCTGGGTGCGGATGGTGCCGGCGGGGAGGTCCACGGACGAACGCCGCACCGCCTGGACCACGGCGTCGAAGGTCAGGCCGTAGCGGTCCAGGTCGCGCTCGCTGACCTCGATGCCGATCTCCGGGTTGCGCACGGCGGTCAGGTCCACGAGGCTCACCTGGGGCAGGGCCGCCAGGTCGTCGCGCACGCGCTCGCCGAGGGCGCGCAGGTCGCGCTCGGGCAGGTCGCCGCCCACCACCACGCTGATCACGTTGCGCCTGAACTGGGCGATCCCGTACACGGGCCGCTCGGCGTCCTCGGGGAAGGTGGTGATGGCGTCCACCCGGGTCTTCACGTCGTCCAGCAGGGCCCGCACGTCCTCGCCCTTCTCCACCTCCACCCGCACCTGGGCGACGCCCTCGTTGGCGACGGAGGTGATCTGCTTGATCCCCTCCAGGTCGGCGATGGCCTCCTCGACGCGGACGACGAGGGACTCCTCCACCTCGGCCGGGGTGGCGCCGCGGTAGGTCATGGAGATGGTGACGGCGTCGCGCTCGAACTCGGGGAAGACCTCCAGGGGGATGCGCGTGAACAACGCCCAGCCGCCCAGGAAGATGATGACGATCATGAGGAGGTTCGCCGCCACCTCGTTGCGGGCGAACCACTGGATCATGCCGCCGCCCACCGGGGATCAGCCCTCGGTCGCGGCGGGCGCGGGGGTTTCGGACGCGGCCGGGGTGGGCCCCTCGCTCTCGCCCTGCACCCGCACCTTGGCGCCGTCGGCGGCGAACGGGAGCGGGGTCATGGAGATGCGGTCCCCGGCGGCGAGGCCCCGGGAGACCACCACCCGGTCGCCGTCGCTCCAGGCAACCTCCACCGGGCGGCGCTCGATGCGCCGCTCGGGGGTGATGATGACCACCTTGTTGCCGGGCTCCACGGCCTGGCGCGGCAGGACGAACACGCCCTTGAGCACCCTCCCCTGAATCTCGGCCTCGACGAACTGGCCGACCTTGAGGGGCGGCTGGTCGCCGTGGCGGGCGTAGGGGTCGTCCACCTGGGCGACCACGAAGAGCTGGCGGCTGGCCGTGTCGATGGCGCCCGCGGTGCGGACGACCCGGCCCTTCCAGGTGTAGGTGTCGCGCCCCACCGTGGCCTTCAGGGTGACCGGTGGGCCCCGCTTCATGGCCCGCCCGCCGCCCTCGCCGCGGTAGCCCTCGGGCAGGTCCACGTAGCCCACCTGGTCGTCGCTCAAGGGCAGGCGGATCTCCACGTAGTCCACCGCGTACACCTCCGCGACGACGGTGCCCGGCGACACGTACTGCCCCACGTCCACGTGCTTGGCGAGCACCCGCCCGGCGTAGGGGGCGGCGATCGTGGCGCGGGCGAGGTCCGCCTCGGCCTGGGCCAGGCGCGCCTCGGCGGCGGCGGCGGCGGCCTTGGCGCTCTCGAGCTGGGGGCGGCGCAGGACCAGGTCGGAGGGCTTGCCCGCGAGGCCCAGCTGGGCCCACTCGCGCTCGGCCTGCTCCGACTGGGCCTGCTCCTCGGCCAGGGCGAGGCGCGCGGTGGCGAGGTCGGCGCGGGCCACGGTGACGGCGTTGGCGTAGTCGGTGGGGTCCAGCTTCAGGAGGGTCTCGCCCGCCTCGAAGAACCCGCCGTCGCGCAGGTTGGGGGCGATCCACACGACCCGCCCCGCCACCTGGGGGATGAGGGTGCTCTGGGTGCGCGGCGCCACCGTCCCGCGGCTGTGGGCGATCACCCGGAAGTCCTCCGGGGCCACGGTGAGGGTCTCCACCACCGGGGCGCCGGAGGGCGGCGGGCGGCGCTCGGTCTGGGTGCCCGTGGCGATGAGGCCCCAGCCGATGGCGGCGCCGGCGGCGAGGACCCCGAGGGGGAGCAGGGCGCGGCCGAGGCGGTTCACGGCGCGGCCTCCCCTGCCTGGGCCAGCTCGGGATCGGTGGAGAAATCACCGCCCAGGGCGAGATAGAGGTCGAGGCGGTTGTCCAGGCGGTCGCGCTGGGTGCGCAGGCGGGCGCTCTCGGCGGTGAAGGCGCGGCGCTGGGACTCCAGCAGGGTCACGATGTCCACCAGGCCCTGGCCGTACCGGTCGAGTGCGAGGCCCGCCGCCTCGGCGGATTCCGACGCCGCCACCTCCAGGGCCGCGGCCTGGCGGGTGTAGCGGTCCTCGGCGGCGAGGGCCGTCTCCACCTCGCGGAAGGCGGTGAGCACCGACCCGGCGTAGTCCGCCAGGGCCTCCTTGTCGCGGGCCTGGGCGAGGGCGATGTCGCCGGAGATGCGCCCCCCGGCGAACAGGGGCTGCGTGAGGCCACCCACCAGGCTCCACACGACGCGGTCCCAGTCCAGGAGGTCCTTCAGGCGGTCGCTGGCGGTGCCGCCGGAGGTGGTCAGGCGCAGGGTGGGCAGGCGCTCCTTGCGGGCGCCGGAGACGCGCGAGTCGGCGGCGTCCAGGCGCAGGGCCGCGGCCACCAGGTCGGGGCGGCGGGTCAGGAGGCTGGACGGGAGCCCCGCGGGCACGGCGCGGGCGACCTTCGGCAGGCGCGGGGCGGCGGCCAGCTCGGCGGAGGGGTAGCGCCCCAGGAGGATTTCCAGGGCCCGCCCGGCGGCGTCGCGCTCCCGGTCGCGCTGGGCCTGGTTGGCCTCGGCCGTGGCGGCGTTCTCCCGCGCCAGGCGCAGGTCCAGGGCGGTGGCGACGCCGGAGCGATAGCGCGACTCGATCACGTCGCGGGTGCGCTGGAAGCTCTTCACGGTGCGGTCGGCGAGGCGGGCCTGCTGCTCGGCCTCGGCCAGGGCGAACCACGCCCGCGCCACCTCGGAGGCCAGCGCCAGGCGGGCGCCCCGGAGGTCGGCCTCGGACGCGCGGGCCTCGGCGGCGGCGGCCCGGGCGGCGTTCCCCAGGCGGCCCCACAGGTCGGCCTCCCAGGCCACCTGGGCGTCCAGGGTGTAGGTGGTTACGGGGCGGGCCGAGGCGGCCGAGACGCCGGATGGGGCGCGCTTGGTGCGGGCGCCGGTAAGGCCCAGGTCCATCTCGGGCAGGCGCGGGGCGCCGGCGATCCGGGCCTGGGCCCGGGCCGCGGCCAGGCGCGCGGACGCGGCGGCCAGGTCGGGGTTGGCGGCGAGGGCCTCGTTCACGAGGCCCGCGAGGCCCGGGGCGTCGAAGTCGGCCAGCCAGCCCTCCGGCGCGGCCTCAACGCTTGCTGCGGTCGGGGCGCTCGGGGCGCCCGTCCACGCATCCGGGGGCGCCGCGAGCCCGGCCCGCTCCATGGGGGGCGGGGCCGAGGCGCACCCGGCCGCGAGCACGGCCAGCGCCGCCAGTGCCCACGCGGCCGCCGCGCCTGCCCACCGTCGATTCATCCACATACCCGTGCCGGACGCTCGCGTTTGTCGATTGCCGTGTCTTCGGCCGGCCGCGCCGCCCACCCGAACCGGCCGGCCGCCCCCCCCTTCCCGGTGCGGTTCATTATATCGACCGAATGTTTCCGAATGTTTCCGCGCGCCCGAACACGGAGCTGACGGCGAATCACTCGCCGTTCCGACAGGGGGCGAACGCCTCCGGGGCCGGCGTTGGGACCAATACCCGGCCCGGGCTCGGCGCCGCCTGATCCGGCCGGTCGCCCGGCAGACACCCTGCCTTCAACCGGCGAGGGCGCGCAGGATCAGGAGGCCGAAGGCGAGGCCCGCGCCCGCGCCGGCGTACCGCTGGAATGCGACGAATCCGGGGCGGCGCCCGGCGATGGCGGCCTCCAGGCTCCACAGGGCGGAGCCGATGACGGCCCCCCAGAAGGTCAGGGCGCCCACGGACACGAGCCACAAGAGCGCGGTCACCCCCCAGCCGGCACCCGCCCGGACCACCAGGACGTGGGCGGCGGCGAGGAGCGTGACCAGGACGATCAGCCGGTTCATGTTCACGGGAAACCTCCGGCGCGTGGAACGGGCCACGTCCGCCGGACCCGGGTCCCGCCGTGGGACGGCGGACGGGTACGGTTCCTCCCGGGGACCTATCGGCCGGCGGGCCTCCCGAATCAAGATGCCGGAGCTTCGGCGGCCCGATAAGTGATTGAAACAAAAGGGCCCGGCAGCGGCACTGCCGGGCCCGAAAGAACGCCCCGGGGGGCCGGTGAAGCATCAGGCGGGCTTCGGCGGTGGTCCCCTCGCCGCCCGTGTGTTTTCACGGGGACGCGTCCAAAACCGGCCGAAACGCCGCCACCGCCGCAAAAAAGCGACGGCTACCCTCCCAGGGGCGACGCCTGGCCCGCGCGGGACCCGGACTCCGACCGGTCCGCCGCGATCCGCCTGTGGCTCCCTCCCCGCCGTGCCCCGGCCCCCCGGGACGAGACGGCTGAGCATGCGAGCTCGTAACACTTAACCTAGCATCGTGCTCCAAACATGGCAAACGGCCCCCGGCGGCCGGAACGGGGGCCAAAAATTTTTTCCCCCGTCACGGGCCCGTAGGGTATAGTAGCGCCCGGCTTTCCGCGCCATTTGGGGTGCGGGCCGCGTCTCTGGCCTTCCCTCGGCACTTTCGGGGCCCCGGGTTTCGTGGTCGGCGACGTGCCGGCGGTGCGCAACGGGCAGCCGCCGGCTTGCTATGGACTCGTCGGCTTCCTCAATCACATCGACAGCCGCAGACGCCCCGTGGGGGTGGCAACCGAGTTTTTCCCGCATGCGGGACCCGGTGCGCCCCGAGGCCGCAGGACGGAGGGCGCAGCCCGTCCCTCGTGCCGTGTCGGCCGTGCATCGGGCCCCACCCGCGGGGTGGTGCGCCCATTTTCCTGGATCTGGTCCCTTGCAGAGAGAGTGGAAGGCAGCATGAACATCTACGTTGGAAACCTTTCGTACGGCACCACCGCGGACGACCTGGAGTCGGCCTTCGCCGCCCACGGCCGGGTGGCTTCGGCCAACGTCATCACGGACAAGATGACCGGCCGCTCCCGTGGCTTCGGCTTCGTGGAGATGCCCGACGAGGCGGAGGCCCGCGCGGCCATCGCCGCCCTGAACGGCACCGACCTGGCCGGCCGTTCCCTGACCGTCAACGAGGCCCGTCCGCGCGCCGAGCGCGCCGGCGGCCGGGGCGGCCACGGCGGTGGCGGCGGACGCCGGAGCTGGAACGACTGACGGGTTCCGCAACGGTTCGATCCACGGGGCGCGGGTGCATCATCCGCGCCCCGTTTTTTTGTCCACGCCGGCCGGCTCCACGCGGGGCCGGCATGGCGTACACTCTGGCGCGGGGGGGCATCGGGTGGAACTGCTCCGGGGAATGGCGACGGTCGTCCGGCCCGACCAGAAGGGCGACGCCGCGCCGCGCAAATCCGACGAAGTATTGATCGACCTGGGCGGCCGCACCGTCCGCGTGTCCGTGCGCGGCGGGACGCCGGTGGCCGACGGCGACGACGTGGCCGTGTGGGTCCGTCGCCGGGGCGAGCAGTACGAGGCCCTCGCCTTCCGCAACGCCACCCGCGACGTGCTCGCCTACCCGCTCGGCGTGGGCGCGCGCTCGGTGATCGGGCTGCTCGCCACCATGGGCGGCGGCTACCTGGTGGAGGGCCTCTACATCGAGCGCTGGGGCGCCCAGATGAGCGCCGCTCCCTTCGGCCTGTGCCTCGCGGGCGCGGGCCTCACGCTGGTGGTGGGGCTGCTGCTCCTGGCCTCCGGCGCCCGCTGGAGCGCGCGCCTGCGGGCCCTGTAGGCGGCGCGGCTCTCAGGCCCCTTCCGGGGGCGCCGCGGCGGGGGGCTTTTCGGGCAGGCCCGGGAGGGTCATGCGGGCCGGATCGAGGATGCGGTCCAGCTCCTCGGGCGGGATGTCGGTCTTCTCCTCGGCCACCTCGCGCACGGTCTGGCCGGAGGCGGCCGCCTCCTTGGCGATGGCCGCGGCGTCGTCGTAGCCGATCACCGGCACCAGGGCGGTGGCCAGGGCCAGGCCCCGGGCCACCAGCTCGGGGCCGCGCTCGGTGGCCTTCAGCCCCTGGACGCAGCGCTCGGAGAAGTTCGCCGTCGCCGCCGCGAGCAGCTCGACGGACGTGACCAGGTGGTACCCCGCCACCGGGAACATGGCCGCCAGCTCGAAGCGCGTCCACGGCACGCACCACGCGATCGCCGCGTCGGCCCCCACGACGTGGGCACAGACCATCAAGAGCGACTCGGCGATCACCGGGTTGACCTTGCCCGGCATGATGGAGCTGCCCGGCTGCACCGCCGGCAGGGCCAGCTCGGCGATTCCCGCGCGCGGGCCGGACCCGAGCCATGCGACATCGCCCGCGATCTTGGCGAGGCTGAGTGCGGCGCCCCGGACGGCGGCGCTGGCCGCCACCATGCCGTCCATGGTGCCCTGGGACGCGAAGTGGTCGCGGGCCTCGCGCACGGGCAGGCCGGTCGCCTCCGCCAGGGCGGCGCAGACCTTTGCGGCGAATTCCGGGTGCGTGTTCAGGCCCGTGCCCACGGCGGTGCCCCCCAGGGCCACCTCGCCCAGGGCCTCCACGGCCGCCTCCACCCGCTCCTGGGCCTGGTCCACCTGGGCGGCGTAGCCGGCGAAGACCTGGCCCGTGCGCACGGGCGTCGCGTCCTGCAGGTGGGTGCGGCCGGTCTTGAGCACGTCGCCGAAGGCCCGGGCGCGGGCCCGCAGGGCCACCTCCAGGCCCGACAGGGCGGGCACCAGGGCGGACTTCATGGCGGACGCCGCGGCCAGGTGGATGGCGGTGGGGATCACGTCGTTGGACGACTGGCCCAGGTTCACGTGGTCGTTCGGATGGACCTCGTCCTCGCCCTTGTCCAGGTTCAGGATCGCGGCCGCGCGGGTGGCGATCACCTCGTTGGCGTTCATGTTGGTGGAGGTGCCGGAGCCGGTCTGAAAGACGTCCACCGGGAACTGGTCGTCCAGCGTCCCCGCCGCCACCTCGGCGGCGGCCTTGGCGATGGCCGCCGCCATGTCGGCGTCCAGGAGGCCCAGGTCGGCGTTGACCTTGGCCGCGTGCTCCTTGATCCGCCCGAGGGCGTGGACGATCCGGCGCGGCACGGGCCAGCCGCTGACGGGGAAGTTGGCCACGGCCCGCGCGGTGCTCGCGCCCCACAGGGCGTCGGCGGGCACCTGCATGTCCCCCATCGTGTCGTGCTCGGTGCGGGTCTTCTTGTCCGGCGCCATGGGCGTGCTCCCTGCCTGGGGGTTCACAGACGCCCATAGGGTACCGCGCCGCGCCCGCCGGGGGGCGGCGACACACACGAGTTCCGCCGGCCCGACCCCTAGGGGTCGTCGTCCCGCCTGCGGCGCCGCCACAGGCCGACGACGGCGGCCACCACCAGCATCCCCGGCAGGGTGGGGTCCACCGTCTTGGGCGCCAGGAACGGGAATGGGACGCGCGCACATCCCGCCGAGATGTCGGCCGCGACTTCCGCGGGAATCGGGAAGAAGTAGAGCAGGGCAGCGACCTCCTGGTCGGCCTCCGCGTTGTAGTGGCCCAGTGACCCGACGCACGGGTTCGCCGGGTTGTCGGTGTAGGTGGCCGTTTCCGTGGTGTCGCCAAGCCACGGGGGCGACATCAGGGTGATCGTCCCGTCCGGCTCCGGCTGGTCCACACCGCACCCGTCGATCAGGAAGCCCACGTCGAAGGTGCCGCGGACGGATTCGGCCTCCGAGGCGATCACGTCGAATCCCGGGCAGGCAATCGCGGTGCCCTTGCCGGTACAGGAGGCGAGGTCGGCAAGGGTGAAGCCCGTCGTGGACGGGGTGAAGTCGACGAACAGCTCCGTGTAGTCGCACCAGCCCACGATGTGGGGGTCGCCGCTCGTGGTCTGGTCGGTCGCGTCACAGTGCCAGGCGAAGGCCGCGAAGTCGGCGCTCTCGAAGCCGGGGCTGGTGCTGCGCACGAAGTTGGTGACGACGTAGTCCGCCTTGAGGTCGATCCGGTCCGATACGGCGTAGGAGATGCGCCCCAGGGCGCCGTCCGTCGAGCTGAAGTCGGTGCCGTCGAGCGTCCGGTCCGGACCCCGGAACCGCACGTCCTGGTAAGCGAACCCGTTGCGGGGGTCCGCCAGCGGGTCGTCGCCCGAGTCGTTGCCGACCTCCAGTGTCAGGTCGCCGTCGATGTTTGTGAAGAACCCGGCCATCTCGTCCGGGCAGTTCGGGATCATCAGGTGGTACACGTCGATCACGCCGCCGCCGCTGGGGGTGTGGGTTTCCTCCAGGGTGGCACAGTCGGGGCCGCCGGCCAGGAAGGCGCGGTACTCCTCGATGGTGCCGACGGCGATGTTGAACGCCAGCAGCGGCTGCCTGAGGACGTCCTGGGTCCGGCCGAGCAGCCCGCTCAAGCCCAGGTCGCGCAGATCGCTCGTGGTGTCGACGAAGCGCTCCACGGCGGCCGAGGTGCTTGAGCCCGACCCGCCGTCCGTGTCGCAGGCGTCGCCGACGCCGTCGCCGTCCGTGTCCGCCTGGCCCGGGTTGGGATCGGCGGGGCAGTTGTCCTCGCCGTCCGGCACGCCGTCCCCGTCGCCGTCCGGAGGCGGCGGCGCGCCGTCGTCGTCGGTGATGGTGGCGGTGTGGACCGTCGGCGTGCCCAGGCCCGCGCCGGTGGGCGTGCCCAGGGTGAGCACCACGGTCTCGTCGCCCTCGTCGTCGCCGTCGTCCAGGATGGAGATCGTGATGTCGGCGGAGGTCGCTCCGGCCGGGATCGTCACGGGGCTCGCCGTGACCGTGTAGTCCACCCCCTCGGTGGCCGTGCCGCCGATCGTGAAGGGCACGCTGACGGCGGCGGCGGAGGGCACGTTCAGGGCCACGGCGGCGGTCATCGTGCCGGACTCGGCGGCGCTCGCCTGGGAGGCCGAGCCGAAGGAGACGGCGCGGTTGGCGCATTCCACCTCCTTCTCCAGGGTCAGCTCGGCCGACGTGTACGCGGACGGCACCTCCTGGAGGGTGCCGTCCCCCTGGCGCACCTGCCAGTTCCCCTTGGTGGGGTCGTCGCCCGGGTCCGCGCCCGGATCGGGCGGGCCCTCGGGCCAGAACTTGATACGCGCCCGGTAGGTCCCGGTCCCCACGGCGTTGCAGAGGTAGCCGTGGTTCTGGGTGAACTCCCGGTTGAACTTGACCGTGGGACTGGGGTCGGTGGCCCAGCTCCCCGCGTCGGCGGGCCCGGTGTAGACCACGGGCGCCAGGGACGCGTCGGTGTAGGCCTTGAACAGGTCGTCCGTGGCGT
>CAZGRJ010000013.1:0-2351 GCA_964528115.1 uncultured Nitrospirales bacterium
TTGGAAGGGGGCGGGCCCGGGACCGGGGACGCGGTCGAACGGAGGCCTGTGACATGGCGGAGAGGAACCGGGGGGATCGACCCATCCACACGGAGGCGGCGCACGCCGCGCCGGACCCTGCCACGGTGGCGGCCGTCCGGCGGGTGCTGGCGCCCCTGTTTGAGGGCTACGCGGGGCCCGTGGCCGTGCGCATGGCGAACGGCGACCTGGTGGCGGGGCGCGCCGACGCCGACTGCACCGTGATCCTGCGCGACCCGGCGTCCTTGCGGGCCCTGGTCCTGCGGCGCGACGTCATGGGCCTCGCCGAGGCGCACCTGGCGGGGGACATCGACGTGGCCGGGGACCTCACGGCCCTGTTCGACCTCCTGGACCACGTGGCCCAGCGCCCGCCGCCGGCCGCGGCGCGCCTGAAGGCCCTGGCGGCGGCCCTGCGCATGCCCGCGCGGCGGGGGTCCGGGGCGGACGCGCGGCGCTCCCGCGGCGGGGTGCGGCGCAACTCCCAGAAATCCATCGCCCACCACTACGACGTGGGCAACGACTTCTACCGGCTCTGGCTCGACCCCGAGATGGTCTATTCCGGGGCCTACTTCCGGGACCCCGGCCAGTCCCTCGCGGAGGCCCAGGCGGACAAGCTGGACTACCTGTGCCGCAAGCTGCGCCTGGGGCCCGGGCTGACCCTCCTGGACATCGGCTGCGGCTGGGGCGCGCTGGCGTGCCGGGCGGCGCGGGACTTCGGCACCCGGGTCCACGCGATCACCCTGAGCACCGCCCAGCGCGACCTGGCCGCCCGCCGGGTGGCGGCGGAGGGGCTTTCCGACCTCGTGACCGTGGAGCTGCGCGACTACCGGGCCCTGCCGAAGGACGCGCGCTACGACCGGGTGGTGAGCGTGGGCATGTTCGAGCACGTGGGCCACGCCCATTTCGCCGCCTACTTCGAGACCGTCCGGCGGGTGCTGAAGGACGGCGGCCTGTTCCTGAACCAGGCCATCAGCAACGACCACGGCTGGACGCGCACGCCCCTGACGCGCTTTTTGAACCGCTACGTCTTCCCGGACGGTGAGCTGGTCCGGATCAGCGACGCCCTGGGGCCCATGGAGCGGGCCGGGTTCGAGGTGCTGGACGTGGAGGCCCTCAGGCGCCACTACGCCCTGACCCTGCGCCGCTGGCTGGACGCCCTGGAGGCGAACCGGCGCCGGGCGATCGACCAGGTGGGGGAGGCCACCTGGCGGGTGTGGCGCCTCTACATGGCGGGCGCCGCCCACTACTTCGAGGAGGGCAGCATCAACCTCTACCAGGTCCTGGCCGCCCCCGCGAAGGGGCCCCTGGCCGTGCCCCTGCGCCGGGACGACCTCTACCGGGACCGGCGTCCGGCCTCGGTGGCCCGGGCCGGAGGCGACGCGGCTTCGCCTTGAAATTACTGGGGTTTTGCCCCGGAAACGGGGCTTTTGCCTAAAGTCCCCCCGCCCGGCGGCCGAATGGAGCCGTATGAGGCCACGACCCAATAAACCCATCACCACGCCGTCCACCCGCGAGCCCCGGGCCGAGGTGCGCGACCGCGTGGAGTGCCGCATCGTCCTCGGCGACGCCGGGAACGAGGTCCACGGCACCGTCCGCAACCTCAACACCTCGGGCATGTCGGTCTGGACCGACGAGGCCGTCGCCCCGGAGTCGGAGTGCGAGGTGTTCCTGACGTTCGGCGGCGACCCGCCGGATGTCCAGGTCCAGGGCTGGGTGGTCTACGCCAACCAGAACGCCCTCGCGATCCAGTTCGACGAGCTGGAGCCGGAGGCCGCCGAGGCCATCAAGACCGTGATGGCCCGGGCCCTCGAGACCGCCTGACCCGCCCGCCCCGGCGTCCCCGGGGCTCCCGAAAAGCCTGAGCGACCGCCCCTACGGGACCCGCCCGATGTGGCCCCGCACCTCCAGGCGCAGGGCCTCCAGGGCCAGGCGCATGTCGTGAATGAACAGGGCGACGGAGGCGATCAGGCCCAGAAAGCTCATCGCGAACAGCAGCACCACCCCGTCCTTCGCCGTGGCCCCCACCAGGAAGGCCACGAACAGGACCACGATCAGCAGGCTGGCGAACAGGATGCTGGCCGAGGCCAGCAGGATCGCCGCCCTGAGGATGCCCGAGCGCCGGTACAGGATGCGGATCTGGATGTCCAGGTACTCCTGCTCCTGCGGCCCGCACGTGCGCAGCTGGGCCGCCAGGAGGCGGGCCCGGTCGGCGGTGCGGCCGAACCGGTTCGTCATGGAGAGCAGGAGCAGCCCCACCCCGGAGATCAGCGCCACCGGGGAGATGGAGGCCTGCAGGATGCCGGTCAGCTCGGTGGCCTGGATCGTGTCCATGG
>CAZGRJ010000013.1:2451-18901 GCA_964528115.1 uncultured Nitrospirales bacterium
GAGATGGAGGCCTGCAGGATGCCGGTCAGCTCGGTGGCCTGGATCGTGTCCATGGGGATCTCTCGGGGGGCCTCTCGGGGTGATTCGGGCCGGATCGGCGCCGGCATCGGTACCCACGCCGGGCCCGGCCGGAGGGATGCTACACGATCCCGGGGCGTTCCGGGTCCGTGTTGACGGCCGGGGCGATGCCCCGAATAATGGGCAGGAAGGGGGCGGGAGCGGTGTGTTGTGGCCCCGCGGCGGGCGCGGGACGGTCATTCGGGGGAAGGATGTCGGCGGATGTCGGCGATTGACGACGCGACCAAGGCCCTGGGCACGACCCCCATCTCGGACGCCGCGCCCGCGGGTGAGTCGGCCCGCTACGACCCCGAGTTCGAGCGCATCGAGGCCGAGGTCGCCAAGCTCGAGTCGGTCAACCCCACCGACATCAACTGGAAGGCCGTGGTGGCGGACGCCACGGCGATCCTCTCCACCAAGTCCAAGGACCTCCTCGTGGCGGCCTTCCTGTGCCGGGGGCTGCTCGACACGGAGGGCTACCCGGGCCTGGCCGCGGGCCTCGCGGTCATGCAGGGCCTGGCCGAGAATTTCTGGGACCCCCTCTTCCCGCCCCGGCCCCGAGCCCGGGCGGCGGCGGCCACCTGGGTGGCCGAGAAGGGCGCCCCGGCGGTAACGGCGCGGCCCCCGGCCCCCAACGAGGGCGAGGCCGTGGCCGAGGCCATGGCGGCCCTGGAGGCCCTGGACACCGTGCTCACGGAGAAGCTGGCCGACCAGGCCCCGGCCCTGGGGGAGTTGCGCAGGGCCCTGCGGGAGCACGCCAAGGGAATCCAACAGTCGGCGGAGCGGGCGGCGCAGCCCAGCGCCCCGGCGGCGCCGAGGCCCCAGGCGGTGACGGGGGCCGCCCCTTCGGCCCCGCCCACGGCGATCACGTCCGATACGGACGTGCAGAAGGCCGTCAAGGCCTGCCAGGAGTCCATGCGGGCCATGGCCGCCTACCAGCGCGGGAAGTCCCCGGCGAATCCGGCCCCCTACCTGACCCTGCGCTTCGCGGCCTGGCTCGGGCTCACCCAGGCCCCGCCGGACAACGAGGGCGTCACCCAGATCCAGGAGCCCGCGCCGGACCGCCTGGCGGCCCTGACCGCCATGGTGGAGGGGGGCGCCCACGCCGAGCTGGTGGAGCAGGCCGAGGGCAGCGTGTCCCGCCTGCCGTTCTGGCTCGACCCCCATCGCTATTCCGCCCTGGGGCTGGAGGCCCTGGGCCACGCCGACGCCGCCCAGGTGGTGAAGGACGCCACGGCCCTGTTCCTGCGCCGCTTCCCGAACGCCCGGCGGCTCTCCTTCGTGGGGGGCATGCCGTTCGCCGACGACGCCACCCAGCTGTGGATCGATTCGGAGGTCCTGCCCGGCGGGGCCGGGGCCGGCGACGGCGGCGGCGGGGCCGAGGCGGCCCCCCAGGCGGACCCGGAGCCGTGGAAGGCCGTGCTCAAGCAGGCCAAGTCCAAGGCGGCCAAAAAGAAGGTGGCGGAGGGCCTGGCCCTGTTCGACGTGGGCGTGCGGGAGGCGGTCACGGGCCGGGACCGCTTCCAGTGGGAGCTGACCCGGGCCCGCTACTGCCTGGACGCCGGGCACGGTCCGGTGGCGGCACACCTGCTCGAGGCCCTGGACGACACGGTGGAGCGGCACGGCCTGGAGACCTGGGAACCGGACCTCGCGGTGGAAGTTGCCAAAATGCTTTTGCTTTGTTATAAGGGACTTCCGAAAGCCAAGGAGATGGCGCCCGAACGCAAGGAGCGGGTCGAGCGGCTCCAGTCGCGTTTGTGTCGTCTGGATGTGCGGGCGGCGCTGGAAATGCCGGACAAATAGGCAGGAGGGTGTAATGGCGAAGGAAGGCTCGGTCGCTCCCAAGGAGCGGATCAATATCGTCTACAAGCCGGCCACGGGAGACGCCAAGGAGCAGATCGAGCTGCCCCTGAAGCTCCTGATGCTGGGCGATTACACCCTGCGCGCCGACGACACGCCGGTCGAGGACCGCAAGCCGGTCAGCGTCGACAAGGACAACTTCAACGACGTGCTCAAGAACCACGACCTGAAGCTCGACCTGAACGTCCCCAACCGCCTGTCGGGCGCCGAGGGCGACGAGATGGCCGTGGGGGTCAAGTTCGAGAGCATCAAGGACTTCGAGCCCGACCGCGTGGCGCGCCAGGTGCCCGAGCTGGCCCAGCTGCTCGACCTGCGCGACGCCCTCACGGCCCTCAAGGGGCCCCTGGGGAACGTGCCCGCCTTCCGCAAGAAGATCCAGGCGGTGCTGGCGGACGAGGGCAACCGGGAGAAGCTCCTCAAGGAGCTGGGGGTCGAGGCGAAGGGCGAGTAGACGGGTTTCGGGCCGGGCACCCCGGCCGCGTAGCGTGACTTTCGGCCCCAGCGGCCGTTACGGAGGAATCGATGGCAGACGCCAAGGAGGTGACCCAGGGGGCGGAGGGGACGACCGAGACGACCGAGGGGTCCCTGCTCGACGACATCCTCAAGGAGACCCGGCTCAAGCCCTCGGACGAGGGCTACGGCGTGGCCAAGAAGGGGATCGAGGCCTTCATCGGCGAGCTGCTCGCGCCCCGCCGCGCCGAGCAGAAGCCCGACAAGGCGATGATCGACCAGATGATCGCCGAGATCGACGGCAAGCTGAGCGCCCAGGTCTCCGAGGTCCTCCACCACCCCGACTTCCAGCAGCTCGAGTCGGCCTGGCGCGGCCTCAAGTTCGTCGTGGACCGGACCAACTTCCGCGAGAACATCAAGCTCGAGGTCCTGAGCGTGCCCAAGGGCGAGCTCCTGGACGACTTCGAGGACGCCCCCGAGGTGGTCAAGTCGGGCCTGTACCGGACCGTGTACACGGCCGAGTACGGCCAGTTCGGCGGCCAGCCCTACGGCTCCATCATCGCCAACTACGACTTCGGCCCCGGCCCCCAGGACGTCAAGCTGCTGCAGAACGTCGCCTCGGTGGCGGCCATGTCGCACGCGCCGTTCGTCGCGGCGGCCGGGTCCCAGTTCTTCGGGGTGGACAACTTCGAGGGGCTGCCCAACCTCAAGGACCTCTCCGACATCTTCGAGGGGCCCCAGTACGCCAAGTGGCAGTCGTTCCGCGAGTCGGAGGACTCGCGTTACGTGGCCCTGACCATGCCGCGCTTCCTGTTGCGCCTGCCCTACGGGGCGACCTCCAGCCCGGTGAAGGCGTTCAACTACGAGGAGACGGCCGAGGCCCACGACGACTACCTGTGGGGCAACACCGCCTTCGCCTTCGCCACGCGGCTGACCGACAGCTTCGCCAAGTACCGCTGGTGCCCCAACATCATCGGGCCCCAGAGCGGCGGCGCGGTGGAGGACCTGCCCCTGCACCAGTTCGAGTCCATGGGCGGGATCGAGACCAAGATCCCCACCGAGGTGCTGATCTCCGACCGGCGCGAGTACGAGCTGGCCGAGCAGGGCTTCGTTTCGCTCGCCATGCGCAAGGGCAGCGACAACGCGGCGTTCTTCTCCGCCAACTCGGTGCAGAAGCCCAAGTCCTTCGGCAACAGCAAGGAGGGCAAGGACGCCGAGCTGAACTACAAGCTCGGCACCCAGATGCCCTACATGTTCGTGGTCAACCGCCTGGCGCACTACATCAAGGTGCTCCAGCGCGAGAACATCGGCAGCTGGAAGGACAAGAACGAGCTCAACCGCGAGCTCAACCAGTGGATCCGGCAGTACGTGTCGGACCAGGAGAACCCCACCGTCGAGGTGCGCAGCATGCGCCCCCTGCGCGCCGCCCAGATCACGGTGGAGGACGTGGAGGGCGACCCCGGCTGGTACCGCGTGTCCATGGCCGTGCGGCCGCACTTCAAGTACATGGGGGCCAACTTCACGCTGTCGCTGGTCGGCAAGCTCGACAAGTCCTGACCGCCGCGCCGGGGCGCGCCCGCCGGCGGCGGGCACAGTGTGGGTGGGCGTCCGGTGAAGTCCGAGGAGGTCCGTGGCCGGGGAGAAGAGCCTCTTGGAGCGGATCGACGCCGCCGACGGCGCCGCCGCGCGCGGGGGCCAGACGGACCCCTACGCCATGTCGCGCTCCGTCCTCGCCCACGTCCAGAAGATGCTCAACGTGCGCCAGGGCAACGTGGCCGCCCTGCCCGACTTCGGCCTGCCCGACATCAACGACCTGGCGCACCGCCACGGCAACCCGGTCCCCGAGCTGAAGAAGGCGATCAAGCAGTGCATCGAGACCTATGAGCCCCGCCTCTCCAAGGTGCGGGTGCGGTTCGCCCCCGACCCGGCCTCGCCCCTGGACCTGCGCTTCGAGGTGGCGGGGCAGGTGAACGCCGAGGGCGGGAGCAGCCCGGTGGTGTTCGAGACCACCGTGAGCGGCGGCGGCCTCGTGCGGGTGCGGGGCTAGGATGCCGTTCAACAAGTACTACCAGGACGAGCTGGCGGTCCTGCGCGACCTGGGGCGGGAGTTCGCCCTGGCCAACCCCAAGCTCGCCCCGTTCCTCGCCGAGGCGGGCACCGACCCGGACGTGGAGCGCCTCCTGGAGGGGGTCGCGTTCCTCACGGGGCGCCTGCGGGAGAAGCTGGACGACGAGCTGCCCGAGCTGACCCACGGCCTGATGGCCCTGCTCTGGCCCCACTACCTGCGGCCCCTGCCGTCCATGTCGGTCCTGAAGTTCGAGCCGGTGACGAACGCCATCACCGGGCGCAAGGTGGTCGAGCGCGGCACGGAGGTGGACTCGGTGCCGGTGGACGGCACCCGTTGCCGCTTCCGCACCTGCTTCGACGTGCCGGTGTTTCCCATCTCCCTGAAGGGCGTCACCTACCGCGAGACCGGGTCCGGCGGCCGTCTGACCCTGCGCCTGGCCCTGGACGGCGGCGCGGCCTTCGACGGGCTGGGGCTGGACGCCCTGCGCCTGCACCTGTTCGGCGACCCGTTCGAGGCCACCACCCTCTACCTATGGCTGTGCCGCCACGTGGCAGGCGTCCAGGTGGTCGCGGGCGACGACCCGGACGCGAAGGGGGGCTTTTCCGTGGACCCGGAGGACGTGACGCCCGCGGGCCTGTCGGACGAGGAGGGCCTCCTGCCGTACCCGCCCCACGCCCTGCCCGGGTTCCGCCTGATCCAGGAGTACTTCGCCATGCCGGAGAAGCTCCTGTTCGTGGACGTCGGGGGCCTGAAGGCCTCGGAGGGCCTGGGGGTGGGCGACAGCTTCTGCGTCACGTTCACCTTCGACCGGCCGCTGCCGGCCCAGGTGCGGCCGACGGCGGACCACTTCCGCCTGTTCTGCACCCCCATCGTGAACCTGTTCGACCACGACGCCGACCCGATCCGCCTGGACCACCGCAAGGTTTCCTACCGCCTGCGCCCGGCCGGGGCCGACGCGACCCACTTCGAGATCTACACGGTGGACCGGGTGGAGGGGTGGGAGCAGGGCACCGGCGAGCGCCGCACCTACCGCCCGTTCGAGTCCTTCGACCACGTGGGACGGGGACGGAACGACGGCCACTTCCGTCTGCGCCGCACCCCCACGGTGGTGGGGAGGGGCCTGGAGACCTACATCGCCTTCGGCGGGGGCGAGGGGGCCGAGCTGCCCAAGGGCACGGAGACCGTCTCCGTGGAGCTCACCTGCACCAACCGCAACCTGCCCGAGCGCCTGCGCACCGGCGACGTGTCGGTGGCCACGGGCAGCTCGCCGGAGTTCGTGCGCTTCAAGAACCTGTCGGTGCCCACGCCGTCCCTGCCGCCGCCCATGGACGAGGGGCTGCACTGGCGGCTGATCTCCAACATGTCGCTGCACTACGTCTCGCTCTCGAGCGTGTCGGCCCTGCGCACGGTGATCGCGACGTATGACTTTAGGGCCCACCACGACCGCCGCGCCGAGCGCCAGAGCAAGGCCCGCCTGGAGGGCATCGTGGACGCCAAGGTGGAGCCGGCGGAGCACATGTGGCGCGGCTTTCCGGTGCGCGGGTGGCGCACGCGCCTGTCCGTCAAGGAAAGCCAGTTCAGCGGCGAGGGCGACCTGTACCTGTTCGCGGGCGTGCTCGACCGGTTCCTGGCCGCCCACGCGGACGTCAACTCCTTCCACCAGCTCGAGGTGGTGGGCACGGAGACGGGGGAGACCTACCGATGGCCTCCGATGAGCGGACCGGCGCGTCTCGTCTGATCCAGGACCTGACGGAGGGGGCCCCGGGCTTCTCCTTCTTCCAGGTGGTGCGCCTGCTCGAGGCCAGCCGGCCGGAGCGGCCCACGATCGGTCACCGGGGCCCGGTGCGCGAGGAGGCCGTGCGCCTGCGCCCGGCCTTGAGCTTCGGCTTCCCGGGCTCGGACGTGGCGGCGGTCGATCGGATGGACCGGGCTGAGGGGGACGGGCCGCCCTACCGGGTCACGGTGAACTTCATGGGGCTGTACGGCGTGTCGTCGCCCCTGCCGGCGTTCATCACCGAGGACATCCTCGCCGAGGACCCGGACGATGCCCCCCAGCGCGAGTTCCTGGACCTCTTCCACCACCGCCTGATCTCGCTCTTCTACCGCTGCTGGCGCAAATACCGGCACCAGGTCGGGTACCAGGCCGGCGGCAGGGACGAGACCACGGGCCGGCTCTACGCCCTGGCGGGCCTCGGCATGCCGGAGCTGCGCGAGGACCTGGGGCTGGACCGGGAGCGCGTTCTGGCCTACCTGGGGCTGCTCGCCCTGCGGGGCCGGTCCCCGGCCAAGATCGCGGGGGTGCTCAGCGACTACCTGGGGGGCGTGCCCGTGACCGTGGAGCCGTTCGTGCCCCGCACGGTCCGCCTGGGTCCCAAGGCCCGCAACCACGTCGGCGTGCGCCACTGCCGCCTGGGGCGCGACTTCGTCCTGGGGGCGAAGGTGCGGGACATCGCAGGCAAGTTCCGGGTGGTCCTCGGCCCCATGTCTCTGGCCAGGCTGCGCCGCCACCTGCCGGGGGCGCCGGACCACGCCCCGGTGCGGGGCCTGGTGCGCCTCATGCTGCGCGAGCCCCTGGCGTTCGACGTGACCCTGCGCCTCGAGGCCGACGAGGTGCCGCGCTGGGACCTGGACCCGGAGGGCCCCTGCCGCCTCGGCTGGACGACGTGGCTCGGCAAGCGGCCCCCCGGCGAGGCGGCGGTGACCCTGAAGGGGGGCGTGCCGGCCGCCGTGGCGTAACCCGATGACTTCGAACCGCAACCGGACCCATACGACGTGACAGGAGGCGAACGGCCGTGATCAACGTGGACCTGAAGGCACTCTTGGGGCGCCTGAACCCCTACTGCACCCGCGCCCTGGAGACGGCCGCGGGCCTGTGCGTCTCGCGGGGCGGGTACGAGATCGGCGTGGAGCACCTGCTGCTCGTCATGATCGACGACGCCGACCGGGACTTCCAGCTCGTCTGCCAGCACTACGGCGTGGACTCAGGGCGGGTGAAGAAGGCCCTCCAGCGCGCCGTGGAGGAAGGCAAGACCGGCAACCCGGGCAAGCCCGTGTTCTCGCCGATCCTGCTGGAGTGGTTCGAGGACGCCTGGCTCATCGCGTCCGTGGACCTGCGCCTGGCGGAGATCCGCTCCGGCGTCCTGATCGCCGCCCTGCGGGCGAACCCCGGCCGCTACGCCTACGGCGGCTGGGCCGAGGAGCTGGAGGCGATCTCCCCCGAGGCCGTTCGGCACGAGCTTCTGGACGTCACCGCCGGCTCCAAGGAGGGCGCGGCGGTGCTGGAGAAGGGGGCGGCGAGCCGGGGCGCGGCGGAGGGCGCGGCAAGGGACGACACGGCGCTGGGCAAGTTCACGATCGACTTCACGGGCCGGGCACGGGACGGGGATATCGACCCGGTGTTCTGCCGCGACCGCGAGATTCGTCAGATGATCGACATCCTCGGCAGGCGGCGGAAGAACAACCCCATCGCGGTGGGCGAGGCGGGCGTCGGCAAGACGGCCGTGGTGGAGGGCCTGGCCCTCAAGATCATCGAGGGCGACGTGCCCGAGATCCTCCAGGGGGTCGAGATCTACGGCCTCGATCTGGGGCTGCTCCAGGCGGGGGCGGGCGTGAAGGGCGAGTTCGAGAACCGCCTCAGGGCCGTGATCGACGAGGTGAAGGCCTCCCCGAAGCCCATCATCCTGTTCATCGACGAGGCCCACACCCTCATCGGCGCGGGCGGCCCGGCGGGCGGGGGCGACGCGGCCAACCTGCTCAAGCCCGCCCTGGCGCGGGGCGAGCTGCGCACCGTGGCGGCGACCACCTGGTCCGAGTACAAGAAGTACTTCGAGAAGGACCCGGCCCTGGCGCGGCGGTTCCAGCTGGTGAAGCTGGACGAGCCGTCGCCGGAGGACGCGGTGACCATCATCCGGGGGCTGCGCGAGCGCTACGAGAAGGCCCACGGGGTGTACGTGCGCGACGACGCGGTGGAGGCGGCGGCGCGCCTGGCGGCCCGCTACATCTCGGGGCGCCAGCTTCCGGACAAGGCGGTGGACGTGCTCGACACGGCGGCGGCGCGGGTGAAGATCAGCATCACCGCCAAGCCCGACCAGGTGGACGACCGGGAGCGCCGCATCCGCACCCTGGAGCGGGAGCTGAACGCCATCCAGCGCGACATGGACGCGGGCACCCGGGCCGACGACGGGCGCGTGGCCGAGCTGAACGGCGTGATCGCCGGCATCCGCACCGAATTGGAGGGCCTGGAGGCCCGCTGGCAGGGGGAGCGGGAACAGGCCGAGCGCATCCTCGAATTGCGCCGCACCCTGGCGGGGGGCACCAACGGAGAGGGTGCCGAAGCCGCGGAGGCCGAGGCGGCGGCGGGCGAGGCGGCCGCCGGCGAAGGTGCGCCGGCACCGGCCCCCGCAATCGACCGGGACGCCCTCATGCGCGAGCTGGACGAGGCCACCCGGAAGCTCGCCGGGATGCAGGGGAACGACCCCCTGGTCCACTACGAGGTGGCGCCGGACGTGGTGGGGCGGGTCATCGGCGACTGGACCGGCATCCCGGTGGGCAAGATGGTGCGCGACGAGGCGCGCACGATCCTGGAGTTCGCCGGCTCCCTCAAGCAGCGGATCAAGGGCCAGGACCATGCCGTCGACGCCCTCGACCAGGGCATCCGCGCCGCCAAGGCGGGCCTCTCCAACCCGGGTGCCCCCATGGGGGTCTTCCTCCTGGTGGGCCCGAGCGGCGTGGGCAAGACCGAGACCGGCCTCGGCGTCGCCGACCTGCTGTTCGGCGGCGAGCGCTTCATGGTGACGATCAACATGAGCGAGTTCCAGGAGAAGCACACGGTCTCGCGCCTGATCGGCTCGCCCCCGGGCTACGTGGGCTACGGCGAGGGCGGCATGCTCACCGAGGCGGTGCGCCAGCGGCCCTACACGGTGGTCCTGCTGGACGAGGTCGAGAAGGCCGACCCGGAGGTCCTGAACCTCTTCTATCAGGTGTTCGACAAGGGCATGCTCTCGGACGGCGAGGGGCGCCTGGTGGACTTCAAGAACACGGTCATCCTCATGACCAGCAACCTGGCCACGGACATCCTCACCGAGATGGGCACGGCCGACGAGCGGCCGTCCGTGGAGGAGGTGACCGAGGCGATCCGGCCGGTGCTCTCGGCCCACTTCAAGCCGGCGCTGCTGGCGCGCATGGAGATCGTGCCCTACTTCCCCATCTCGGGCGACGCCATGAGGGAGATCACGGCCCTGAAGCTCGGGCGCCTCGCCGGGCGCATGGAGCAGAGCCAGAAGATCAAGCTGGACTGGAAGCCCGAGGTGATCGAGCAGATCGCCCGGCGCTGCACCGAGGTGGAGACCGGCGCCCGCAACGTGGACCACATTGTCAACCGCACGCTGCTGCCCCGGATCTCCACCCAGGTCCTGGAGATGATGGGCGAGGAGGAGCGGCCGGACCGGCTGGAGGTGGGGGTCGGCAAGGACGGCGACTTCACGTTCGCGTTCAAGACGGGCGGCCCCTCCGGCAAGAAGAAGTGAGGCCCCCTTGGGGAAGTCCGCCGCATCGGCCGCCCGCACCGCCGCGGAGCTGATCAAGATCACGACCTCCCTGTCGAGGGAGCGTGACCTCACCCACCTGCTCGACATGATCGTCACCTCGGCCCGGCGCCTGACCGGGGCCGAGGCGGGCCGGGTGTACATCCTGGACCGCACCAAGCGCACGCTCCTGCCCGAGGTGGCCCAGAACGCCGAGGTGGGGGACGGCCTCGCGGCCCTCCGGACGGTGCCCCTGTTCAAGGGCGACGAGCGCGAGACCACCAACGTCTGCGCCTACTGCGCCTTCTCGGGCCAGGTGATCAAGGTGGACGACGTCTACCGCTACACCGGGTTCGACTTCGCCGACCTGTACGCCTACGACCAGGCCACAGGCTACCGCACCCGCTCGCTGGTCGCCGTGCCCCTGCGCAGCCACGAGGACGTGACCATCGGCGTGCTCCTGCTCCTGAACCTGCGGGAGGCCGACACGGAGCGGATCATCCCGTTCGACGGCGAGGCCGAGGAGCTGGTGCAGGCCTTCGGCTCCCAGGCCGCGGTGGCCATCGACAACACCGAGCTGATCGCCCGCAACCGCCAGCTGATCGACATGCTGGACCACACCAACCGGGAGCTGGAGGCCGAGAACGTCCGCCTGCGCGACCGGGTGACGGTGGAGCCCCGGTTCGCCATCGTGGGCCAGAGCCCGGCCCTGATGCGGGTCTTCCAGCTCATGGACAAGGTGGCGCACCAGGACGTGACCGTGCTGCTGCGCGGCGAGACGGGCACCGGCAAGGAGCTGTTCGCCGCCGCCGTCCACGGCGCGAGCGGCCGCGCGGGCGGGCCCTTCGTGGCCCAGAACTGCGCCGCGGTGCCGGAGAACCTGCTGGAGAGCGAGCTGTTCGGCTACAAGAAGGGGGCCTTCTCCGGGGCCGTGGCGGACAAGCGCGGCCTGTTCGAGGCGGCGGACGGGGGCACGCTCTTCCTGGACGAGATCGGCGACATGCCGGTGGCCCTGCAGGCCAAGCTGCTGCGGGTGCTGCAGGAGTCGGAGGTGCGCCCCCTGGGGGCCCTGGAGGGGCGCAAGGTGGACGTGCGGGTGATCGCCGCCACCCACTGCAACCTGGAGGAGCGCATCCAGGAGGGGCGGTTCCGCGAGGACCTCTACTACCGCCTGTCGGTCTTCCCCATCGAGCTGCCCGCCTTACGCGAGCGGGCCGAGGACATCCCGGCCCTGCTCCAGCACTTTTTGGCCCAGGGCCGGCAGCGCTTCGGCAAGCGGGTGCGCGGCTTCGCCCCGGCGGCCCTCGACCTGCTGATGGCCTACCGCTACCCGGGCAACGTGCGGGAGCTCAAGAACACGGTGGAGCGCGCGGTGCTGCTGTGCGAGGACGGGGGCGCCATCCTGGCCGAGCACCTGCCCGAGGCGGTCCGCAAGGCCTTGCCCAAGGCTCCGGCGCCGCCCGAGCCGTCCCCCGGCGCGGACGGGGAGCTGCGCGACCTGATCCAGCGCTACGAGGCGCGGCTGCTCGCCAACAAGCTCCAGGCGGTGGACTGGAACCAGACCCGCGCCGCCAAGGAGCTGGGCATCTCCCGCCGCACCCTGATCGACAAGATGGGCCAGTACAAGCTGCGCCGTCCCGGCGACGCGCGCCGCCCGCCCCAACACCTTTAGCTACGGAGGAACACCGATGTCGCTGCCGGCCTTTTGCAGGATCGAGGGCGAGGAGCAGGGCCTCATCACCGAGGGGAACCAATCGGAGGAGAGCGTCGGCGGGGGGTGGCAGGAGGACCACGTGGACGAGTTCGTGGTGCAGTCGTTCACCCAGGAGGTCACCGTCCCGCGCGACCCCCATGGGGGCAGCGGCTCGCGGGTCGCCCGCCACAACGGGCCGGTGCACGTCACCAAGGGGATCGACAAGTGCGCCCCCCTCCTGCACCAGGCCCTGGCCCACAACGAGGTGCTCACCACGGTGAGTTTCACCTTCTTCCGGGTCAACGCCACGGGGGTGCTGGAGCTCTTCTATACGGTCACGCTCGAGGACGCCGTCATCGCCTCGCTGCGCACCCGCCTGCTGGACGAGGTCGCCTCCGGCTCCACGCGCGCCCCCATGGTTCAGGACGTGTCGTTCGTCTACCGCAGCATCAGCTGGGAGCACAACCTCGCCTCCACCCTGTACGCCGACGAGTGGCACGACCCGGCCCTGTCGGGGTGACGCCGTAGCGCCGCCCGGTGTGCGGCGCGCCGCACACCGGGCCGGTGGGTGTGCGGCGATCCGCACAGGGCCCGCGTGGCCGCGCGTCCGGGGGAACTTCCGCGGGCTCCCCACTTTTAGCCTATAAAATCAATAATTTGTGACGACACTTCGGCGCGTGGCCGGAGTTGGCACGCTTCCTGTACAAGCGTCGGGGCGACTAACGAGTTGGCGCCCCGGACGCCGTGTCGGCCGGGGATTACAAAGGAGGAAACACCGATGCCGACACCAGCGTACATCTCGATCGAGGGGACGGATCAGGGCAACATCACCGCGGGCGCCTTCACCGAGGAGAGCGTCGGCGGGATCTGGCAGGAGGGGCACGAGGACGAGGTGCTCGTCGAGGCCTTCAAGCACAACGTCACCCAGCCGCGCGACCCGCAGAGCGGGCAGCCGACCGGGCAGCGGGTGCACCAGCCGATGACGATCACCAAGATCTTCGACAAGAGCTCGCCGCTGCTCTACAACGCCCTGGTCCACGGCGAGAAGCTGCCCAACGTCCAGATCAAGTGGTACCGCACCTCGCCGTCGGGCACCCAGGAGCACTACTTCACCCACACCCTGGAGGACGCCCTGATCGTGGACATCAAGGCGTTCATGCCCAACTGCCAGGACCCGAGCCAGAGCCACTTCACCCACCTGGAGGAGATCTCCTTCACCTACCGCAAGATCACGTGGGAGCACGTGGTGGGGGCCACGGTGGGCGAGGACGACTGGCGGGTGGTGCGGACGTAAACCGGTCCGGACCGACGATTCCGCAGGCCCTTCCCCCGTCCCGGCGTGTCGCCGGGGCGGGGGGACGGCACGGGTTTGGGTAGACAAGGAGCGACGCCATGGCCGACCTCAGGGCGGATACGGAGCGCTTCACGTTCGAGGTCGAGGGCCTGGACGAGGAGCTGCGGGTGGTGCGGTTCCAGGGCAGCGAGGCGATCTCGCAGCTCTTCCGCTTCGAGCTGACCGTGGCGGCCGAATCCCCGGACGTGAACTTCGAGGACGTGGTCAACCAGCCCGCCCTCCTCACCGTGGAGGGCGACAGCCCGCGCTACGTCAACGGCATCGTCAGCCGCATCGAGCTGAGCGGCCAGTCGGGCCGCTTCTCGCTGTACGACGTGAGTGTCGTGCCGCCGGTCTGGCGCCTGAAGCTGCGCCACGACTGCCGCATCTTCCAGGAGAAGCCGGTCAAGGACATCGTGGCCGACGTCCTGGACAAGGCCGGCGTGCCCACCGACGCCTTCGCGTTCGACCTGCAGGAGGAGGGCCCGGCCCGCACCTACTGCGTCCAGTACCGCGAGTCGGACTGGGACTTCATCGCCCGGCTGCTCGAGGAGGAGGGCATCCACTACTTCTTCGAGCACACCGACACGCTGTGCAAGCTGATGATGGTGGACCACGCCACGGCCCACCCCGACATCGAGGGCGACACGGTGCTCCCCTTTGTGCCCGCCTCGGGCCTGCGCACCACGGAGGAGCACGTCACCCGCTTCACCTACGCCGAGGAGGTGCGCCCCGGCAAGGTGACGCTCACCGACTACAACTTCACCAAGCCCAGCCTGAACCTGGCCGCCGAGGCCGCCGGCGAGGACTGGAACGAGCTGGAGGTCTACGACTACCCGGGCGAGTACCTGACCCCGGAGCTGGGGCAGACCCTGGCCGACATGCGCCTGGCGGCGCTGAACGGCGTGCGCCGGACCGCCGGGGGCGAAGGCGACTCGCCGCGCCTGGTGCCGGGCTACCAGTTCGACCTGGCGGACCACCCGCGCGAGGACCTGAACGCCAAGTACGCCGTCACCGAGGTCTTCCAGAGCGGCGACCAGCCCCAGGTGCTCGAGGAGCGCGCCGGGGGCGGCGGTGGCCTGCGCTACTCGAACCGCTTCGAGTGCATCCCCGCCGACACGGACTTCCGGCCCCCGCGGGTGACCCCCAAGCCCGTGGTGGAGGGCATCCAGACCGCCATCGTGGTGGGCCCGGACGGGGAGGAGATCTATACCGACGAGTTCGGCCGGGTAAAGGTCCAGTTCCACTGGGACCGGCTGGGCCAGCGGGACGACCAGAGCTCGTGCTGGATCCGCGTGAGCCAGTCCTGGGCCGGGGCGGGGTGGGGGGCGATCCACATCCCGCGCATCGGCCAGGAGGTGATCGTGGACTTCGTGGAGGGCGACCCGGACCGGCCCATCGTCACCGGCCGCGTCTACCACGGCACGAACCGCCCGCCCTACGCCCTGCCGGACAACAAGACCCAGAGCGGCATCAAGTCCGACACCTCCCCCGGCGGCGGCGGCTCCAACGAGCTGCGCTTCGAGGACAAGGCGGGCTCCGAGGAGGTCTTCCTGCACGCCCAGAAGGACATGACCACGGCGGTGGAGAACAACCAGTCCACCTCCGTGGGGGCCAACCAGAGCGTGACGGTGAAGGCCAACCAGAACATCACCGTCGAGAAGGAGCGGTGGGACGAGGTCAAGGAGTACCACAACTTCCACGTCGGCGGGAACCAGCAGATCACCGTGGACGGCGACGGGGGCGCGGGGTTCGCCGCCGTGGGGCCCTACACGGTGTCGTCGGAGAAGAAGGTCGAGGTGTTCGTCAGCGACACCGCGATCACCGAGGACGACTCGTCCATCACCCTCTCCGCCCCCAAGACGATCACCCTGGTCGTGGGCAGCAGCTCCATCGAGCTGACGAAGGACGGCGTGACCATCTCGGCCAAGAAGATCACCCTCGCCGGCACCCAGGAGGCCAAGCTCCAGGTGGGCAGCAGCTCGGTGACGGTGGACGCCAAGGGGGTCTCCAGCGGCGGTCCCAAGATCAGCTCGGCGGCCGTGGGCATCCACGAGATCTCCGGGGCCCTGATCAAGATCAACTGACCCATGCGCCGCCTCGTCCAGGGCATCAACGAACGCATCGCGGGCTTCGTGGACCAGCGCGACGACCTGGCCCTGGTGCCGGTGTGCGACGACTCGGCCTGCCCGTTCCTCCTCAAGATCGTCGAGGAGGTGGACCAGGGCGGCTCGCCCCACATGTTCTGGATGTTCGCCGAGGCGTTCGAGGACGAGGCCGCGTACGTGGACGCCGTGGCGGCCTCGTTCGAGGGGCGCCACGCCCTCGTCTCGGATGCCTTCCAGAAGACCGGCGAACCCCCCTGGCCGCCCGTTCCCGACGCGGTGCGCGATCCGGCCCTGCCGCCCGTGGCGCGCCTGCGCGAGCTGATCACGTTCGCCCGCACCCTGCGCGCCGACCCGGAGGAGCAGCTGCTCGTGTGGGCCATGGTGCCGACCACCATCGGCGACCCGGAGACCTGGGGCCGGATGGTCGCCGACCTGCTGGCGCACGACTTCCCGAGCCCGTGGTGCCACCACGTCCGGTTCCTCGTGCGGGAGGATGCCGAGGCCCCGGCCCTGGGAGAGGCCCTGGCGGGGCGGGAGCGGATCGACTTCGAGGAGGTGGACTTCGGGATGGACAAGGTGGAGGAGGCCCTGCTCGCGGACGCGGCGGACGAGGAGATGCCCCTCGCCATGCGCATGCAGTCGGTGCTGGTGGCGGCCGGGATCGACTACGCCGAGCGGCGCTACGACCAGGCCCTGATGAAGTACGTGACGCTGCTGCCCTATTACGCCGGCATCGAGAACCACGCCCTGTGGGCCCTGGTCCTGAACGGCATGGGCGAGGTGCACGAGAAGCTGGACGACCCGGAGACGGCCCGCCTGAACTACGAGGCCGCCGTCACCCCCGCCGCGGAGGGCAAGGCCTACCCGGTGCTCCAGAACGTCACCCTGAACCTGGCAAACCTCGAAATGGCACAGGAGCGCTGGGCGGAGGCCGCGGCCTACTACGACAGCGCCGCCCTGATGGCGACGGCCTTCGTGGACCCGGGCACCAAGCTGCGCTGCATGGAGAACGGCGGCGTGTGCCGCTACGCCCTGGGCGAGCGGGACGCGGCCGTGGCCCTGTGGGAGAAGGGCGTCACGCTTTCCAAGGGCGTGGACGCGCACGAGGAGCGGGGACGGCTGCTCGCCCGCCTGGACGAGCACTACGCCCGGGTGGGGGACCGGGAGAACCTGAAGCGCGTGCGGGCCGAGCAGGCCGAGCTGCCGGACGACGACGAGGGGAACGGCCACCATGCCGGATGAGACGCGACCTGGCGGGCCTGGCGAAGGGGCGGGGTCCGAGTCGGACTCGGGCGCCGAGCCGGGCGCCGGGTCGGGCTCGCACGCGGGTCCGGGTCCGGGCGCCGGCTCGGGTTCGGG
>CAZGRJ010000013.1:19001-35536 GCA_964528115.1 uncultured Nitrospirales bacterium
TCGGACACGGTGGGCAAGTCGGTCAAGCCGTTCACCGACACCTTCGGCGACAGCCCCCCCGGCACGCCGCCGGGGCCGTCCAACCCGGTCAAGGCGGTCTCCGACGTGGCCGGCGGCATCATGGGGATGATCAACCTCCCCCTGGACCTCATCAACACCGGGATCGCCGTCAGCACCAACTTCATCTCCCAGGCCCTGCCGTCCTTCCCGGCGGCCACCCTGGGGGCCCTGTACGTGGGCATCCCCCACGGCCACGTCCACCCGCCCAGCCTGATCCCGCCCGCCACGGTACCGGTGCCGCTGCCCAGCCTGGGCCCGGTCACCCTCGGGACGTGCGTCACGGTGCTCATCAGCGGCCTGCCCGCGGCGAGAGCCGGGGACATCGGCTTCGCCCCCACCTGCGGCGGCTTCTACCCGGTGTTCGAGGTGTTCACGGGCTCGTCCAAGGTGTTCATCGGCGGGGGGCGCGCGGCCCGCATGCTCGACATGTGCAAGGCCTGCCAGCCCGCCGGGCCGTCGAGCGCGATCGACACGGCCCTGTCGATCATCGGCCCGTCCCTGGGGCTGCTGGGGGCGGCGTCGGACGCGGTGGACGCGGTTCAGGCGAGCGACGCCGAGATGGCTTCCGCGATGGCCCTGTCGGCCTCCATGAAGGCCGCCCAGGCCGCCGCCGACGCCGTGGCCGAGGCGATCAAGGCCTCCATGGGGTCCGATCCCGCCGCCACGCCCACGGGCGGGATGATCTCCATGGGCGCCCCCACGGTGCTCGTGGGCGGCTTCCCCATGCCCAACATCCCGAACCCGGTGATCGCCCTGCTCAAGAAGGGGGCGGCGTGGCGCAAGAAGCGGCGCCAGAACCACGAGGAGGCCGAGACGCAGCCCTGCGGCTGCCCGGGCACCTGAGAATGGCACGCTGCGCCGCGCAATACGGCCCGGATGCCCACCGCCTGGTGGGGGACCCGGTGGACGTGGTCACCGGGGCGAGCACGGACGTGCAGCTCGACTTCAAGCTGGACGGGTCCCTCCCGATCCTTTGGCGCCGCTACTACAGCAGCGCCCGCAGCGCGGAGCGCCTGGCCCTCGGCTGGGGCCACACCCACGAGTACGACCGCACCCTGCGCTTCGACCTGGACGGGATGCGCTACGTTCAGCCGTCGGGCGCCGCAGTTCCCTTCCCCGCCCTCGGGCGGGACGGCGAGACCCTCGCCCGCGACGGCGTGCGCCTGTGCCGGATGGACGGGAGCCGCTACCTGGTGTACGAGCGCGGCGCGCCCGCCTACGAGTTCCGGTTCGCGCCGGGGCGCACGGTGGCGCGGCTTTCCCGGGTGGTCCGCGGCGCCCACGCGATCCGGCTCGACTACGGCGAGGACGGCCGCCTGGCGACGATCACGGACAGCATGGGCCGCGCGCTGCGGGTCACGAACGACGAGGCGGGGCGCTTCTGCCGCCTCGCGCTGCCGGACGGCGACGCGGGCGAGCGGACCCTCATCGCCTACCGGTACGACGCCGCCGGCAACCTGGTGGAGGGCACCGACCCTTACGGCGGCGTGCTCGCCTTCGCCTACGACGCCGGGAACCGCATGGTCCGCAAGACCGACCGCAACGGCCACTCGTTCCTCTTCGACTACGACGCCCGGGGCCGCTGCGTCCACTCCCGGGGCGAGGACGGCCTGCACGACGTGCGCCTGGACTACCGCCCCGCCGAGCGCGTGACCGTGGTCACCCACGGCGACGGGGGCGAGTGGACGTACCTGTACGACGACACCGGCACCGTCACGGAGATCGTGGACCCCTACGGCGGCGTCCGGAGCTTCCAGCAGGACGAGGGGGGACGGCTCGCGCGGGAGGTGGACCCGAACGGCGACGTCACCGAGTACGCCTACGGCCCCGACGGCGGGCGCCTCACCGATACCGGGGCCGCGGCGCCCGCCCGCGTTCCGGCCGTGCCCCTGCACTGGGAGTACGGCCTCGCGGCGGGCGACGGGCGGACGGTCCGGGACGCGCCGCCCACGTCCCCGGAGCCGGGCCTGCCGCCCGTGGTGCGGGCCGAGCTGGACGAGACCGCGCCGCCGCGGGACGTGTTCGGCGGGGGCTCGCGGGAGGTCCGCAACGCCTTCGGCCTGCGCAGCCGGGAGCTGGGCCCGGCCGGCAGCGGCCGGCGCTGGCAGTACGACCCGGCGGGCAACATCCGCCGCTACCTGGACGGCGACGGCCACAGCCACCGGCGCGAGTACACCTCGTGGAACCTGCTCACCGCCGCGACGGACCCGCTGGGCGGCACGGCGCGCTACGCCTACACCGCGCGCGAGCGCCTCGCCGCCGCCGTGGACCCGGGCGGCACCCGCAGCGAGTACGCCTACGACCTGAACGACCGCCTGGTGGAGGTGCGCCGCCACGGCCGGGTCCGCGACCGGTACGCGTACGACCTGGGCGGCCGCCTGATCGAGAAGACGGACGGCGAGGGCCAGCCCCTCCTTTCCGTCACGCCGGGACCGGCGGGCAAGGAGGTGCAGTACGCGGACGGGTCTCGCCACGCGTTCGAGCACGACGAGGCGGGCCGTCCCGTCCGTGTCACCGCCGCCGACCACCAGGTGGCGTTCGATTACGACGGCGCCGGAAGGCGCGTGGCCGACCTGCGCGACGGGCGGGGGGTGACCCACCGGTTCGAGCGCGGCGAGCTGAAGGAAACCACGGTCCTGGGGCGGTTCGTGGTCGGCTATGGCCGGGACGAGCACGGCGGGCTGCGCGTCACCGACCCGGCCGGGGGCGTGCATACGGTCCAGCGGCTGGGCGGCGGGCGGGTGCTGCGCCGGATGGGCAACGGCACCGGCGAGGTGGCGACCTACGACGGCGCCGGCTTCTGCCACGCCAAGGCGGTCTTCCGCGACGGCGCCCGGACCGCCCCGTGGCTGCGCCGCTTCCGCTACTCCCCGGAGCGGGACCTGCTGGAGGTCACGGACAACCGCGGGGGGAGCCGGGCCTACGGCTACGACGCCGCCCACCGCCTGACCCGCGCCGAGGGGCCGGAAGGCGTCCACGAGTACGCCTACGACGCGGCGGGCAACCTGCTGGCGCAGCCGGGCCTCGAGTCGGCGAACCTGGCCGACGGCAACCGGCTGGCGGCCGCCAACGGCGACGCCATCGCGTACGACGCGCGCGACCACCTCGCCACCCGGACCGGCGCCGACGGCACGGTCGCCTACGCCTACGACGCCCGGGGCCAGCTGACGTCGTGCCGGCGCCCGGAGGGCGAGTGGACCGCGCGCTACGACGCCCTGGGCCGGCGGATCGCCAAGGTCTGGAACGACGCCGTGACCGAGTTCTGGTGGGACGGCGACCGCCTGGCGGCCGAGCGGCGCCCGGACGGCACCCTCCGCGTGTACGTCTACGCCGACGCGCGGGCCCTGGTCCCCCTGCTCTGGCTGGCGTACGACGGCCCGGACGCCGACCCCGAGTCGGGCCGCGCCCACTTCGTGTTCTCCGACCAGATCGGCACCCCCGTCCGGGTGGAGGACCCGTCCGGCGAGGCGGTGTGGGAGGCGCGCATCGAGCCGTACGGCGCCGCCCGGGTGCGCTCCGGGAGCCGGGTGGACGTGCCCCTGCGCTTCCCCGGCCACTACCACGACCCGGAGACCGGCCTGCACGACAACCGCTTTCGCTCCTACAGCCCCGAGCTGGGCCGCTACTTGCAGTCGGACCCCCTGGGCATCCCCGGCGGACTGAACCTCTACGCCTATCCCGCCAACCCCCTGGTCCGCGTGGACCTGAAGGGGCTGACCTGCTCGTCGGACGCCCCGCCCCATCCAACCGAGGAGGACGCGCCCGCGGACACGGAGGGCGCCGCGCCGGCCCCGCACGCCGGCGAGACGGAGCCGACGACCCCCAGGCCGCACGAGGTCGTGGATCCCCACGAGCGGGGCATGCGGGCCTTCGACGACTTCGTCCTCTCCCAGAAGGCGGAGGACGACGGGCTGATCATCATGGTGCGCAACTCCAACGAGGAGGCCACGCAGTGGATCGGCCGGGAGGGCTACCGCCCCAAGCCCATGGACCTCAAGGCCAAGACGGCCAGGCACGGACCGTTCGCGGGCCTGGCCGTGGCCGACCCGGGCGACGCGAGGACCAGGGCGATGGCCGAGTCCTACGGCGGGTATGACGGGTTCGTGGCGAGCCTGGAGTCCAAGGGCTACACCGTGGGATCGGCGGAGGAGGGGTACGTGGTCCGCGACGCGGCCGGGAACGCCTTCTACAGCGACTACGACCTGCACGGCGTGTACCACGCCGCGGACGGCTCCCAGGCGGACCACGAGAGCGTCCGGAGCGACCTGAACGCCGAGTTCGGGAACGACGCCGTCCAGCACGGCCCCCACGACAACTGGCCCGAGCGCGGGGCCGCGGAGTCCGGGCCCAACCGCGGGCCCCAGCCGCCCGTGACCGCGTACCTGCCGGACGGGTCCAGCGTGCACCTGGAGACGGTCGACGAGATGCGGTCCTTCTACGATGCCCACGGGATCGACTGGAACGGCATCTGGGCCGGCACCGAGTTCGCCGATGGAGGGACGTGAGGTGGAGGAAGCCCGAATGGCGCCGGACGAAGCCCCGCTCACGCGCGAGGAGCGCGACGCCCTGATGGCGGCGCACGTGGACGCCTCCGCCCGCCGGAACCGCGCCGCCGCCGCGGGCCAAAACGACGAGGCCAGGGCGGCCACGGCGGAGGCGCGCCGGCTGGAGGGCGAGTACCTCCGGCGCCTGCCGTGGATCGCCATGGGGTGCTGCCCCCATTGCGGGGAGGTGGTCCGCAGCCCGTTCGACCCGTTCGGCCTGGACGGCCTCTGGTGGCGGGCGGGCACCCTTCCGGCGGCGCCCGAGGCGTGCGGCCACTTCTGCGTCCTCGTGGGGGCGGTGAACTACGGCGGTGAGCTGCCCGGGCCGGTGCCGTTCGAGTGCCACCCCGGGCCGGAGGTGCCCTACGTGATCCCGCGCCTGCTCTCCCTGCCCGGCGTGGTGGCGGTGATCGGCCGGGTGCCCATGGAGACCGGCTACACCGCGTATCCGATCGCCTACTTCGCGGCCCGGCCCCTGCCGGCGGAGGTGCTGGTGCCGTCGTGGGGCCGCGTGACGTACAGCTACGTGGACGCCTCGGGCCGCGGGGGGTGGAAGGGGGCGAACGATCCGTGGGATTTCGGTCTCGACCCCTGGCTGAATTCCGGTAAGGTACGGTGGTGCCCGCCGGACTCGGACAACACCACCCTCAGCGAGGAGCCGCCCGCCGCCTGTCCGTACCGGGACCTCGAGGGCAGGCGGGTGCGCGTGCTGTCCCGCGGCGGGCCGTTCATGGAGGGCGGGCTCCCGGACGGTGAGCCGCTCCAGCCCGTGGACGCCTAAAAAACGCCCTCTCGGGAGCACGCCATGAAATCCCCCGTCGTCGTCTACGTCACCGCCGCCATCTTCGTGGTCGCCCTCGGATTCGCGGGCTTCATGTGGTTCGCCTTCGCCCGGCCCCAGGAGGCCCAGGAGGGCAACGGCGCCATCACCCAAAAAACCTTCCAGGCCGCCCACACGGCCACCCGCATGCCCCCCGGCGGCCTGCGCCAGAGCTACACCCAGCAGGAGTTCCACATCCCCGACGGCTACCTGTTCCACATCCGCCTGGACGGGGGCGCCGACCTGATCTACTGGATGGAGGCGAACGCGGCGAAGCCGTTCGACGTGGGCGGCCGGGTGCGGGTGCGCTACCTGGAGCGGGGCGTGCCGCCGTTCTGGGTCAAGCGCTACGTGGACTCCATCAAGCCCCTGGCGGGGGGCGGCTAGGAACGGCCCGATGCCGGACACCGACTGCACGCGCTGCCGCGAGGCCTACCGGAGGGCGGTGATCGACCTGAAGGTCGCCCTGGACCGGCGCCGCCGCATCCGCCGGCAGATCGCCGGGCGTCGCAAGCCTTCGGCGGGGCCGCGCCGCATCATCGGCGTCCGCGCCGGCGCGCAGCGCTACGCGGGCCCCATGGGGCCGCCGGCGCCGCGCCCCGCGCCGCCGCCGTTTCGCGTGTACATGGGCGACATCCTCGGATTGCAGGCGTTCCGGGCCCTGCCCTCCGACCCGTCCGGCGGGACAGACCCGGCCTTCGACTTCGACATGGACGCCCTGATGGAGGAAAGCGCCCGCGGCAGGATCGTGCGGGCCCGCAGGAAGCTGGAGGAAACCCGCAAGGACCTGTACGAGTGCGAGCGGCGCAAGCGCACCGAGGTCTTCCGCCGCTCGGCGGCCCGGGCCCGCAGGCGCCACCTGGATCCGGCCGAGCACTCCCTCTTGCACGGGAGGGATCTCCAGCTCCTGGGCGTGGACGATGACCTCGCGGTGGACAGCTATGCGCTGGCCCGCGACGAGGTGGTGGCGTTCTGCGGGGAGATCTGGGAGGCGTACCGCAGGGCGAGCGATTCGCCCGTGGCCCAGAAGGCCCTGATCGCGGCGGTGGGGGAGGCACAGCTGTTTGGGGCGGACGACGACGGCGCCGTGCCCGACATGCTGCGGGAGGTGTACCGGATCGTCGAGGACGCGCAAGGGGCCCCGGGCACCGCGAGCGCGACCCCGCGGCCGCCCCGGTAGACAGGGGTGGGTCGACGCCGGTGAGGCGGACCGGATAAGGAGCGCGACATGGCCGGAAAGAAGGTGTGGGTGACGTGGCTGCCCACGGAGGCCGGGGCGCCCGGTCCCGACGCGGCCCTGGGGGCGCTGGCGAAGGCGGGGCTGCAGGTGTCCGGTTCGAAGTGGGTGGACGAGCTGGAGAAGGTCGCCTGGTCCGACCTGGCCGTTCAGCTCCTGGACCCCAAGGCCGCCGACCTGTGGGTCGTGGCGGGGCGCAAGGCCGACCTGGAGAACCCGCGCATCCGCTACGGCCTGTCCCTGGCGACGGCCACCCTGAACGCCCAGCGCGAGGCGCCCCTGCCGGGCTTCGTCGCCGGGATCGACTTCGCGCCGGCCTCCGACGGCCTGCCGCCCCTGCTCTCGGGCTTCAAGTGCGTGCCGGCCACGGACGCGGGCTGGGGGGCCAAGGTGGTGGCGGGGGCCTACGCCAAGCCCCAAAAATCCGCCGAGGAGTGGCGCTTCGACGTCATCGCCCACGCCCTCATCGGCCAGTGGTTCGAGGTGGGCCCGGCGGCGGGGGAGTGGGCGGGCGCGATCTTCGGGGTGTCCGGGGGCCTCTCCGGCGGCGAGGTGAAGATCACCCAGCACGCCGTGGGCCCCAAGGGCGAGCTGCCGGAGCGCACGGTGGTGGAGTACGCCCAGCGCGGCATCCGGGCGGAGCTGTCCGGCACCGGGTTCACCGCCTGGGCGGTGCAGAACCGGATCGGGCCGGACGAGTCCTACTTCGTGAAGGTGGAGGGCCACCCAGAGCGGATCGTGTTCGGCCCCGCCCCCCGGGAGGACGCCCCCGAGGTGGTGGTCCTGGCCCTGGTCTGAGCGGCCCGGGGCTTCGCCCAGGCCCGGCGGGTCCGCTTGCACCACCGGAATGCGGCCGCTATAGTGGCCCGCGGGCGCTTCCCCTGCGGCTTCCCGCGCCGTCCTCCGATAAGAGACCTTGTGACAGGGTGAGCCGATGAGCGAGGTCAAGGAAATCCAGCTCGACCAGGTGGGGCACCTGCGGGAGGTCTCCCAGCGGATCTCCGACTTCCTCCAGAAGCGCCTGACCGCGTACCTCTCCACCCTCACGCCCCTGTGCGCCCCGCGCCGGGTGCTGGGGGAGTTCATGGAGAGCGCCTTCCGCGAGAAGGTCCCGGGGGCCGACCGCAACTTCGCCGAGATCGAGGAGCGGTTCAAGTCCCTCACCCGCGACGTCTTCGGCCAGCCCGCCAAACTGGGCACCCCCGTGCCCAACATCAAGAACGAGCTCGAGGCCTCGCCCTGGCAGTACCTCTACGCCGTGGGCGGCGACGACGCGCACCGGGTCACGGTGAGTTCGCCGGTGAGCTGGGTCCTGTCCTACAAGGGGCCCTACAACCTGGAGGACCTCATCGCCCAGCGCCTGGCCGGTGAGACCATCGACTCCCAGGCGGTCAAGGGGCTCCTGCTGCGCTCCCTGACCCTGTGGAAGCTCATGGAGCTGACCCCCGACCTGCCCAAGCTGTTCGAGGACCTGCGCTTCCCCGTCACGGTGGAGACCAGCGCGGTCTCGGGCGACCTGCCCCACGTGGTGATCCGCTCGGTGATCCCGGCCTTTCGGCCCCAGGACGAGATCGTCCAGACGGTGACGCGCCTCTCGGGCGTGCCCGTGTTCGAGGAGCTGATCGACGTGGACGCCCTGGCCGCCCTGGCGGACCCGTTCCGCGACCAGGTCCTGGGCTTCGTCAGCTAGCTAGCTGACGCCCCACGGCAGCCGCAGCCGGATCGTCCCGCCCCCCAGCACACTCCGCCCCGTCCGGGCGTTGATATCCAGAACGCCGTCCAGCGCGCCGTCCCCGGCGGTGACGGTCACCTCCGCCCCGGGGCCGGTGGTGGCGAGCAGGTCCGTGAGGAAGCGCTCCACCCCACCGGCCGCTTCGGTTGCCGAAGTTCCCTCCGGCACCGCCGCCAGGTAGCGCGCCAGGGCCGCCGAGACCCGGGCGGCCACCAGCTGGTACGAAAGCCGCGCCATGTCCCGGGCCATCTCCGTGGCCGCCGGGTCGCCGTAGGTATCGGGCTTGTGGACCATGGGGGCGCGGGGCGCGAAGACCGCGTCCCGGTTCGGCCGGCAGGCGAGGGCGGTCACGCCGGCGTCGGCCATGTCCCGCAAGACCTTGTCCGGCAGGGCCGCCTCCAGGGGCACCTGGGCCGATCCGCCGGGCGGGGTCCAGAGGGGCCGGTCGGACAGGCCGTCTGTGCCCGTCAGGCCGGCCCCCCAGCCGTCCCTGTCGAAGGCCGACGCCGCCAGGGCCCCCACCACCCAGGCCGGGTTGCCCCACAGGAGGTCGTCCGGGTCCTCGGCGGGCTCGACCAGCCCCGCCGCACCCCGATCGCCGGGCCCGTAGGGCGCGCGCAGGAGGGGGCGGTTGTAGGCCGCCACGAGCCAGCGGGCGGCGTCCTTGTCGCGCAGGGCGCGCCAGGGGGTGTAGGCGGGCTCGTCCAGGACCGTGCCCAGGAAGGGGAGCCGGTCCGCCTGGTGCCCGGGGGCACCGAAGAATCCCGGGGAGAGGCCCGCCACCAGGGGCACCTGGAGCCCCTCGGCCGCCTCCGCCAGGGCCTGCAAGGCGTCCAGGTCGGGGCCCCTCTCCGATGCCGAGGCGTCCGCGACGACCAGGGCGAGGGGCCCCTCCGGGCCGTCGTGCAGGCGGGCGGCGGGACCGCCGTCGGCCAGGGCCTCGGGCCAGGCGTCGGCGGGTGAGTCCAGGAGCCACACCCGCGCACCGCCCCGGGGGTCGCAGGACCACAGGAGCAGACGCAGTCCGCGCCAGGCGCTTTCCACGGCCCGGAGGGCGGGGTCGTGCAGGATGGCCCCCACCTGGGCGGCGAGAAGCCCTTCCAGTTCCAACGCTACGCCGGAAACCCCGGCGGCCTTGCCGGGGGTCGGCGCGGCGGGGGCCGTCCCGACCATCCCCAGGATGCGGTCCAGGGCCCCGCCGCCCGCATCTTCCGGAGGCGACGACGGTGCCGCGGGCGCGGGCGCGAGGGCGGCGCGGCAGCGGGTCACGATCTCTTCCAGGGCCTCGTGCCCGGCACAGGCGGACAGGGCCGAGGCCACGGCGGGCGTGTCGATCTTCACGCCCGGGGCGGCCACGGCCTGCCACAGGGCGTGCAGGGCCGCGAGGGCGGGCACCTGGGCGACGATCCGGGCGGGGGTCAGGTCCGCCAGGGCCGCCACGTCCAGGCCCACGACCAGGGTCCGGGGCCGGCCCCCCAGGCGGTTCGGGACCTCCAGGTCCAGGCGGACCCGGCGGGCGGCGAGGGCGGCGTCGAAGTCCTCCCGGGTCAGGGGCACCGGGTCCCCGGCGGGCGCCGTGCCGCCGAAGGCGCCTAAGGCCAGGACGTGGAAGGGCGCGGGGCCGGGCCGTTCCCCGGCGGATTCGCCCGTTTCCGGCTTCCCGGCGGGCAGGTCGAAGGACATGCGCATGCGGCTGTCGTCGGACTCGGTCATCGCACACTCCGGGGTGGGGACGCCGGTATCCTAGCGGCCCGGACCCGCGGGTCACAAGGCGGCGCGGCGCCGGGGCAAATTGCCATCCCGGGGGGGGAGCCATTACAGTAGCGCCATGACCGACAAGCGGGTCTTCTCCGACAAGTACGAGGTCGAGTCCGAGATCGCCCGGGGCGGGATGGGTGTGGTGTTCAAGGCCGTCCACACCGCCCTCGGCCGGGGCGTGGCCCTGAAGGTCCTCCACAGCCAGTACAGCGGCGATCCGGCCTTCGTGCAGCGCTTCCTGCGCGAGGCCCGCGCCATGGCCCGCCTGGACCACGCCCACATCATCCGGGTATTCGACGTGTCCGAGGACGCCGGGTCCCATTACATCGTGATGGAGTACTTCCCGGCGACCGACCTGAAGCGCGTCATCCTGGAAGGCACCGAGCTGCCGGTGGACCGGTGCCTGGACATCGCCGAGCAGATCGCCCAGGGCCTCGCCTACGCCCACGAGCAGGGCATCGTCCACCGCGACATCAAGCCCGGCAACGTCATGATGAACGAGGCGGGGCTGGTGAAGATCGCCGACTTCGGCATCGCCGCCGCCGCCGACGAGATCTCGGTGACCGCCACCGGCCAGGTCCTGGGCACGCCCGAGTACATGTCGCCCGAGCAGGCCCGGGGCGACGAGCTGGACGGGCGCAGCGACCTCTACTCCCTCGGCATGGTGCTCTACGAGCTGCTCACCGGGCGCACGCCGTTCAAGTCCATCTCCAAGATGGCCATCGTGGGCAAGCTCCTGTACGAGGACGCCGAGCTGCCCCTGGACTTCCCCGCCAAGGTGCCCGAGCCCGTGCGGGAGCTGGTGCGGACCCTCCTGTGCCGCGACCCGGACGGCCGCGTGGCCGACGCCGCCACCCTGGTCTCACGCCTGCGGGAGATCCGGGCCGCCATCGAGATGGGGGGCGCGGAGCCCGCCCCCGCCCCCGAGGACCCGGGCGAGGCCACGCTGATCATGGACCGGCCGGTCACCGACGCCCCCGTGCAGGCACCGCCTGCGCCGGCGGCCACCGGCTCCCAGCCCGCCGCGGCCCGCGCCCGGACCGGGTCGTACGCCGCCCGGAGCGAGACCGGGTCCGAGCGCACGCCGACTCCCGCCGACCTGGGCTACGCCCCCCAGCCGCCCAAGCGCCTGCCCGCCATGGACCCCAAGACCCGCACGATGGTCCTGGCCGGGGGCGGCGGCGTGCTGGTCCTGGCCCTGGTGGGGTTCTTCGCGTTCTCCGGCGGCAAGTCCGAGTCGCCCCCGGCGCCGGCCCCCACGCCCGCCCCCGCGCCGATCGCCACTCCGGCCGTCCCCCCGGCGCCGTCGCCGGAGGTCGTGGACCACGCCCGGGCCCTCGCCGACCAGGTGGCCAAGCTGGAGGCCCAGGCCGACGATGCCCGCGCCAACGCCGAGGCCCTGGGGGCCGACACCCGGGCCGCCGACGCCTATGGCGCCGCGCGCGAGCGCCAGACCGACGGCGTGGACCGGGCCGCGACCGGCCGCCAGGAGCTGGACGCGGGCCGCTACGACCAGGCCAGCGCCGCCCTGGACGAGGGCCAGAGCTTCCTCACGGCGGCCATCGACGGCTTCACCGCCGCCCGCACCCAGGCCGCCGAGAAGATCGCGGCGGAGAAGGCCGCGGCGGACCGGCAGCGCGCCGCCGACCAGCGCGCCGAGGCCGAGCGCCGCCGCCTGGCGGCCGAGGAGCAGCGCCGTCGGGCCGAGGAGGCCGCCGCCCGGCGCGACCAGGCCGTGGCCCGGCAGGAGCCGCCGCCGCAGGTGGCGCGGGCCACCGCCTCGGGCCGGCCCGACATCGAGGTGGTGGGCGAGATGCTGGCCGTCTTCAAGAGCGCCTACGAGCACCGCGACATCGAGACCCTGGCCGAGGTCTCCCGCATCAGCAACGAGAGACGCAAGTTCCTCAAGGACATCTTCGGGGCCTACAAGACCATCGAGGTCTCCGTGTCCGGCTTCAACCTGGTGCAGGACGAGGCCTCCGCGGTCGTCACCGTCACCCGCCTGGTGGGGAACGACGGCAACGCCGTGATCCCCTCGGCCGCGTGGCGCAGCGCCAAGCTGTCCATGAAGAAGCGGGGCGGGGAGTGGCAGCGCATCGAGTGGTGAGGCCGTGCTAGAGCTGCAGGTGTTCCAGGAGGGACGCCTGATCCAGCGCGCGGTCCTGCACAAGGGCCGGATCACCCTGGGCCGGGCCCCCGACAGCGACGTGGTCCTGAACAACCCCCACGTCTCCCGCCGCCACGCCGTCATCGGCTGGAAGGACGCGGGCTACACCGTCACCGACCTGAGCCGCAACGGCCTGTTGCTCGACGGCCACAAGCTCACCGGCGAGGCTCCGCTGCCGGCCACCTGCCGCCTGGGGATCCACCCCTTCGAGGTGCGCTGCTTCGAGCAGAGCGACGACGTCACGCTGCCCATCGACCGGCGCCGGGTGTCCCCGCCGGCCGAGGCGGCCCCGTCCGCGGAGGCCATGCACTTCGGCCTGTTGGTGGGGGAGAGCCCCGCCATGGGGGCGGTGTACGACCTGATCGAGGCGGTGGCGGACTCGAACGCCACGGTCCTCATCCGGGGCGAGCCGGGCACGGGCAAGGACCTCGTCGCCCGGGCCGTTCACGCCGCGGGCCCGCGGCGCATGGAGCCGTTCGTGGCGGTCAACTGCGCCGCCATCCCGGTGGAGCTCACCGAGAGCGAGCTGTTCGGCTACGAGAAGGGGGCCTTCACCGGCGCCGCCCAGGCCCAGGAGGGCAAGGTGACGGCGGCCGAGGGCGGCACGCTGTTCCTGGACGAGATCGGCGACCTGAGCCCCCAAGCCCAGTCCAAGCTGTTGCGTTTTTTGCAGAACCGCACCTTCATGCGCATCGGCAGCACCCGCGAGACGGCCGCCGACGTGCGGGTCCTGGCGGCGACGAACCAGGCCCTGGAGGAGGCCGCGCGGGACGGCCGCTTCCGCCCCGACCTCCTGCACCGCATCGACGTGCTCCGCATCGACCTGCCGCCCCTGCGCGACCGGCGCGACGACATCCCCGCCCTGGCGGCCCACATCCTGGGCGAGCTGGCCGGGGAGACGGGCCTGGGGACGCCCGCGCGCCTGACGGACGCGGCCCTGGAGCGCCTCGCGGCGGCCACCTGGCCGGGCAACGTGCGGGAGCTGTACAACGCCCTCCACAGCGCCCTGGTGCGCTCCCGGGGCGCCGAGGTCCTGGACGCGGACGATCTGGGCGAGCTCGGGGCCGCCGCCGACGCGGACGGCGAGTCCGCCGCGGACGCGGCCGAGCGCAGGGAGCTTCTGGACACCCTGGCGGCCTGCGGCTGGGACACGGTGGCCGCCGCGGAGCGCCTCCAGGTGAGCCGCGGAACGATCTACTACCGGCTCAAGAAGTACGGCATCGACATCCGGCGCGAGTCGCGCGGCGCGTCGGAGGCCTGACCCCCCCGGCCGTTTCAAACCTTTCAAACGGCCCCTTCGAATTCCAATTGAAATGGCCCCGGTGGGGCCGTGTTTTCAAACGTGCCGAGGCCCTTCTCCGGCCCGATCCGTGGCCGTAAAGCCCCTTAAGTAACAGCCGGTTGGTCGGTTCTCCCCTGCGTCTTCAAAGCCGCCCGGCGCGATCGGGCACGGCCCTTGCTGACCCTCGGGGCCAGGACGAGTGGTGTGCCGCGTGGTGCGCCCAGGGACGTACGAATGGAATCGACGGCATCGAAGGAGACGCGAAGCGTGCGAGGTTTCGGAGGTGATCGGCGGACGGCGGCCCGGCGGGGCTGGACCGTTTTGGCCCTGGCGGCGGTGGTGCTGGCCCTGACGGCGGGCCCGGCCCTGGCGGCCCAGGCGAACGGCCTGGACTTCGGCTGGGGCAAGCCCGTGGCCCCACGCGTCAAGGGCAAGAAGGCCGCCCCCTACCTCCTGTGGCCGATCCAGGTGATGAACAACTCCGACGGCGTGCTGACCCCGTCGGTGAGCGTCGTGGCGGTGACCAACACGGGGCGCCAGTACATCCCGCTGCCCTACGCGGCGGTGGCCCCGGACGGGCCCTACGAGCAGCTCTACACCCTGGACGGCCTGCGCACCGAGCTGTTCCCGAAGGCCACCCGCCGGGCGGTGGCGGTCTTCGAGCGGGTGGACCCGGACGCCAGGGAGATCCGCTTCTACGTGAGCGGCCTGGTCCGCCCCGGCCCCCACAGGACGTCCGGGGGCACCTCCTACGTGATGGTCACCTTCGAGCGGGTCAAGGACGAGTGGCAATGGGTGAATACCGAGTTCCTGGAATGATCTCCGAGGAGGTCCAGCCCCACGGGGTCGGCCTGACCGACCGGGGCGCCGTGCGCGAGACCAACGAGGACGCGGTCTTCGTGGCCGACGACCTGGGGCTGTACCTGGTGGCCGACGGCATCGGCGGCTACGCCGACGGCGAGCTGGCCAGCGCCATGGTGGCCCAGACCGTGGGCCGGACCTGGCCCGTGGGCGAGGTGTCCGACCCCGGCGCCGCCCTCGCGGAGGCCATCACCAAGGCCAACGCCCGCATCCGCGCCGCCGCCGAGGGCTCCGCCTCCGCCCGGGGCGACGGGAACGGCGACGGTGAAGGGTCCGGGGAGCGCATGGGCAGCACCGTCGTGGCCCTGCACGTGGGGCCCGCCGGCGCCACCATCGCCCACGTGGGCGACAGCCGGGCCTACCGCTTCCGCGACGGGGCCCTCACGGCCATGACCGTGGACCACTCCCTCCGGGCCCAGGCGGCCGCCCGGGGCGGGCACGTGGGGGGCCGGTTCGGCAACCTGCTCACCCGCGCCTTAGGGATCGCGGACGAGGTCGAAGTCGAGGTCCGGCGCGAGGCCGTGCGCCCCGGCGACGCCTTCCTGTTGTGCAGCGACGGCCTGACCAACATGGTCCAGGACGACCGCATCGCCCAGATTCTGCGGGCAAATCCCTCCTTGGAGGGGGCCTGCGGCCAGCTCCTGACCGAGGCCATCCGCAATGGCGGGCGCGACAACGTTTCGGTGATCCTGGTCGCCTGCTGAGCGGTCCCGCGGGCCCCGCCCGCCCCCCGAAATCCCCCGATTTTTCAGCCATCCGGGCCCCGTCTAATTTGTGCGGGCCACTTGCCAAAAAACCGTGTTACTGCTTACATTGCCGAAAGCACTGAAACCGGACCTGCTGTGTGGGTGTGCCGTTCGCCGGGTGTGAGGCACGAGCGGCGGGGCCGAAAGAAAGCCGTTTGGAGGCCGACATGAATCGGACGATTCTCTGGCGCGGGACCACCCTCCTCGGGGCCTGGCTCCTGGTGGCCGGGACCGCCGGGGCGCAGGATCTCCAGCTGGGCGGCGACGACCACATCGCCCCGCAGATCCGCCACGAGGCCCCGGCCCGGGCCGTTCCCGGCCGGCAGCCGCTGACCATCGACGCCATCGTCACCGACGACGTGGGCGTGGACCGGGTGACCCTGTTCTACCGTCCGGTCGGCTCCACCGACTACCGCGAGCTGAACATGGCCCACACGACGGGCGACCGCTTCGCCGGCGTGATCGACGCCAAGGACGTGGTGGACCCGGGGATCGAGTACTACATCCAGGCGGCCGACGCCGCGGGCAACACGGCCCTGCGGGGCTTCTCGTTCTCGCCGCTGATGGTGGCCGTGGGCGCGGCGGCGCCGGGCCCGGCCCTGGCGGAGGGCGCCGAGGGTGAGAAGGCGTGGTACCAGAAGCCGGTGGTCTGGGCCATCGTGGGCGGCGTGGCGATCGCCGCGGCGGTGGCCGGCGGCGGTGGCGGCGGCGGCGCGGGTGCCGCGCCCCCCAACGTGACCTTTGGCGGGTCCACGCCCAGCAACTGACGGTACCCAGGGTTTTGACGTTTGCGACTCCGGCATTGTGCCGACGGTGTGTGCGGGGCCCCCAGGACGGCGCCCGGCCAGGAATGTGGAGGTAATGCGATGGGGTACGTCCCCGCTGCCGTGACGATCCTGAGGAAGGCCGCCCTGGCGCTCGCGCTGGGCGCCCTGGTGGTTGCCGGCGCCTGCGCCCCGAACGGGGGCGGCGGCCTGTCCGCCGGCCACATGTCGGCGAGCCTGCCGGGCAAGCTGTCCAAGCTGACCCTGGATGCCTCGAACCTGGTCGTGCACGTGATCGCGATCGACGCCTCGACCAAGGAGGTGGTCGAGGACAAGGACCTGATCAACCTCGTGGCCCCCGGCGACGGCACCTACGCGGGCGACCTGCCCGACGCCCTGCCGGTGGGCGACTACCTCTTCACGGTCATCTTCTTCCACAAGGACGGCTCCACCCGCACCGAGCTGGCGCGCACCGGCGACATCGCCGGGACGGTCAAGGAGGACACGACCACCCCGATCGACACCGCCTCCGAGACGCTGACCTACGCCAACGACGACGGCGAC
>CAZGRJ010000014.1:0-16362 GCA_964528115.1 uncultured Nitrospirales bacterium
ACACCCGAATCACGGACCTCAAGCACCGCCTCGCCGAGGTGGAGGACCTGAAGGCGGCGTCGAGCCTCCTGACCTGGGACCAGGCCACCTACATGCCCCCCGGCGGCGCCGCGGCCCGTGCCCGGCAAGGCGCCACGCTGGGCGCCGTCATCCACGAGCGCGCCACGGACGCCGCCCTCGGCCGCCTGCTGGACGACCTGGCGGCAAAGCCGGACGCGCTGAGCCCCCTCGACGCCGACCTCGTGCGCGTCGCCCGGGAGGACTTCGAGCGCGCCGTGCGCGTGCCGGATGTCTACGTGCGCCGCTTCGCCGCCCACGCCGCCCACACCTACGAGGTCTGGGGCAAGGCCCGGGACGCGGCGGACTTTTCCCTGGTGGCCGACGACCTCGCCCGCACCGTGGAGCTGAGCCGGGAGTACGCGTCGTTCTTCCCGCAATTCGCCCACCCGGCGGACGCCCTGATCGACCTGGAGGACCCGGGCGTCACCGTGGCCCAGCTGGGCCCCCTGTTCGAGGCCCTGCGCAAGGACCTCGTCCCGCTGGTGCGGGCGATCACGGACAAGCCCGTCGCGGACGACAGATTCCTGACCGGGACGTTCGCCACCCGCCGCCAGCTCAGGTTCGGGCGCCGGGTGGTGAAGCGCTTCGGCTACGACCTGGCGCGGGGGCGCGAGGACCTCACCCGGCACCCGTTCACCATCGGCCTCTCCGTCGGGGACGTGCGCATCACCACGCGGGTGCGCGCCGACGACCCGCGGGACGCCCTGTTCTCCACCCTGCACGAGGCCGGGCACGGCCTGTACGAGCAGGGGATCGATCCGGCCCTCGACGGCACGCCCCTGGCGTCGGGGGCTTCCTCGGGCCTGCACGAGTCCCAGTCGCGTCTTTGGGAGAACCAGGTGGGGCGCAGCCGGGTGTTCTGGCAAAAATTCTACCCGGCGTTCCGGAAGGCGTTTCCGGCCGCCCTGGGGGACGTGGACGTGGACGCCATGCACCGCGCCGTCAACAAGGTGGTGCCGTCCCTGATCCGCACGGACGCCGACGAGGTGACGTACAACCTCCACGTCATGCTGCGCTTCGACCTGGAGCTGGCCCTCCTGGACGGCCGCCTCGCCGCCGCCGACCTGCCGGACGCCTGGGCCGCGCGCGTGGAGGCCGATCTGGGCGTGACCCCACCGAACGACGCCGAGGGGGCCCTGCAGGACGTCCACTGGTACTTCGGCCACGTGGGCGGGCAGTTCCAGGGGTACGCCCTGGGCAACCTCTACGCCGCCCAGCTCTTCGCCGCCGCCCGCCGCGCCCGGCCGGAGATCGACGCCCAGATGGGATCAGGCCGCTTCGACGCCCTGCGGGCGTGGCTCCACGAGAACGTCTGGGTCCACGGCCGGCGGCGGACGGCGGACCGGATCGTGGAGGCCGCCACCGGCGCGCCCCTGGCCCCCGGGCCATTCCTCGACTACCTGCGGGACAAGTACGGCGCCCTGTACGGTCTGACCGGGTGAAGCCCACCTGCTGGGTCCTGACGGACGGCCGGGCCTCCATGCGCAACCAGTGCCTGGGCCTGGCCGAGGCCGCCGGGCTGGAGGCGGAGGCGAAGAGCGTCCACCTGCGCCTGCCGTGGCGCCGGTTGACGCCGTTCCTCTGGTTCCGGCCGTTCGCCTCCGCCGGGCCGGGGAGCGACCCGATCGGCCCGCCCTGGCCGGACGTGCTCATCGCCGGGGGCCACGCCATGGCGCCCCTGGCCCTGGCGATCCGGCGCGCGTCCAGGGGCCGGACGTTCACGGTGCAGGTGGAGAACCCGGCCCTGAACCCGGCGCGCTTCGACCTGGTGGTGCCGCCCGCCCACGACGGCCTCACGGGCCCCAACGTGGTGGCCACGCGGGGCGCCATGCACCGGATCACGCCGGAGCGGCTGGCGGGGGCGGCGAAGGAATGGGGCCCGCGTTTCGCGCACCTGAAGAGGCCCCTGGTGGCGGTCCTGGTGGGCGGCCCCAACCGGCACTACCGCATGACCGACGCGGTGGTCGAGCGCCTGGCGGCGGAGCTGCTCCGGGTGGCGGAGGGCGGGGCGGGGATCGTCCTGACCGCCTCGCGCCGCACGCCGGAGCAACACGTTCGCCTGCTGTGCGAGCGCCTCGTGGGCAAGGCCGAGATCTGGGACGGCACGGGCGAGAACCCGTACCTGGGCTACCTGGCCCTGGCGGACCACCTCGTCGTAACGTGCGACTCGGTCCTCATGGCCTCCGAGGCCGCGGCCACGGGCAAGCCGGTGCACGTGGTGAGCCTGGAGGGCCCGGGCGGCAAGTTCGCCCGCTTCCACCGCACCCTGGCGGAGGCGGGGATCACGCGCCCGTTCGCGCCGGGGCCGGACGGGAAGCTCGCCACGTGGACCTACGCCCCCCTGGACGACGCGGCCGTGGTTGCCCGCGCGCTCCGGGAGCGGTTAGACTCACGACGGCTCCGGTCGCCGGGTCCGGGCTGACGCCCGCGCACCTGCGACCCGGAAGGAGATCCCCCATGTCGTTGATGAACCTGGACGCCCTGCGCCGGACCCCGCTGAACCGCGAGCCGTACCAGCACATCGTGGTGCCCGGGTTCCTGACCCCCGAGTCGGGCGACGTCGTGGACCCGGACTTCCCCCAGGGGATGAAGGGCGGCAGCTTCCCGGTGGAGACGCTGAAGTACGGCCCCGGGTTCGCCGCGCTGCTGGACGAGGTGCGGGACAAGCCGTTCTGGGACGCCATGTCCGAGAAATTCGAGCTGGACCTGCACGATTTGCCGCAGATGATCACGGTGCGCGGGCGCTGCCAGCGCAAGGACGGGCGCATCCACCCGGACACCGAGACCAAGGTCGTCACCTGCCTGATCTACCTCAACCGGGGCTGGTCCAGCCCCGAGGGACGCCTGCGCATCCTGCGCAGCGCCACCGACCTGGAAGACTACGTGAGCGAGGTGCCGCCCGACTGGGGCACGCTCCTGGCCTTCCGCCGGGCCGACAACTCCTACCACGGCCACACGCCCTTCGAGGGCGAGCGCCGCTCCATCCAGATCAACTGGGTGGTCGGGCAGGAGGTGGTGGACCGGGAGCTGGCGCGCCACCGGCTCAGCGCCCGCCTCAAGCGCCTGGTACCGTTCGCCTGACGGCCGTCTCCGCCGGGCTCCGGCGCCCGGCGCGAAGGCGGCTCGCCCGCGGGGGCCCTGACGCTCCCCCCAACACCGACAACGCACCCACTTATATAGAACCTCGAATGAAGAACCTCGCTCGCAAGGCCAAGATCATCTGCACCATCGGGCCCGCGTCCGACTCCGAGGAGCAGATCAGCCGCCTGATCCACGCCGGCATGGACGTGGCCCGGCTCAATTTCTCCCATGGCACCCACGAAACCCACCTGAAGGCCATGCAGGCGGTCCGCCGCGTCTCCGACCGGCTCGAGAAGCCCGTGGCCGTCCTCCAGGACCTCCAGGGCCCGAAGATCCGCATCGGGAACTTCAAGGACGGCTCGGTGAAGATCCTGGAGGGCGACGCCTTCGTCATCACCACCCGGGAGATCGCGGGCGACGCCGCGGGCGTCTCGACCCCCTACGTGCGCCTGCCCCAGGACGTGAAGGTGGGGGACGCGGTGCTGCTGCACGACGGCCTGATCCGCCTGGAGGTGTCCCAGGTCACCGACACGGACGTGGTGTGCACCGTGGTCGACGGCGGCATGCTCTACGACCGCAGCGGCATCTGCCTGCCGAGCGCGCGCATCTCGGAGCCGTCGCTCACCGAGAAGGACAAGCGCGACCTGGCCTTCGGCCTGGAGCACGGCGTCGATTACGTGGCCCTGTCGTTCGTGCGCGACGCCGACGACCTGCGCGTGATCCGCGAGTTCATGGGGGGCGCGCGGGTGCCCGTGATCGCCAAGATCGAGACGGGCGAGGCGGTTACCAAGCTGCGCGAGATCATCGCCGCCTCCGACGGCCTCATGGTGGCCCGCGGCGACTTAGGGGTCGAGATCTCCCCGGCGCGGGTGCCGGTGGTGCAGAAGCACGCCATCGAGCTGTGCCACCACGCCGGCATCCCGGTCATCACGGCCACCCAGATGCTCGACTCCATGATGTCCCAGCCGACCCCCACCCGGGCCGAGGCCTCGGACGTGGCGAACGCCGTGTTCGACGGCTCCGACGCCGTGATGCTGTCGGTGGAGACGGCGTTCGGCAAGTACCCGGTCAAGTCCGCCGAGACCATGGCCTCCATCATCCGGGAGGCCGAGCGCACCGAGTACTTCCGCCTGGGGGAGCCCGCGATCCGGTCGGACATGTTCGCCTCGGCCCAGAGCATCTGCCGGGCCGCGTTCCACACCGCCGCCGCGGTGGACGCGCGGGTGATCGTGGCGTTCACGAGCACGGGGCTGTCGGCCCGGCTCATGTCCAAATTCCGCCCGGCGGCGCCGATCATCGCCGTGACGCCCACGCGGGAGACCATGCGGCGCCTGGCCCTGTGCTGGGGCGCGGTGCCCATGCAGATGGCCTACGAGAAGGACATCGACCGGGCCATCCGCGACGTGGCCGCGCGCCTGGCCGCCAGCGGCTGGATCGCCGTGGGCGACCGCCTCGTCGTCGTGGCGGGCTCGTCCCTGGAGGCGGGGGGCACGAACCTCCTGCGCCTCTACACCCACGCCTGATGCCGGGGAGCCTCGCGGCCACGCCGGAGCCGCCGTACTGGGCGGTGGTCTTCACCTCCGTGCGCACGCCGGACGACCCGGAGGGCTACGCCGAGGCCGCCCGGCGCATGCTGGACCTGGCCGCGGCCCAGCCGGGCTATTTGGGGGCCGAGTCGGTGCGGGGGGAGGATGGCGTGGGGATCACCGTGTCGTACTGGGACAGCCCCGAGGCCATCGCCGCCTGGCGGGCTCACCCGGAGCACCGGGCCGCGCAATCGGAGGCCGGGCGCTGGTACGCGCGCTACGCGATCCGCGTCTGCCGCGTCGAGCGCGCGAAGGCGGGGTAGCGAACGGCTACAATGGCGCGATGCCGTCGCTCGCCCCCGGCACCACGCCCCCCTGGGTCATCGCCCATCGCGGTGCGTCCGCGGATTTTCTCGAAAACACCCTCCCGGCCTTCGACGCCGCCCTCGACGCCGGGGCCGACGCCATCGAGCTGGACGTGCAGCGCTCGAAGGACGGCGCCGCCGTGGTCTGGCACGACCGCACCCTGCGCCACGCCGGCCTGCCGCTGAGGCGCGTGGCCGGCATGACCCTCGCGGAGCTGCGCCGCCTGGATGCCGGGTCGGCCCACGGCGCGCGCTTCAGGGGCGTGCGCATCCCCACGCTGGACGAGGTCCTCGACCGCTACGGCGGGAAGCTGCCCCTGCTCCTGGAGGTCAAGCTGCGCGGCGGCCGCCCGGCCATGGCGCGGCACCGGACCCTCGCGGGGGAGGTCGCGCGGGCGGTCGCGGGGCGCGGGCTGGTCGATTCGACGTTCGTCCTGTCGTTCGGTGCCTACGCCCTTGCCGCCGCAAGGCAGGCGGTGCCGGACGTGCGCTGCGTCCTGAACCTGGACACGCTCCCGCGCCTCGGCCCGGGGCTCGATAAGCGCCTGGAGGGCCTGTACGCCGTGTGCGTGAACCGCCGCGTCCTCAAGGCCGACTTCGTGCGCGCGGTCCACGACCTGGGGCGCCCGGTGCTCGTCTTTACCTGCGACACGGCCGCCGAGGCGGACCGCTGCCGCGCGGCGGGGGTGGACGGGATCGTCACGAACCGCCCGGCGTGGCTGCGCGCCCACCTGAAGGGGGCGGCATGAGCCCGACGCGCACGACCATCCCCATGACGCGGGACTTCGACCGCCTGGACGGGGAGGCATTCGACCTGCTCGTCATCGGCGGCGGCATCTACGGGGCCTGGATCGCCTACGACGCCACCCTGCGGGGCCTCCGGGTGGCCCTGGTGGAGCGGGACGACTGGGCCTCCGGGACCTCGTCGGCGTCCTCCAAGCTCATCCACGGCGGCCTGCGTTATCTGGAGCACCTGAAGATCGGCCTCGTCCGGCGGAGCCTGCACGAGCGCCGCCGCCTCGCCACCCTGGCGCCGCACCGGGTGCGCCCCCTGCGCTTCGTCGTGCCGGCCTACCGGGGCGACCGGGTGGGCCCCCTGCGCCTGGAGGCCGGGCTGTGGCTCTACGACCGCCTCGCCGGGCCCCACCAGCCCGTGGCGCCGCACGAGGCCTACGGCCGCAGCCAGCTCCTGGACGCCTACGGCTTCCTGGCGCCGGACGGCCTCAAGGCCGGGTTCTCCTACGGCGACTGCGGCACGGACGACGCCCGCTTCACCCTGGAGGTGGTCGCCGGGGCCCTGAAGGCCGGGGCCGCCTGCGTGAACGGCGCCGAGGTGGTGGCGCTGGTCCACGAGAACGGCGCCGTCGCCGGGGCCGAGGTGCTGGACCGGGAGACGGGCCGCACGGCGAACGTCCGGGCCAAGGTGACGGTCAACGCCGCCGGGCCGTGGGGCACGCGCCTCAAGGGCCTCACCCCCGCCGCCCGCGACCTCACCCGCCTGGTGAAGGGGGTCCACCTGCTCCTGCCGGCGCTGCCCACGGACGACGCCCTCCTGCTCGCCGCCAAGCGCGACGGGCGCGTGTTCTTCGCGATTCCCTGGTACGGGCGGACGCTCCTGGGCACCACGGACGCGGACTTTCCCGGCGACCCGGACGATGTGGGCGTGGCCCCGGCGGACGTCGAATACCTGCTCACGGAGGCGTCCCGCGCTCTGAAGCCGGTGGGGTGGACCGAGTCGGCCATCCGGGGCGGCTTCGCGGGGGTGAGGGCCCTGCGCTCGGAGCGCGACGCCCGGCCCGCGGACGTGACCCGCGAGTGGACCCTGGAGAACCCCGAGCCGGGCCTGCTCATGCCCGTGGGGGGCAAGTTCACCTCGGCCCGGGCCGAGGCCTCCATCACCGTCCAGGCCGCCATGGCACGGCTCGACCGCTCGCCCGGGCAGTGCCCCACGAAGCGTCGGGCCTTCCCGTGGCGGCCGGTGACGGACTTCGCGCACTTCCAGGAGGAGACCGCCGCCCAGGGCGCCGCCCTGGGCCTGGACGCCGAGACCGGGGCCGCCTGCGCGGCCCGCTACGGCACGACGGTGGAGCGCCTCCTGGACGTGGTGCGGGAGCGGCCCGACCTGGCGCGGCGGATCGTCCCCGAGCTGCCGTTCTGCGCCGCCGAGGTGGTCCACGCGGTGCGGAGCGAGATGGCGCGTACCCTCACGGCCGTCCTGCGCCGCCGAACCCCCCTGGTCCTCCTGCACCCCCTCGACCGGGACACCGTGGCCGCATGCGCCGACCTGGCCGGGAAGGAGCTGGGCTGGAGCTCGGAGCGCCGGGAGCAGGAAATCGCGGCGGTATTGGCCCATGTCCGCGTCCCCGGCGCCTGAAGCCCTCGCAATCGATCTCGGCAGCACCCGGATCAAGGCCGGGTGCCTGGGGCCGGATGGCGCCCTGACCCCCGCCGGGGAGCGCCCGGCGCCGCCCCTGTCCGGGGCCGACCCGATACGCGAGGTCGATGCGGAGGCGTACATCGCCGCCGCCATCGACCTGCTCCGGTCCGCCGCGCGCCCGGACATCCCGTGGGGGATCGCGTCCCAGCGCTCGTCGTTCGTCCTGTGGGAGGCCGCCACCGGCCGTCCGGTCACGCCGCTGATCTCGTGGCAGGACCGCCGCGCCGAGGCGTGGTGCCGCGCCCACGCGGCGGTCGAGCCGGAGGTCGTCCGGCGCACGGGCCTCGTCCTCTCGCCCCATTACGCCGGCCCCAAGCTGGCGGCCCTCCTGGCGGACGACCCGGACCTGCGCGGCGGCCTTGCGGGCGGGCGCCTGCGTTTCGGGACGCTGGAGACGTATTTGCTGTGGCGCCTCTCGGACGGCGCCGTCCACCACACGGACCTCTCCATGGCCGCCCGCACGCTGCTGCTCGACCTGGACACGGGGGACTGGAGCCCGGACCTCCTGAAGATCTTCGGCGTCCCCCGTGCGGGGCTGCCGGAGGTGGGCGACACGCGTGGCCTCGACATCCGTCTCGCCGAGGGGGTCGTCACGGCCACCGTCGCCGACCAGGCCGCCGCGGCCCTGGCCGCGCTCGGCGACGGATCAACCGACGACGTGGGCGCCGCCCTGGTGAACCTGGGCACCGGGGGCTTCGTCCTGCGTCCGGTGGCCCGCCGGCAGGACGTGCCGCATCGCTACCTGGCCGGGCCCCTCCTGCGCGACGCCGGGGGCGTCCGGTGGGCGGGGGAGGGGACGATCAACGCCATCGGGGCGGCGGTCGGGGCGGGGCGGACGCCCGTTCCGGACACGGACCCCTTCCCGGAGGCCCTGTGCATCCCGGACGCCGCCGGCATCGGCGCCCCTCACTGGCGCGCCGACCGGGGGCCGGTGGAGAACGACGCCTTCCGTGCCCTGGGCCCAGGGGATCGGCGCCGTTGCGTCCTGGAGGGGGTCGCCTTCCGGGTGTGCGCCATCGCGGCGGACCTGGCCCGCGCCGCCCCCGTCACGCGCCTCGTCCTCGCCGGGGGCCTCTCGGCGGAGCCGTTCCTCGGGCGCGCGATCGCGGCCTGCTCGGGCCTCCCCGTGTTCCGCCTGCGGGAGGCCGAGGCGACGCTCCTGGGGGCCGCGTCCCTCGCGGCCGGGGTGCCGCCCCCGGCGCCGGACCTGAAGCCCCTCCCGCCGGAGGGGGCGTACCTGCCGGAGAAATTCGCGCGCTGGAAGGCGTGGCGCGACGGGGTCCTGGCGGAAGACGGGTAGCCGTGCCCGACCTCGTCTTCGTGTACGGCACCCTCCTGGAGGGCCACCCGAACCACGGCCACCTGCGCGGAGCCGAATTTCTCGGCCCGCACGTCACCGGCCCCGCCTACACCATGCTCCACCTGGGCGGCTATCCCGGCGTGTGCAAGGGCGGGCGGACCGCCGTGAGCGGGGAGCTCTATCGGGTCTCCGCCGCGACCCTCGCGCGCCTGGATCGACTGGAGGATTGTCCCGAGCTGTTCGTGCGGGAGCGCATCGACACGCCCCACGGGGCGGCGTGGATCTACCTGCTGAAAAATGCGCCGCGGCGGCGGCGGCGCGTGACGGACGGGGTGTGGCGGGGGCCGGGGCGGCGCGGGTAGGAGGGCTTCAGCCCAGGAACGAGATCAGGACGCCGGCGGCGATGGCCGAGCCGAGCACGCCGGAGACGTTCGGCCCCATGGCCTGCATGAGCAGGTGATTGCGGGGGTTGTACTCCATCCCCACCTTCTGGACCACCCGCGCCGCCATGGGCACGGCGGACACCCCGGCCGCGCCGATCATGGGGTTGATCCCGCCCTTGGACATGACGTTCATGAGCTTGCCCATCAGCACCCCGGCGGCGGTGCCGACGCAGAAGGCGAGCAGCCCCAGGACCGCGATCCCCAGGGTCTGGACCGAGAGGAACTGGTCCGCCGCCAGCTTGGAGCCCACCGAAAGCCCCAGGAAGATGGTCACGATGTTCAGGAGCTCGTTGGCGGAGGTCTTGAACAGCCGTTCCACCACGCCCGACTCGCGGAACACGTTGCCCACCACGAGCATGCCGATCAGGGGCGTGGAGGTGGGGATGATGAGGATGCACAGGGTGAGGAGCCCGAAGGCGAACAGGAGCTTCTCCTTCTGGGTTACGTGGCGCAGCTGGCTCATCTCGATCACCCGCTCCTTGCCCGTCGTCAGGGCCCGGATGATGGGGGGCTGGATGATGGGCACCAGGGCCATGTAGGAGTAGGCCGCCACGGCGATGGCCCCCATCAGGTGGTCGGCCAGCTTGCCCGCCACGTAGATGGACGTGGGGCCGTCGGCGCCGCCGATGATGGCGATCGCCCCCGCCTCCTTGAGGGTGAAGCTCAAGGGGACGCCCGGGATCATCTCGAGCATGAGCGCCCCGACCAGGGTGCCGAAGATGCCGAACTGCGCCGCCGCCCCCAGGAGGGAGAGCCGGGGGTTGGCGATGAGGGGCCCGAAGTCCGTGAGCGCCCCGATCCCCATGAAGATCAGGAGCGGGAACAGCTCGTTGCTCACGCCCACGTTGTACAGGAGGCCGATGACGCCGTCGGGCCCGGCGATCCCCGCCAGGGGGATGTTGGTCAGGATCGCCCCCAGGCCGATGGGCACCAGGAGCAGCGGCTCGTACCCCTTGCGGACCGCCAGGAAGATGAGCAGGCCCCCCACCGCCATCATGACGGCCGCGCCCGGGGTGATGCTCATCACGCCCGTGTCGTGCAGGAACGAGATGATCGATTCCCTGGACGCCACGTCGTGGTGGACGGCCGGGGAGGCGGCCTCCGGGGCGGGCTCCGAGGCCGGGGCGGTCCCCGAGGCCCACGCGGCGAGGGCGGGGCCGCAGATGCAAAGGGCGAGGGACAGCAGAACCGCGCGGGCGAGGGCCCGGCGGGCGCGCAGGAGGGGGGCCATCCGGGTCAGCCGATGACCATGAGGGCGGTCCCGGGGCTGACGGCCTGGCCCTCCTTGACGCACACCTCGACGATCGACCCGGCGACGGGGGCGGAGACTTCCACCTCCATCTTCATCGCCTCCAGGACCAGGATCACGTCGCCCTCGGCGACGCTGTCGCCCACCCCGCGGGGCAGCTTCAGCACGTTGCCCCCCATGGGCGCCGGGACGGGGGTGCCCTCTCCCGAGGGCGCCTTGGGGGCCGCCTGGGGCGCGGGAACGGCAGCGGGCTTGGCCGCGGGAGCCGGCGGGGCCGTGCGCACCTCCTGCACCGTCACGCCGCCGGCGTGGCCCTCGGCCACGGTCACGTGGAAGGTGCGGCCGTCCACCGTGACCGTGTAGTCGCCGGTCGCGTCCGCGGCCGTCGTGGCTGTCGTGGCCGGACCCTCCTTGGCCTTCGGTGCCTGGGCGGCGCGGGCGGACTCCAGCTTGGCCGGGTCGTGCCGCACCTCGAAGTAGGCCTTCGCGACCTGGGGGAAGAGGGCGAAGGAGACCACGTCCTCGTCGCTCTCGGCCAGGTCGCCCGCGTCGCGGCGGTGCTTCTCCAGCTCCGGGTCCAGGTAGTCGGCCGGGCGGCCGCTGACGGGGCCCTCGTCGCCCAGGACGCGCTTGACGAGCTCCGGGCTCACGGGGCCCGGGGTGCGGCCGTACATGCCGCGCACGATGTCCTCGGTCTCGCGGCTGAGCAGCTTGTAGCGCTCGCCGGCCAGGACGTTCATGACCGCCTGGGTCCCGACGATCTGGCTCGTGGGCGTGACCAGGGGGATGTACCCCAGGTCGGCGCGGACCTTGGGAACCTCCTCCAGCACCTCCTGGTAGCGGTCGCCCGCTCCCTGCTCGCGCAGCTGGCTCTCCATGTTGGAGAGCATGCCGCCCGGCACCTGGTAGATGAGCATGCGGGCGTCGGCGCCCTTCAGGCCCGACTCCCAGGGCGAGAGGTCCTTGCGGACCGCCGCGAAGTATTCGGAGATGGCGGCGAGCTTCTCCAGGTCGAGCCCCGTGTCGCGGGGGGTGCCCTTCAGGGCCGCCACCAGGCTCTCGGTGGCGGGCTGGCCGGTGCCCATGGAGATGGACGAGATGGAGGTGTCGATGATGTCGACGCCCGCGTCCACCGCCTTCTGGTAGGTGGCCACGGCGACGCCGCAGGTGCAGTGGGAGTGCAGGTGCAACGGCAGGCTGACCTCGCGCTTGAGGGCCGTGGCCAGCTCGAACACCTGGGGCGGCGTGATGAGCCCCGCCATGTCTTTGATGCAGATGGAGTCGCAACCCATCTCGGCCAGGGTGGTGCCCATCTCCACCAGGGCCTCGATCGTGTGGACCGGGCTCGTGGTGAAGCAGATCGTGCCCTCGGCGTGCTTGCCCTTGCGCTTGACCGTGCGGATGGCGGTCTCCAGGTTGCGCACGTCGTTGAGGGCGTCGAAGATGCGGAACACGTCGATGCCGTTGTCGGCCGCCAGCTCCACGAAGCGCTCGACCACGTCGTCCGCGTAGTTGCGGTAGCCGACCAGGTTCTGGCCGCGCAGGAGCATCTGGAAGCGGGTGTTGGGGATCGCCTTGCGCAGGGTGCGCAGGCGCGTCCAGGGGTCCTCCTTGAGGAACCGCAGGCAGGCGTCGAAGGTGGCGCCGCCCCACATCTCCATGGACCAGTAGCCGATGTCGTCGAGCTGCTTCGCCACCGGCAGCATCTGCTCGGTGCGCATGCGCGTGGCGAGGATGGACTGGTGCGCGTCCCGAAGGATGGTCTCGGTCACCAGGATCGGCCGGGGTTTCGCGTTCGCCATCGGTGATTCCTAAAGTCGCGGGTTCAGGAGGCCGGCCGGGGAGGGGCGGAGTCAGGGCCTCCGCCGGTGGTGCCGTAGGCCGAGGTCACGACCGCGGCCGATGGTGGTGAACGACGGCTGCGGTCACGACCGCGGCCCGGAGGGCCTCATCCTCGCCCGCGGGGTGCGAGGGCGGCGCGGTCGCCGGGGGCGCGGGCTTCTCGCCCCAGAGGATGCGGATGACCTCGGTGACGCCGATCAGGAGGCCGAGGAAGAGGAACACCGTCCCCATCCCGACCAACATCAGGAACGCGCCGCTGAAGAGGTTGTGCATCGTCTCCCCGCCGTTATCGCCTTGCCGCGAGAGGCCGTCTGCCCCGCCCCGGCCCGGACTTCGGCGAGGGGGTGCGGAAGCCGATAGGAGACCGGCGCCCCGAATGCCACCGAAACGGGCGGAAGCGGAGGCGCATTGTACACGGGGCGGAGCCCCCGTGAAAAGCGTTCCGGGCCGCCCGGGGCCGGGCCCAAGCGCCGGTTGACGGGGGACACTCGAATCGGTATCAATGCGTGGCACGATGCGCGGCGTCGCCCGTGCAAGGATGCGAGGGCAGGGCAGTTGAAGTACCGCGGAACCGTCAAGCGCCTCAACATCGAGAGCGGCATCGGCCTCATCCAACGCGAGGATGGGGAGAAGGTCCACCTCTACTTCGTTCACATGGTGGGCGCCACCTTCAAGAAGCTGAAGGCCGGCGACACCGTGGAGTTCGAGTGCGTCGAGGGGCGGCGCGGCCTGGAGGCCCGCAACGTGGAGGCGGTACAGGCCTGAAGGGCCGGGGCGCCCCGCGCGCCCTTATCGGTACCGACCGACCCCGGAACGCGCCGTGACCACCCAACGCCAGCGCGAGATCTGGAACACCAAGGTCGGCCTCGTGTTCGCCCTGGCGGGCAACGCCGTGGGCCTCGGCAATCTCCTGCGCTTCCCCACCCAGGCCGCCCAGAACGGCGGCGGGGCGTTCATGATCCCGTACTTCGTGGCCCTGATCCTGATGGGCATCCCCCTGATGTGGGTGGAGCTGGCCATCGGGCGGCGCGGCGGCGTGCACGGCTACGGCACGACCCCCGGCATGTTCGGCACCCTCTGGAAGCACCCGGCGGCCCGCTACCTGGGGGCCTTCGGGGTGCTCATTCCCACGGGGCTGGTGCTCTACTACACCTACATCGTCTCGTGGTGCCTGGGGTTCTCGGTGTTCTCGGCCGCCGGCACCTACTTCGGCGAGGTGACCCGGGAGGGGATGGGGACCTTCCTGGGGGGCTACCTCGGCACGGACCGGAACCCCCACTTCTCCGGGCTCGGGGCCGCCTACTTCTTCTTCGTCGTCACCGTGGTCCTGAACGTCTGGATCCTCTCCCGGGGCGTGGTCAGGGGCCTGGAATTGTTGGCCAAGGTGGCCATGCCGGTCCTCATGGCCCTGGGCCTGGTGCTGGTGGCGCGGGTGCTGACCCTGGAGCCGATGGCCCACGGCCAGTCCGACTGGACCGTCGCCAACGGCCTGGGCTTCATCTGGAACCCGGACCTCTCGAGCCTCGCCTCGGCCAAGGTGTGGCTCGCCGCGGCCGGCCAGGTGTTCTTCACCCTGAGCCTCGGCTTCGGCGCCATCCAGACCTACGCCAGCTACATCCGGGCCAAGCAGGACCTGGCCCTGACGGGCCTCGCCACCACGGCGATCAACGAGACCGTGGAGGTCATCATCGGCGGGACCCTCGCGATCCCGGCCGCGGTGGTCTTCTTCGGCCTGGCCGGGACCCGCGAGATCGCCGAGGGCGGCGCCTTCTCCCTGGGCTTCATGTCCCTGCCCGTGGTCTTCCAGCAGCTGCCCGCCGGGGAGTTCTTCGGCTGCCTGTGGTTCCTGCTGTTGTTTGTGGCGGGCATCACCAGCTCCGTGGCCATGTCCCAGCCCATGATGGCGTTCCTGCAGGACGAGTTCGAGGTGAGCCGGCGCAAGGCCGCGGTGCTCGTGGGGGTCGGGATGTTCGTCCTGTCCCAGCCGGTGCTCCTGTTCATGAAGCAGGGCTTCCTGGACGAGCTGGACTACTGGATCGGCACCTTCGGCCTGGTGGTGATGGCCCTGGTGGAGATCGTCCTGTTCGCCTGGGTGTTCGGCATGGACCGGGCCTGGGAGGAGATCACGCGGGGCGCCCAGGTGAAGCTGCCGCGCCTCTACTATTACGTCATCAAGTACGTCACGCCCGCCTTCCTTCTCGTGATCCTGGTGGTCTGGGGCTACCAGGACGCCTTCGGCGTCCTGGTGATGGACGGCGTGCCGGAGGCGTTCCGGCCCTACAAGTGGGGCGCCCGGGTGCTGCTCCTGGGGCTCCTGGCGGCCATCATGTTCGGCGTGTACCGGCGCTGGCGCGGCCAGCCCATGGAGGCCGAGGAGCACGTCCATGCGGATTAGGGGCGCGGGATGACCGACGGCGGCCTCACCTTCGGCGGCGCCCTGTTCATGGGGGCCTCGTGGACCGCCATCGTGGTCCTGCTGGTGTTCTGCTTCGCCCGCATCCGGGGGCGCCGCTGAGGCGCGGCCCCTGGCGACCGCCCTGCTATAATCGGGCCCCATGAGGCCCCCGCCCGTTTCCGGGCGCCGCCGCCGGCGCCGGGCTCCGTCCGACGGCCGAGCCTCGGTCGGCATCCTGAACAGGCAGGACGGCATCGCCCTGGTCCTCACGCTCCTGGTGGTGACGCTTCTCACGGCGATGATCATCGACTTCGACTACCGCACCCGCCTCGACGTGCGCGCCGCCGCCAACTTCCGCGACGCCGCCAAGGCGAGCTTCCTGGCCCAGGGGGCCGTGGAGGCGGCCCGCGCCGTCCTGATGGAGGATCTGCGCGTCTCGCCCACATACGACTACTCCGAAGACGAGATCTGGGGCACGCGCATCCAGGGCTACGCGGTCGCCGACGGGACCATCGATGTGGCGATCGAGGACGAGGGCGGCAAGCTCGACCTCAACACCCTCGTGGACACGAACGGGGACGCCGTCGACAGCCGCGTGGAGCTCTACCGGCGCCTCCTGGAGCAGGTCTTCGACCCGACCGAGGTGGAGATCCCCACGCTGGTGGACTCCCTGGTGGACTGGCTCGACAAGGATCCCGGCGAGCGCCTCCACGGTGCCGAGTCCTCCTACTACGAGCGCCAGGACCCGCCCTACGAATGCGCCGACGGCCCCTTGCGGACCCTGGACGAGCTGCGCCTCGTGCAGGGCTACACCCCTGAGATCGTTAGGGATCTGCGCCTCCACGTGACCGCCCTGTGGGAAGGCAAGACGGGCCCGCGCGGCGGTCGGCCCCGGACGGGCAACATCAACCTGAACGACGCATCGCGGCCCTTGCTGCACGCCCTGGTCGACGAGCCGCCGGAAGGGGGGCTGGCCGAGAACATCGAGGACACCCGCCCCTTCACGGCCATCTCCGGCTCCGAGCTGGAGAAGGTGATCCAGCTGGGCCCGGAGCTCAGCCAAGCCATCGCCAAAGAAACGGACTTCGCCAGCGACTACTTCTCCATCGTCGCCACGGGCACGGTGGGGGACGCCACCCGGAGCCTCCGGGTCACGGTACGGCGCCTGGGCAACCAGGCCAAGGTCATCGCCTGGCGGTCGGAGTAGAAACCCATGCGAATGCCTGAATTTCGGCGGTCCGTCCTCGCGGCCCTCGCCTTCTGCCTGCTCCTCGGTGGCCTCGGCGGGGCCGCCGGGGCGAAGCCGCTCCCGCCCGTTTCCGTTTTTTGGCAAGTGGATTCCACCGCCGGGGCGGACGGGGACTACGGGGTTTCCCTGACGGTCCTGACCCGCTCCGACTTCCCCGATCTGGCGGTGGAATTCGCCCTCCCGGCGGGCTTTTCGGTCCTGGACGGGGACCTCTCCTGGGCCGGCTCCATGGCCCGGGACGAAACCCGCACGTTCCAGGTGCGGGTTCACGCCCCAGCGCCGGGGACCGTCTCGGCCCGGGTGTCGGGCGGTACGGCATCGAATGTGCAGTTCTCCCGGACCGTCAGCGTTGATGTTCCGGAACCGAAAAACGAGCCAGCGGCGTCCGGCAAGGCGGACGCCACGCGGGAGGGTG
>CAZGRJ010000014.1:16462-25053 GCA_964528115.1 uncultured Nitrospirales bacterium
GAACCGAAAAACGAGCCAGCGGCGTCCGGCAAGGCGGACGCCACGCGGGAGGGTGTGTCCGCCGAGCCCGCGCCCCGGGTGCGCGAGTTCCCCAGCCGCTAACGGCGCTCCGCGCCGCGCCCCGTGGCTCCCGGCCGTCCTCGTCGGCCTGGGGGGCCTCTTGCTCGCGTCCTGCGGCGGCGGCCCGCCGGGGGGTGGCGGCGCACTCACCCTGTGCCCCGCCGCCTCCACCCTGGTCAGCGGGCGGGCGGTCTACGAGGACAAGCCCTACGACCTGAGCGGCTTCCTGACCCACGAGGACCGGCCGGTCCGGTTCGCCGTCGTGGAGCTGCGCGACGCAGACGCCCCCGACACCCTCGTGGGGATCGGACGGACGGACGCCGGCGGGGCGTTTTGCGCCGGCGTCGCCATCCGTCCCACCGCGAACCGGGTCTTCGTGCGGGTCAAGGCGGACGCCTCGGTGACCGGCTCGGGCCTGCCGGCCACGCGCCTCTATAGCGTGGATTACGCGGGCGACATCTACTACGCCGACACCCCGGCCACGACCGTGACCCCGGGCACGGCGCGGGTCCTGTCCACCTTCCGCATCCGCGAGGACACCCCCTGGAAGCAGGCCCAGATCGGCGGCTCGGTGAGCTTCGCGGGGGGCGCCTTCAACATCCTGGACGTGGTCACCGGCGGCGCCCAGTTCGTGCGCGACCGCTGGCACCGCGGACTTCCCACCCTGGCGACCGTCTGGCAGGACCGCCAGACCCAGGGCCTGGGGACCTTCTTCGTGCCCCAGAGCAACATCATCCACATCAAGGGCGAGGTTCAGTCCGACTCGGACGAGTACGACGACGACATCATCCTCCACGAGTTCGGCCACTTCACCATGCACGCCCTGGCCAAGGACACCTCGCCGGGCGGCACCCACTTCATCAACGGCAACACCCAGGACATGCGCCTGGCCTGGTCGGAGGGGTGGGCGAACTTCTTCTCGACCATGGCGCGCGACGCCGATCCGTCCCGGTTCTCGAACCGCTCCGGGGTGCGCGGGTCGATCATCGACGCCCTGTTCACCGAGGGCGCCGGCCGGTCCCTGCGCTTCGCCTTCGAGGTGGTGACGCCCGACGCCTTCGTGCCCGACCTGACCACCCCCGACAACCAGCCCACGCCGGTGAACCGGACCCTGTTCCAGCACCGCGTCGTGTTCGGCAGCAGCGAGGTCTCCGTGGCCAGCGCCCTGTGGGACATCTACGCCGGGAGGGGGAGCGTGCCCGGAATCGGGCGCGACGGCATCCTGAACGTCGTCGAGGAGATCGGCGCCGAGGACCCGGCCGACACCACCTTCACCACCTTCTGGGGGGCCTTCGAGACCCTCTACCCGGCGGCCGCCGGAGCGCTCCTGGACACCATGACCGGCGACCGGCTCCTGTCGCTGAGCTGGGACGCCGAGGGGGCCGACGACACGATCGCCGAGGTGGACGCCCTGACGGGTACCGAGCACGCAGCCCACGACTTTCCGGGTGTCTTCGCCGGCTCGGCGGAGCTGCGCAGCAACGGCCACACCCTGTTCCCGGAGGGCGACGTGGACCTGTTCCGCGTGGTGGTGGACGGCGAGTCCGACGTGCGGATCACCACCGGCGACCTCAACGACGGCGCCGACACGTACCTCCGGCTGCTTCCCGCCGACGGGGGTCCGGCCATCGCCGGGAACGACAACTACATTCCGCTGGAGGTCCAGGTGACCTGGGGCACGGACGACGGGAACCTGACGGGCACCCTCTCCACGCTGACCTATCCCACCGCGCCCAACGGCCTTTGTGGACCGTTCACGGTTGTCGCCGACACCGACTCCAGCGTTTCCACGACGGGCTATATCTGCCCCCCCAACGCCGCCAACCGGACGAACGACGGCAACCAGACCCTGGGCGACATCACGACCACGGAGTACCTGGCCTCCGACCTCTGCGTGCACCTGATGCCGGGCACGTACTACGCCGAGGTCACGCGCGCCCCGGCCGCGCCCCCGTCGTCGGGCCCCTACGGGGGCTACGACCTGCGGGTGGAGGGCTGGCCCACCGGCAGCGACTGCAAACCACCCCCGTAGGCCCCCCCGGGGCGACTTGCTGGGCCGGGGGGAGGGTGTGCTACGCTGCCCCGTGGGCCCGGCGGGCCGGACATCCCGGAGGGATGGGCACGCGCCCGCCATCACGCCGCCGCGAAACGCTCCAGCCGCCCGCGAGGGACCCGTGTCCTGGTTTCGACGCAAGTTCGGAAAGATCTCCGCCACCGGCCCGGCCGACAAGGCCGCCATCCCCGAGGGGTTCTGGGTCAAGTGCAGCGGGTGCAAGGAGATCATCTACCGCAAGGAGATCGAGAACAACCAGAAGGTCTGCCCCAAGTGCAACTACCACTTCCCGATCCCGGTGGAGGCGCGGATCGCCCTGATCTGCGACCCCGGGTCGTTCAAGGAGTGGGGCCAGGAGCTCAGGTCCAAGGACCCCCTGGGGTTCAAGGACACGGTGCGCTACAAGGAGCGCATCAAGCGGGCCCAGAAGAAGACCGGGCAGAACGACGCCATCGTCACCGGCGACGCCGCCGTGACCGGCTGGCCCGTGGTCGTGGGGCTCATGAACTTCGCCTACCTGGGCGGCAGCATGGGCTCGGTGGTGGGTGAGAAGGTGGCCCGGGCGGCCGAGCGGGCGATCTCGCGGCGCGTGCCCCTGGTGCTCTTCTCGGCCTCCGGCGGGGCCCGCATGCAGGAGGGCATCCTGTCCCTCATGCAGATGGCCAAGACCAGTGCCGCCGTGGCCCGCATGCGCGACGCGGGGGTGCCGTTCATCTCGGTCCTGACCGACCCGACCTTCGGCGGCGTGGCCGCCAGCTTCGCCCTGCTGGGCGACGTGAACATCGCCGAGCCCGGCGCCCTGATCGGCTTCGCCGGGCCCCGGGTGATCGAGCAGACGATCAAGCAGCAGCTCCCGGAGGGTTTCCAGCGCTCGGAGTTCCTGCTCGAGCACGGCATGGTGGACATGATCGTCGAGCGCAAGGCCCTCCGCGACACCCTCGGCCGCCTGCTCACCTTCTTTGACCTCGACGGGCAGCAGCAGTCCGCCTGAGGTCCGGCCAACCGTGCGGCCGAACGTCCGTGAGGACGGCGCCCCCACGGGGCCCCCGGCGGCCCCGGGCGCCATCCGGTCGCGCGCCGACGTGGACGCCTTCCTGGCCCACCTGACGCTGTTCGGCACCAAGCTCGGCCTCGACACCCCCCGCCGCCTCCTCGCCGACCTCGGCGACCCCCAGAACGCGTACCCCGCCGTCCACGTGGCCGGCACCAACGGCAAGGGCTCCACCTGCGTCCTCCTGGAGGCGCTCCTCCGGGCGGCGGGCCGCGCCGTCGGGCGCTACACCTCGCCCCACCTGGAGGACTTCTGCGAGCGCATCACCGTGGACGGTCGGCCCATCACGGATGCCGAGCTCGTCCGCCACGCCGCCCGGGTCCACGCGGCGGCCCGGCGTCTGGACCTGCCTGTCACGTACTTCGAGGCCGCCACGGCCCTCGCCTTCCTGCACTTCGCCGGGGCGGGTGACCAAGATGCGCCGGTGGACGCCGCCGTCGTCGAGGTGGGCTTAGGGGGCCGCCTCGACGCCACGAACCTCCTCAGCCCCCAGGTCTGCATCATCACGAACGTCACGCTGGAGCACACGAAGCACCTGGGCGACACGGTCGCCGCCGTGGCCGGGGAGAAGGCGGGGATCGTGAAACCGGGGGTGCCCGTGGTGACCGCCGCCCGGGGCGAGGCCCTCGAGGTCGTCCGGGCCGCCGCCGCCCGGAACGGGGCGCCGCTCTTCGTCCTGGGCGAGGACTTCGCCGTCTCGGACGGGGAGCCCTTCGCCTACGACGGCCCCGGCGGGCCGCTGAAAGGCATCGCCCTCGGCCTCGCCGGGCGCCACCAGCGCGAGAACGCGGCCCTGGCCCTGGCCGCCGCCGCGCTCTTCCTGGACGGCCGCCTGCCGGAGGGCACCGCCGCGGCCCTCGCCGACGCCCGCTGGCCGGGGCGCCTGGAGCCCGTCGCCGCGGCCGCCCCGGTCCTGCTCGACTGCGCCCACAACGGCGCCGCCGCCCGGGCCCTGGCCGCGCACCTGGCCGAGATCCCCGGCGGGCCCCCGTGGCTGGTCCTGGGCGTCCTCGCCGACAAGGACTTCGACCCCATCGCGGAGGCCCTCTGCCCCCTGGCGGCCCGGGTGATCCTGACCGCCCCCGACACCCCCCGGCGCGGCGACCTCGCCGCGCAGGCCGCCATCGCCCGCCGGCACGCCCGCGACGTGGCCGTGGTCGAGGGGGTCGCCGCCGCCGTGGACCTCGCCGTGCGCGAGGCCGCCGCCGCGGGCGGCGCCGTGGTCGTCACCGGCTCCATCTACACCGTGGGGGAGACTCGTACCCACCTGCGCGCCGCACGGGCGGCCGCATGAGGCCCGGCCCGGCCCGGGTCCGGGGCCGCGGCTGCCTGGCGCTTTTCACCGTCCTCGCGGCGGGGCTCGCCTCCGCTCCGGCGGGGGCGTTCGACCTGCGCGCCCACCCGGGCGAGACCGGCCCGGCCGAGATCAAGGTGCAGGCCGACACCGTCACCTACGACCGGGAGAGGGACCGGGTGGAGGCCACGGGCCACGTCCGCGCCACCCGCCTGGGCGCCGTCCTCACCGTGGACCACCTGGTGTGGGAGCGGGCCGAGGCCCTGATCGTCGCCGAGGGGGAGGTCCACGTGCAGGACGGCGACAGCACCCTGGACGCCGACGCCATCCGCTGGCACCTGACCCAAGCCCGGGGCGAGGTGGAGAACGGCCGCCTGGCCCTGGAGGGGCGCTACTTCCTGGAGGGGGCGAAGCTCGAGCGCACCGGGCCGGACCGCTACACCGTGAACGACGGCATGTTCTCCACCTGCCCGTGCCACGAGAACGGCTCGCGCGACTGGTCGGTCACGGCGGACACCATCGACCTGCGGGTACCGGGGACCATGGTGGCGCGCGGGGTCCGGTTCCGGATCCGCGAGGTGCCGGTGCTCTACCTGCCCGCATTCCTCTTTCCGACGTCCGAGCGCCAGACCGGCCTGCTCCTGCCCGAGATGGGGGCCGACACCCGGGACGGGGTCAGCTTCTCGCAGCCGTTCTATTGGGCGATCGACCCGTCCCACGACCTGACCGTCTCCCTGGACGCCCGCTCCCGGCGCGGCACCGGCGGCACCGTGCGCTACCGCTACATGCCCACGCGCTACACCCAGGGCGAGCTGAACCTGTTCGGCATCGAGGACAAGGAGGCGAACCGCTTTTTGGGCGAGGGCCACTGGCGCCACACCACCCGGGCCCTGGGGGGGTGGACCCTGCACGCCGACGTCAACGCCGTGAACGACCGCAACTTCCTGCGCACCATCAGCGACGCCACCGAGGAGCGCACCGCCGACCGGCTGGAGTCGAACGTCTACCTGGAGCGCCGCAACGCGAACTCGGCCGCCGTCCTCCTGGCGCGCCGGATCATCGACCTGACCGCCCCCTCCGACACCACCGTCCAGCAGTTGCCGCTCCTGCGCGCCGAGCGCTTCCACGTGCCCCTCGGCAGCCTGCCGGTGTGGGCCGCGGGGCGGGTGGACGGGGTGTACCTGTTCCGCGACTCGGGCGCCCGCGCCGTCCGCGGCACGGCCGCGCCGGAGCTGGCGGCCGAGCTGCCCCTGTGGGACGGAAGGGTGACCGCCACCCCGCGGGTGGGCGCCTTCCTCGTCTGGTACAGCGCCGGCGCCGGGGGCGGGCCGGACGGGCGGCTCACGGAGGCATACCCCTTCCACCTGACCCTCTCCGGCCACGGCCGGGGGCGCCTCTGGGGGCGTGCCCACACGGTGGTGCCCGAGCTGACCTGGACCTACATCCCGGTGCAGCGCGCCGACGTGGCCACCTTCGACGCCCTGGAAGGGCTCACCGAGGAGCACCGCCTGACCCTGCGCGTCGTCCAGCGCCTGGGTCGGGTGCGCTGGCGCCTGGCGGGCCGCTACGACCTGGCCGAGGGACGCCCCCTGCCGTACCGCTCCGAGATTGACGTGAACCCGCTCCCGGTCGGCGCCCTGCATGTGGACACGATCCACGACGGCGTCACCGGCCGGGTGGACCGGGCGGCGGCGGACTGGCGCCTGGGCTGGTCTTGGGGGGCGTTCACCGCCGGCACCCTGTTCGACCGCGGCACCGTGTCCGTGGGCACGCCCTTAAGCCCCGGCGCCGTCCTGGAGGACGGCACGGGCACGCGCACCCACTTCGACACCGCGGGCCTCTCCCTGGGTCCCTGGCGGGGCTGGCAACTCAGCCACCGGACCTACTTCGACCAGGAGGACGGCCGCCCCGTGGAGGCCGAGTACACCCTGCGCTTCCAGGGCCGCTGCTGGCTGGCGGAGATCGACTACGTGGACCTGCCGGCCCGCAACCTGGTGCGCTTCCGCATCGGCCTCGTGGGCCCGCCGGATGCGCCCCAGACGCCCCGGGAAGTGCGCCAGCCCCTGTTCGGCGTCGGCGCCGGTTCCCCCGTGTTCCCCGAAGACTAAAGTACGATAGGGCCCCATGCTCGCCGCGGCATTGCTCTTCGTCAGCTCCCTCGCGATCATCCTCGTTGGGTGCCATGTCTTCACCAACGGGGTGGAGTGGCTCGGCAAGCGCCTGGGCGTCTCAGACGGCGTGGTGGGCAGCATCTTCGCCGGGGTCGGCACGGCCCTTCCGGAGACCATGATCCCCCTCGTGGCCATCCTCGCCGGGGGCAGCGTCGCCAGCCGGGAGATCGGCATCGGCGCCATCGTCGGGGCCCCCTTCATGCTCACGACCCTGTCGCTTCCCCTGGGCGCCGTGGGGGTGTACGTGTTCACCCGCATGGGGCGGCGCACGCCGTTCCTGAGCCTGGACACGCGCCAGATGGACCTGGAGCTGCGCCTGTTCCTCCTGGCGTTCTCCGTGACCATGCTCGCCGCCTACATCCCCTGGATGCCGGTGCGCTGGGCCATGGCCCTGTTCCTGGTGGTCATGTACGCCTACTACGTGCGGACGACCCTGCGGGCCGAGACGAACGTCCACGACGAGGAGGTGCCGCCCCTCTTCCTGGCGCCGCGCCGGGCCCGGCCGGCGTACGTCCTGATCGCCCTGCAGGTGGTCCTGGCCCTGACCGCCATCGTGGGCGGCGCCCACCTGTTCGTGGACGCGGTGGAGGACCTGGCCGTCGGCATCGGCATCTCGCCCCTGATCCTCTCCCTGCTGGTGACGCCGATCGCGACGGAGCTGCCCGAGAAGATGAACAGCCTGATCTGGCTCTATCAGCGCAAGGACCAGATGGCCCTGGGCAACATCACCGGGGCCATGGTCTTCCAGAGCACCTTCCCGGCCGTGATCGGCATCCTGGGGACGCCGTGGGCGCTGGAGAAGCGCGTCCTGGTGGCGGGCGGCATGTCCATCACCACGGCGGCGATCCTGCTGTTCCTGTTGCGCCTGAACGGCGGCCTGCGCCCGGTCCACCTGCTGATCGGGGCCGTCTTCTACGGGGCCTACGCGGTCTACGTGCTGCGATGACGGCGTTGCGGCGCGTGGCGTCCATCGGCCCGGCCGGCCCCGCGCGCGCCCGCCCGGGCCGGGGCGGGTAGGCAAGTCAACCGGATCGGGCCCCGCGCGTTGTGGGAGGGTGGAGGAGAACCCGTGAACCGGCACGCCATATGGTCCCGCGCCCCCGGCCGCCGGCCGGGCGGAGGGTGACGTGGAGCTGGCGCTGGACCGGACCGTCGTCTGGACCGGCCGGACGGCCGCCGTGAGCGCCCCGGACGACGCCACGGCCGCCCTGGACGCCTTCCTGGCCGAGGTGGGCCCGCGCGCCCTGGTCATGGCCCGGGTGGGCGTGCGCGACCCGGACGAGGCCATGGACGTGGTCCAGGACGCCATGTGCCGCCTGGTCACCAAGTACGCCCACCGCCCTCCGGAGGAGTGGCGGCCCCTGCTGTTCCGCATCCTCCAGCACCGCATCCGCGACTGGCACCGGCGCCGCGCCGTCCGCCAGCGGGTCACGGCCTGGCTGGGCGGCAACGACCCCGACGACGGCCCGGCGGACCCCATGGACGGCCTCCCGGACCCCCATGCGGCGGTTCCCTCCGACGGGGTGCGCCTGGCCCGGGCCGGGGAGGCCCTTCGTGCCGCCCTCGCGGGCCTGCCGCTCCGCCAGCGCGAGGCGTTCGTGCTCCGGGCCTGGGAGGACCTTGGCGTGGCCGAGACCGCCGCCGTCATGGGGTGCTCGGAGGGGAGCGTGAAGACCCACTACTTCCGCGCGCTCCGCGCCCTGCGGGCGGTCCTGGAGGACCACCGGCCGTGACTCCCGAAGGCAAGGACGGGATGGACCCGATGGAGCCCCGCGACCGGGAGGTCGTGGACGCCCTCCGCGCCGCCCTGGACGCCGAGGCCAGGGGCGCCGCCCTGTCGCCCCGCCTGGCCGAAGCCCGCCGCGCGGCCCTCGCCCGGCGCCGGTTCCCGCGCCCCGCCGCCTGGCGGGTCGCCGGCCTCGCCACCGCCGCGGCCGGGGTGCTGGGGCTGGTCCTGTGGCT